>JBJFHO010000099.1:0-2983 GCA_051893675.1 Ruminococcus sp. | reverse complement strand
AGGACGAAAATCTGCTCGAAAATCCGACTGTCTCCAGATCTTAAACAGACTCTTAACGGTTATTCACCGTTTCCGGGTACAGATCGTGATGAGTCAGACGCTCCCACGCCACCTGTTCCCATTTCGTCCCCGGTTTTCCATAATTGCAATAGGGGTCAATGGAAATACCGCCCCGGGGCAAAAATTTCCCCCAGACTTCAATATACGCCGGATCCATAAGCCGGATCAGATCATTCATAATGATATTGACGCAGTCCTCATGAAAATCGCCGTGATTCCGGAAGCTGAAGAGATACAGCTTCAGGGATTTGCTCTCCACCATGCGTTCTCTCGGCACATAGGAGATATACAGCGTTGCGAAATCCGGCTGTCCCGTAATCGGACAGAGACTGGTAAATTCCGGGCAATTGAACTTGACAAAATAGTCCCGTCCCGGATGCTTGTTCGGAAAGGTCTCCAGCACCTCCGGCGCATAATCGCTTGCATACTGGGTATTCTGGTTGCCCAGCAGCGTGATATCGCCCTTTTCTTCCTCACTTCGTCCTGCCAATTGATTCACCTCCCAACGCCGGATCTGCCACACCGTTTGCCGCAAAAGCTGCTGCACGATCACGGCAGGTACCGCAAGTACCGCAAGGTGTCTCACCGCCCTCATAGCAGCTCCAGGTCAGCGCATAGGGCACGCCAAGCTCCAAACCTTTTTTCACTACCTGTGCCTTTGTCCAGTTGACAAAGGGTGCCTCAATATGCAGCTGATTTCCGCTGCCCAGATAGATCGCCTGGTTCATGGCATCGTTGAATGCACTGCTGCAATCCGGATAGGCATTCCCGGCTGCATCATCGCTGTGCGCACCATAATAGATCACTTCGCAGCCATGAGACAATGCAATACTTGCCGCCGACGAAAGGAACAGACCATTCCGGAAAGGCACATAGGTAGAAACCGGACTGCCGCCCGTATGCTCCAGCTGCTGCGCATAGCTTTCCTTGGGAATTTCCTCCGTAGAGCCGGACAGCAGCGAGCAATTGGAATCTGCAAAGATCAGTGCCAGATCCAGCTGCTTCCAGGGAACGCCGTAATGCTTTGCGATCTTTTCCGCTGCTTCCATTTCTTTCTTGTGCTTCTGTCCATAATACACCGACAGTGCCAATACCTGATCTGCGCCGTATTTTTCCACCGCCAGACCCAGACAAGTGGTACTATCCACACCGCCGCTGAAGAGAACCAATGCTTTCATGCCCTTGCCTCCTATAGCAATTCCTGCAATGTACGCTCTGTCTGGAACGCACCGCAGAAGGTTTTTGTGGTTGTCCGGGAAGAAACATTCCGGATTCCCCGGGCTGTCATGCAACTGTGAGAGCCAGTAATGACCACGCCCACATCCGGCGTATCCGCCGCCTCCATGAGGATTTCCGCAATATCTCTTCCCAGCCGTTCCTGCAATTGCAGCCGCCTTGCTGCCATATCACAGATACGAGCGATCTTACTCAGCCCGATAACCCGTTCCCGGGGGACATATGCCACATTCACTTTCATATCGTACATCAATGCGAGATGATGCTCACAGTAACTGAACACGCTGATATCCTTTACCACCACAGCCGTCTGTGACTGATTCGGGTCAGGTGCTTCAAAGGTCTTGCCGAACATCTGTGCAATTTCATGATTGGAATATGCGATTCCGGCAAAGATCTCCTCGTACATCCGTGCCACACGCTGAGGCGTTTCCCGGAGTCCTTCCCGATCCGGGTTTTCTCCGATCGCCTCCAGAATTCCACGAATATGCTGTTCAATTGCCTTGGTATCCACTGTATCACTTCCTTTTTCAGAC
Source organism: Ruminococcus sp. (assembly GCA_051893675.1). Taxonomy (GTDB): domain Bacteria; phylum Bacillota; class Clostridia; order Oscillospirales; family Ruminococcaceae; genus Ruminococcus_C. Next base: position 1,151 of record JBJFHO010000099.1, on the reverse strand, counting down.
ACCACGTGCCTGTGGATCCCAGATATATTTGTGCAGCTGTAACTGGAGCCGCACGCCATTTAAGGTATGTTTCTTCAAAAACTCCACGATCTCCGCCGGCTCGATGGAACCGAATACCGGGCTGAGAAAGACCGCACACCGTGCCGTCAGAGCATACTGCCGGATCACTTCTCTGGCACGCTCCAGATCATCCTTATCCCCTACCACGAATTTCACTGTATCCTTATTATTCAGCAGCAGGAAATTATCCGTCAGCATATGGGATTCCATACCGCTGCCCGGCAATTTATAGTCCATAGTGAAGCTGGGGCGAAAAGAAAGGGACGCAAAAGGTTCCAGCGGAATACTGCCGTTTGTCTCAATCTCCACCCGATAGCCCAGCGCGCTCAGTGCCGTGATCAGTTCTTCGATACCCGGCTGCAAAAGGGGTTCACCGCCGGTCAGAGTCACCCGATGGACACCGGTACTCTGCACATACTGCACCAGCTGTTCTGCGGTCATATTCTGCACCGGCGTATCCTTCTGATTCGCCCACTTGGTATCACAAAAGCTGCACGACAGATTGCAGCCGCAGAACCGGATAAAAACTGCCAGTGCCCCGGCATTGACACCCTCTCCGTTAATGCTGACAAAGGTCTCCGCTACTGTAAACTGATTCATATTCACACCCCATAAATCGCACAATTTTCCGGCGTTTCATAGACAGCCACACGCAGTACCGGCAAACCCTCTGCCTGGAATTTTTCAAAAAAGCACCGGGCAAAATGTTCCGCAGTCGGACGGAATGGCACTGCGATCAGACGAAATCCCTCAGCAAGCAGTGCCTCAATGGTCGTGCTCTGCAAGGAGCCCTCTTCATAGATCAGCGCATGGTCATAACTGTCCGCCAGCGTGCGTACAGCTTTTTTCACATCGCCGAAATCCAGAACCATACCCCGCTGTACGCCATCTTCCTGCAAGGTCTCTGCGCCCACAGTCACCTCCATGCGCCAGTGATGCCCATGGAGATTGGAGCACTTTCCCTCATATCCTGCCAGGAAATGTGCACTGTCAAATGAAGCCGATGTTTTCAACTCATACATAGGAATGTCCTCCCATATTTAATACTAATCCCATATCAACCTGTTGAAGAATTTGCCGCTATCATTTCG
>JBJFHO010000098.1:0-2996 GCA_051893675.1 Ruminococcus sp. | reverse complement strand
GGTATTTCGCCGTCTGCGGACGGCGACAAGGGGCTTTGCCCCTTGACCCCACCAGCATTTTTGAAAAATTGCTGGACCAAAAAACTTCATTGCCGCCTGCGGCGTGCGGAGAATGTAACAAGTCATTTTATATCAAAACAGCGGCAGTTCTGGACTACCGCTGTTTTTTGCGTGAGGTTTCACGCAGCATTATTCTTCCGCAGAAGTGTTTTCATTATTCGCAGGGGATTCCGTTGCCTCTGTTTCCGCATCGGTTTCCTCTTCCGGAATATCTTCCTCCTGTGCGGCTTCTGTCCGGGTAAAGGCAACTACCTTCTGTCCCTCAGACACACGCATAACACGCACGCCCTTTGCAGTACGTCCCATCAGCCGGATTTCCTCGCAAGGCACACGGATAATAACGCCGTCGCTGGAGATAAACATAATATCATCCGTCTCATCCACAACCTTAATGCCGCAGACATGACCACGTTCCTCGTCCACCTTGTAATTGGTCAGACCAAGACCGCCTCTGGACTGCATCCGATATTCATCCAGCGCTGTCCTCTTGCCATAGCCGTTTTCGGATACAGTCAGCAGCGAAGCGCCTTCCCGTTCTCTTGCCATGGATACCACAGCATCCCCGTCACGGAGGGTAATTGCCTTGACGCCGTGTGCGGAACGGGACATAGGACGGACATCATTTTCGTCAATACGGATTGCCATACCATTTCTGGTAGCTACAAACAACCGGTTGGAACCGTCTGTCAGCCGCACTGCCGCAATCTCGTCGCCCTCGTCCAGACCAATGGCAATGAGACCATTTTTGCGGACATTCTTATATGCAGAAAGGGCTGTCCGCTTGATCTTGCCGGAGCGTGTGATCATGACCACATACTTGCCCTCATCAAAGTCCGGCGTCGTGAGTACTGCGGCAATCTTCTCGCCCTGATTCAGGGGCAGGAGATTGACAATATTCGTTCCCCGTGCATTCTTGGAGCCCTCAGGCAGCTCGTAGCATTTCAGCTTGTACATGACGCCCAGATTGCTGATAAAGAGAATATTGGCATGGGAGGAACTGATAAGCAGTTCACTGACGAAATCCTCTTCCCGCTGCTTCATGCCTGTCACACCACGGCCGCCACGGCGCTGGCTCTTGTAGACATCCGCCGGAATGCGCTTGATATAACCGCTGTCTGTGTAGGTGACAACGCAATCCTCTACAGGAATCAGATCCTCAATATCCACTTCGCCGTCAACCGTTTCGATCTGCGTCCGCCGTACATCGCCGTACTTCCGGCGGATCTCGCTGAGATCGTCCTCAATGATCTGATAGATCCGGCTGCGGTCTGCCAGAATATCCAGCAGATCTGTAATTTTCTGCATGAGACCATACAGTTCGTCAGTCACTTTCTGCCGCTCCATACCGGTCAGAGCACCCAGACGCATCTGCACGATTGCCTCAGCCTGTTCCTCCGACAGACCGATCTGATGCTCCAGATGGTAATGCTCCACGTCATACTGGGCACGATCCAGCAGGGCAGACATATCCACCTCTTTGAACCGTTCGATCAGGCGTGCCTTACCTTCGGGAATGGTCTTGCTGCTCCGCAGAATGGCAATAACCTCGTCGATATAGTCAATGGCAACTACAAAGCCCTGTAAAATATGGGCACGCTTCTTTGCCTTATCCAGATCAAACTTGGTTCGGTTGGTGATAACCTCCACTTGGAACTGGAGGTAGTGCTCCAGCACCTGTTTCAGGCTGAGAGTTTTCGGTTCGCCGTCCACCAATGCCAGCATATTCACGCTGACAGTATCCTGCAGCTGGGTGTAGGAGAAGAGCTTGTTCAGTACGATCTGCTGATTGGCATCCTTTTTCAGCTCAACCACAATACGCATACCCTCACGGCTGGATTCATCCTGAATATGGTAAATACCCTCAATGCGCTTGTCCTTTGCCAGAGCGGCAATGGATTCCACCAGACGAGCCTTGTTGACCATATACGGAATCTCCGTAATGACGATAGACTCTCTGCCACGTACTTTTTCGAAATGTGTCTGACCCCGGAGGGTAATCCTGCCTCTGCCCGTGCCGTATGCTGCACGAATACCGCTGCGACCCATAATAATGCCGCCGGTAGGGAAGTCCGGACCCTGGATACAGGTCATAAGCTCATCCATGGTGCAGTCCGGATTCTGAATCAGCATATGAATGCCATCAATGACTTCGCCCAGATTGTGAGGCGGAATATTGGTTGCCATGCCTACGGCAATACCAATGGAACCATTTACCAGAATATTGGGGAACCGGGAGGGGAGTACTGCCGGTTCTTTCAGACGGTCGTCGTAGTTGGGCACGAAGGGAACGGTTTCCTTGTGGATATCCGTCAGCATCTCCGTGGCGATCTTCGACATACGAGCTTCTGTATAACGGTAAGCAGCAGGCGGATCGCCGTCTACGGAACCGAAGTTACCCTGACCGTCTACCAGCACATACCGCATGGAGAATGTCTGCGCCAGACGTACCAGCGCATCATAAACGGAAGCGTCACCGTGAGGGTGATAGCTACCCAGCACGGAACCGACGGTATCGGCGCACTTGTGGTATGCCTTATCCGGTGTCAGTCCCTTTTCGTACATGGTGTAGAGAATCCGTCGGTGTACGGGCTTCAGACCGTCACGCACATCCGGCAGAGCACGTGCCACGATAACGGACATGGCGTAGGCAAGAAATGCCTCCTGCATTCTGTCGCCGATATCCATATTCGTGATCTTCTGCTTTCCGTTGATAAAATAATTTTCATTTGTTGTATTATCCATTATCTTAAACCTATCTATTCAATCGTTTTGTCCGTTGTTTCACGTGAAACAAGCTGGAGCGTGATAAGCGTGTTTTTTATTTTTTGTGTCATTGGATTTGCAAACGTTCCACCGGAACGTTTGCAAGGGTTTACTTGACAAGATGGTTTCACAAGGCGGGGCGGTCTTGTTCGCCCCGCCTCGAAAAAGCTGTC
>JBJFHO010000097.1:0-13714 GCA_051893675.1 Ruminococcus sp. | reverse complement strand
GCCTGAGCAACCTTTTTGAAAACGGGTAAGATACATTTTTAGATGTGACAGGGTACTACGTAGATTTTTGAGTGAATTTTCAACGCAGAAAGCGACAAAATTCGCCAAAAAGATGCGTGGAAAAAGATGCGAAACAGGCTCTGACATTTCTCGGACATGAATCTCCGTAAAATGGTGTTCGGATATTCCAATTATATCCATAGTGAAAGCGGCATTCCTGCTTTCCCCTGCACAGATACACCCCCAAATTGCAAGGCACCACAACAGAAAACAGAGTCTATGTCCTTTCTGTAAATTTTTCAATAGATTCATTTCCAGGGTTGCAATCCTGTGGAATGTATGGTAAAATAAATAAATAAGAAGGGTACAGTGAATCTGTATTAGATATTTTGCTGCATTTGCGATCATCCCCATTTGCGGAAAAAATTGCAGATATCCACTGTACAGAACGACGGAAACAAATTGAAAGAGGAATCAAAAATGAATGATTGTGGTATTAGCAAGCTTGACTTAAAGAGACGGAACCGGATGCAGATCCTGCGTGTTGTCCGGGAACAGGGCCCTATTTCCCGTGTAGATATTTCCAGCATATTGCAGATCACACGTGCAGCCGTAACAATCATTACAAACGAAATGATCGACCAGCACATTCTGGAAGAGATCGGCGAGGAGCCTATTGAACCGGGCATGGAAGTCCGCAAGGGCAGACGCAAGATCCTGCTGGATATCAATGAGACCTATAAATTTGCCATCGGTGTGTATATTGACGAAAAGGAACTCTCCATCGGCCTGACCACACTGAATTCCGCTGCTCTGGATAAAAAGACAGTGGCGCATGAGGGCAATATTTCCATTCCGGAAATACTGGATCTGGTGGATTCCACAATTACCACCATGCTTCAGAACAGCTGCCTTTCCAAGGAAAACCTGTTGGGTATTGGTGTCGGCATCATGCCGTCCATGTATCAGGCTCTGGGCTGCGAATCCAGCCAGGAGGGAAAGCCCTGTTTCCCGGAATTGCAGGAAAAGCTGGAGCAGCGCACCGAGCTGCCCATCTATATCGACAGCGCCATCACACAGTTTGCCATGGCAGGCATCCACTATAGAGAGAGCCACGCCAAGTCTGTGAACCAGGTGTTCCTGTACTGGGATGACAAGCACTACTGCGCTATTCCTATGCACGGCAACACCCCCCTTGCCGGCGTCATGGATTCCGGTGACTTTGTGGAATCCCTCAGCGTTGACCCCAACGGCAAGCCTCTGGATGGCTATCCTCAGGGAAGCGTCCGTGCAGAGCTGTCCCCGGCAGCACTGGGCGAGCTGGTCTCTCCGCTGTTCCGGGACGGCAAGACGCCGGAGCTGTGCAAGCTGCTGGATGGCGATCTGTCCCGGCTGACGCTGGCACCTCTGCTGACGGCATCGGAAACTGATACGGCTTTGCAGCCCATTGTGGAATCTGTCCTGAAAAAATTCTGCACAATGCTGCACAGTCTCCACTGCCTGTACTTTACGGAATATATCAGCCTGTACCGCTTCGGCTTTACGGAACAGAATCTGAACATGATCCGGAAGGCTGCCAAGGATTTCGCCGGCGAGAAGTTCGCAGAATCCATTCTGCTCAGTCCCATCGGCGACCGCTATCATTTCCTCTGCGGCTGTACATATATCATTCAGCTTGGATTTTTCCAGCGGGGCGGTTTAGCATAAACGGTGAAAAACGGTAAAAACCTTGCTTTTTGTTTTTTCTGCGAGAACACTTGCACTCCAGTGAAAGATGTGGTATAATAGAATGCGGTGTGACGGCAGCAATGCCGTACGACAGATTTTTTGCAGAAGGAGCAGACCCGAAACCGGGTCAGGTGAGGAAAATGAGAGTATCAGAGATGAACCGTGAAGCGCTGGAAGCGTTTCAAGCAGAATGTCAGAAGCAGTATGCTGCATTTCAGGCAGCAGAATTGAAGCTGGATATGTCCAGAGGCAAGCCGTCGCCGAAGCAGCTGGATCTGACCAACGGCATTACCACCTGCCTCTCCGAGGAGGACTATCGTGCAGAAAACGGGCTGGACTGCCGCAACTACGGCTGTCTGGACGGTCTGCCGGAGGCAAAGGAATTTTTTGCACCTATGCTGGGTGTAAAGCCGGAGGATCTCATTGTGTGCGGCAACTCCAGTCTGAATATTATGTACTGGGCAATGTCCCTCGCCATGACAAACGGCGTTCTGGGCGAAAAGCCCTGGGGTAAGTACGACAAGGTAAAGGTCCTCTGTCCGGTGCCGGGCTATGACCGTCACTTTGCAGTGAGCCAGTTCCTGGGCATGGAGCTTGTGAATGTGCCCATGCGTGAGGACGGTCCGGATATGGACATCGTAGAGCGTCTGGTGGCAGAGGATGACACCATCAAAGCTATCTGGTGTGTTCCTATGTACTCCAACCCCGGCGGCGTGGTATACAGTGACGAAGTGGTAAAGCGTTTTGCGGCGCTGAAGCCCAAGGCAAAGGATTTCCGCATTTTCTGGGATAATGCCTACTGTGTACACCACCTGACCGACAATCCGCCGGTACAGGCAAATCTGCTGGAAGAGGCAAAGAAAGTCGGCAACGAGGATATTTGCTATATGTTCGCATCTACCTCCAAGATCACCCATCCGGGTTCCGGCGTTGCCATGGTTGCAGCCAGCGAGAACAATCTGAAGTACCTGAAAAACGCTCTGGGCTTCTCCACCATCGGCTACGATAAGATGAATCAGCTGCGTCACCTGCGGTTCTTTGACGGCAAGTTCGAGAATCTGGTAGAGCATATGAAGAAGCATCAGGCACTGATCGCACCGAAGTTCCGCATTGTGATTGACACGCTGGAACGTGAACTGGGCGATCTGGACATTGCAAACTGGTCGGATCCTCTGGGCGGTTATTTCATCTCCTTCAATCAGAAGGGCTGTGCAAAGCGTATTGTTCAGCTGTGCAAGGAGGCAGGCGTGGTACTGACCGGTGCAGGCGCATCTTTCCCCTACGGTGTGGATCCGGAGGATGAGAATATCCGTATTTCTCCCACATTCCCCACGGAAGAGGAATTGCAGAAGGCAATGGATGTGTTCGTATGCAGCGCAAAGCTGGCAGCAGCAGAACAGGCTCTGGCAAAGTAATTGGAAGCAATTATAATATGAAAACAACGGTGCAAGGACATATTCCCTGCACCGTTTTTGTATTGTTAGAATTATTTTTTCCCCCCCATTTTCAGAAAGGCAGCTTGGCAATGAAGTTTTTTGATCCAGCAATTTTTCAAAAATGCTGGTGGGGTCAAGGGGCAAAGCCCCTTGTCGCCGCCGCAGCGGCGAAACACCCTGTGCCGTACTCCGGCGCGGGTCGAGGGTGGTGAGAAAAAGCGACAGCTTTTTCGAGGAGGGGCGAACAAGACCGCCCCTCCTTGTGAAAGCACTTGAAAAAGTAAAGCCTTGCAAACGTCCCGGTGGCTCGCCATCTTTAGGGCGAGCCAGCTGTGCTCAGCTGGATCAGCTTACCTGGGCAACCTTTCTGAAAATGGGAAGATGACTTTCTGGAATAAAACAAATGACATTCCCTTTATTTTACTTTCCCTGCCTCTTGCACTACTGCCGGAAATATGTTATAATAGACATACTTCATGCACGAATGTGCCAGATTATTTTTACAAAAGGAGAATATTATGGAACAATCAACAAAGAGCAGAGCGACTTTTCACTCCCGGCTGGGATTCCTTCTCGTCTCTGCCGGCTGCGCCATCGGATTGGGAAACGTCTGGAAATTCCCGTACATCTGCGGTGAAAACGGCGGCGGCGCATTTCTGGTGATCTACCTGCTGTGCCTGCTTCTGCTGGGTCTGCCGATCCTGCTTTGCGAATTCGCCATCGGACGAGGCAGCCGCCGGAGTATCTCACAGGCGATGAATATCCTGGAACAGCCGGGCAGCCGCTGGCATATTACCAAATATATGGGCATCGCCGGAAACTATCTGCTCATGATGTTTTACACTATGGTGGCAGGCTGGATGCTCTATTACGCCTACCTCTATATCTCCGGTAAGATCACCAGCGTCAGCGCCGAGGAAACTGCACTTTTCTTCTCGGATATGCTGGATTCTCCGGGGATTATGATCCTGTTCGCCGCTATTGTTATTGTACTCTGCATCGGCATCTGCGCCCTGGGTCTGCAAAACGGTATCGAAAAAGTCACAAAGATCATGATGCTTCTGCTCATGGCATTGATGATCATTCTCGTGGTGAATTCCCTGCGGCTGGATAACGCTCTGGAAGGGGTGAAATTCTATCTGGTACCGGACTTCCAGCGGCTGGAGGAAAAGGGTATCGGTTCTGTGGCTTTTGCCGCAATGACTCACGCTTTCTTTACCCTGAGCGTGGGTATCGGTGCTATGGAGATCTTCGGCAGCTATATCAAACGGGAACGCCGCCTTTTGGGAGAAGCTGTCAATGTGGTGATTCTGGACACGGGTATCGCCCTCATGGCAGGTCTCATTATTATTCCGGCGTGCTTCTCCTATGGCATTCACCCGGATGCAGGGCCGTCCCTGCTGTTCATCACCCTGCCCAATGTGTTCCACCATATGGCGGCAAGTCGGATCTGGGGCAGCTGCTTCTTTATTTTCATGTCCTTTGCAGCACTGTCCACCGTCATTGCCGTGTTTGAAAATATCATTACGATGACTGTTGAACTGGGCAGCTGGAGCCGGAAAAAATCTCTTCTGGTAAATCTGGTATTGATCTTCGTCCTGTCCTTGCCGGCAATTCTGGGCTTCAATCTTCTCGCCGGTTTTCAGCCTTTCGGTGACGGTTCCACAGTGATGGATCTGGAGGATTTCCTGGTGTCCTATAATATTCTTCCCCTGGGTTCCCTCACCTTTGTGTTGTTCTGCGTGCGGAAAAACGGCTGGGGCTGGAATCATTTCCTGGAAGAAGCCAATACGGGAACCGGTCTCCGTGTGCCCAAGTGGATCCGGGGTTACCTGAGCTATGTTGTCCCGGCGCTGATCTGTCTGATCTACCTCAAGGGCTATTATGACATGTTCGCCGCAAAGGGCTGGCTGGTACTCAGCTTATGGATGTGTCTGGCAGTGGCATTGCTGGCGGTGATTTTCTGGATTTGTTTTGCAACAGGTAAAAAACAGCCGGAGAAACAGCAGTAAATTTTTCTGGATATACATCAAAACGGCGGAGGATTCCTTCCGCCGTTTTGTTATCTCATCGCACATATCTTTTCAATAATTACAATAAGGACGCGGCACACTGTGTCCCTACAGAAAATGTATCGTGGAAATGCGGGCGACCAATGGCCGCCCCTACAGTGGGTTTCTGTTCGTTCTTTCAGAAATATCGGAAGAAAGCCCCATCCTACGCATACTCTAGGCAATACCGCACAAAGATTGTACGTCAGATGTGCCGTCAGATTTTTCGTCAGATGAAACAAAAAGCGCAGTGAATACTTTGTGTATTCACGAGCATTTTTGTGAAATATGACGGAAAAGATGCAAGCATATGACGTGCAAAGCCGTCAGGCGCTCTTTGTGCGGTGTTGCCTCTAATCCCCAAACAAAAAACGCCCCGGGGTGAGGGACGTTTTTTGCTATGATATAGGGATTATTGGGGATTTTCCGTCCTGCATCGGGGTGTATACAGAACGGTTAGAGGATGTTACATGCTCTCTTTGAGCATGGTATCAGTATACATGCCCAATGTGTTCATTTCGTGAAGTGATGCTGAAAAGCCGCTGAAAACCGGGAGAATATTGTTTTCACACAGAGATGCCGGAAGGGATGCATAACGAGAATTTAACTTGACTTTAGAATACGCCTTTGATATACTGAAAATGCAATATAACAAAATCCGCAAAAAGGGAGGGAACCTCATGCGGTCATCACGTGTGGTCATGGTGCTGCTCCAGATTTGTATCCTGGTTTTTTCGGCATGTCTCATTGGCGCTGTTGTGCTTGCGATGGTCGAGGCTGTTTTGCCGGAAAAGCTGTTTCAGACGCTGATGCCTGTGCTTTGCATATTGGCAGCCGCCAGCATTGCCGTGTTTTTTCCTCTTCTGTTTGTTTACAGCTTTATCTACAGCCGGCAGAAAAAGTACCGGGAAAAACAGGCAAGAAAATCAGCGGAAGAAGCAAAGCAGTTCGCCCGGAAGGCAGGCGCATATCACACTTATGTACCGCCGGTGACTCCGCCGCCTGTTGCACCACCTCCTGTCACACCGCCGCCCACGCCTCAATCTCAGCCTACACAGAACACCACGAAACCAAAGGAACCTGTGAAAAAGGCATTGGGAAATAAAACGCTGCGGTGGATATTGATCGTCATTGCGGCACTGGCAGTACTGCGGCTGGTGATTGCCGTAGTTCCGGTGATTTCAAGCGGCGATGGCTTTTCTACGGCATCCATTGTGCAGGTCTGCCAGAATTTGTTTCAGGATACGGCTGCCCGGGAAGCGGCGGAAGAGTCAGCAGATACGGTTCGCAGCGGCAGCAGCATGAATTTTCTCAGCCTTGTTGTCTTTGTCTTTATCGGAATTTTCATTCTGCGTCACCTGAATCTGGGCAAGCTATTCCAACCACTCCCGGATGTGGTCACCAATCAGATTATTCTAGAGGAACTGCGGCGTGGTTTCGGCGAAACGGCATCCTACCAGAAAGGAGCCGGGATCTCTGCCAGTCAGCTGGAAAGGATACGTTGTGCCGGGGTATTCCCTGAAGGATTTTCCTATGAGGGAAGAGAATGTTTTTCCGGTGTCTTTCAGGGAAAATCCTTTGAAGCGGCAGTTTTTACATGTGTTATCAATAAACGGAATGAGGATGGTGCCACATTTCGGGAAGTGCTTTTTTCCGGTCTCTGGATTCAACGGGAAATGCAGCACTATGCCACAGAGCCGGTGGGATTGTGCAGTGCAACAGTCAAGGAAATCGAAGCAGAAATTATGGAAAACGGGTTGAAAACGCCGGAGGGACTGGAAGTCGAGGCATTTAACCGACTGTTCCGGATGCCGTCGAAGGATCTTCACGAGGTATACTATCTCATCACGCCGGATCAGATGGAACAGCTCGCTGCCTTATACCAACGCTTTGGCTGTGATGCCGGGGGACGGCTCTGGCTGCTGTTCTCGGAAAATCAGGTGCAGTATGGGCTGAATACAAATTTTACCCTGTATCAATTCCGGGGTACGAAAAACGAACCGGCATCCCTGGCGCAGGCACGCAGCCGTGTGGCGTCAAAGGTACAGGAAGCCATGCAGCTCATGGCGCTGTATGATACGCTGGGATTCTGAGAGAAAAGGAAAGATATTACTATGGATATGACATGGATGGATCTCATTTCGAATGTACTGCACAGCCCCTTATTCTGGGTAATTCTTGTTGCTATACTTATCATATGGTGCGTGAGCTGGGTCATTCGTACTGCAAACCGGCTTGTGCGGATGCGCACAAAGGTAGACGAACTGGATGCGGATATTGACGTGGCATTGATGCGCCGATTCGATCAGCTCACCAAGGAATACCAGCTCATGAAGCAATACTGCTCCCATGAAAGTCACACCCTCATCGAAACCATCCGGATGCGCCGGGGAATGTCACCGGAAGAACGAAACACGGCTGCCCAGCGGATGGAGACACTGGCGGCACAGCTCCAGATGACATTAGAAGCATATCCCCAGCTTCGTGCTGTAGAGGTAGTTACCACAGTACAGCGCAGTGTGGCAGATACAGAGGCGCACCTACAGGCGGCACGGCGGCTGTATAACAACAGTGTGGGTGCTTATAACAATGCCTGTCAGGAATTTCCCTCTTCCTTTGTGGCTTCGCTTACCGGACATCATCCCAGAACATTTTTTGCATCAGAAGAGCACAAACGGCAGGATGTGGATTTTTCTGTGTAATGTAACCGCCATTTATTGAATCAAACACAGACGAGAGCAGATATCTGTTCTCGTCATTTTTAACAAAAATGAATTTTCAGTTGAGCGGATAATCGGCTGTTTTTTATACAATTCGCTGAAAATGCGCAATTTGCGCCGTTGGAATAATTTTTTTCCTTGTTGCGCTTGCTATTTCATGTTAAATATGATACAATAAAAGTGTTCAGTAATTCACTGATTTTCCTCTCGATTTTTGTATGATTTGATGAAAGGACTATGGCAATGGGACGAAACTTTTCACCGGCGACCCCGAAATTCCCCCATATGCTCCACGGCGGTGACTATAATCCGGAGCAGTGGATGGACAGCCCGGAGATCCTGGAGGAGGATATCCGCCTGTTCAAGGAGGCGCATATCAACTGCGTGAGCCTTGGCATCTTTTCCTGGGCGAATCTGGAGCCGCAGAAGGATGTCTATCGTTTTGAATGGATGGACAAGATCATTGACAAGCTATATGAAAACGGTATTTATACCGTTCTGGCGACGCCTTCCGGCGCACGTCCCCAGTGGCTGGCACAGGAATATCCAGAGGTGCTCCGGGTGCGTCCTGACGGCGCACGGAATCTCTATGGTCATCGGCACAATCACTGCTATACCTCACCGGTATACCGGGAGCGTGTCACCAAAATTGACACTGCACTGGCAAAACGCTATGCCAATCATCCCGGCGTGATCCTGTGGCATATTTCCAATGAATTCGGCGGCGAGTGCCACTGTGAACTATGTCAGCAGGCGTTCCGCCAGTGGGTTCAGGAGAAATACGGCACGCTGGATGCCCTGAACCATGCCTGGTGGTCCCACTTCTGGTCGCATACCTACACAGACTGGTCTCAGGTACACAGCCCCAGTCCCATCGGAGAAACCTCTATCCATGGGCTGAATCTGGACTGGCGGCGGTTTGTGACCCACCAGACCATTGATTTTATGAAAACGGAAATCGACGCCGTAAAGGCAGTGAATCCGGATATTCCCGTGACAACTAACATGATGACCATGTATACCTATGAGCTGAACTATTTCAAGTTCCGGGATGCCCTGGATGTGATCTCCTGGGATAACTACCCTGAGTGGCACAACCCCTGGGGCAATGAAGAAGTGGCAAAGGACTGCGCCATGACCCATGACATGATGCGTTCCATCCAGAAAAAACCCTTTTTGCTCATGGAATGCACCCCTAACGCCACCAACTGGCAATCCATCAGCAAGCTGAAAAAGCCGGGAATGCATGAGCTTTCCGTGATTCAGGCAATTGCCCACGGTGCGGATTCCGGGCAGTATTTCCAGCTCCGCCAGAGCCGGGGCAGCTGTGAAAAGTTCCACTCCGCTGTGATTTCCCATACGGGCACGGAAAATACCCGGACATTCCGGGAAGTCGCACAGACAGGCGTTGATCTGGAAAAGCTGTCCGATCGGGTATACGGCAGTGATAGTCCGGCACAGGCTGCCATTATTTTTGACACAGAAAACAAGTGGGCACTGGACTGCTGCCAGGGACCGAGAAATGCCGGTCTGGATTATTTCGGCAACATCCGGAAAAATTACAGCTATTTCTGGAAAAACGGCATTACCACAGATATTGTGGACAGTGAATCCGATTTCAGCGGCTACAAGCTGGTGGTTGCACCTATGCTGTATCTGTTCCGTGCTAGTATTCAGGATAAGCTACGGCGTTTTGTGGAACAGGGCGGCACACTTGTGACAACCTGCTTCACCGGCGTGGTAAATGAAACTGACCTGTGCTTCCTGGGAGAAGCCACAGAGGAAAAGCTGTCCGATGTGCTGGGGCTTTGGGTGGAGGAAACGGATAGTCTCTATGACTGCGAATCCAATCACACCACCTGGAACAACAAACGCTATCGGCTCACAGAACTGTGTGAGGTGTGCCATCCCACTACCTGTGAGGTGCTCTCCGTCTATGAGGAGGACTTCTATGCAGGAGCACCCGTGCTGACGAAAAACCGCTTCGGGAAAGGTACGGCGTATCATCTTTGCGCCACGGCAGACGAGGAATTCTTCTGCGATTTCTATGAAAAGCTGGCATCGGGGCTGCAGCTGGAACGTGCCATGGAAACAGAAGTACCCAAGGGCGTCAGCCTCACCTGGCGGGAATCGGAACGGGAAAAGCTGATCTTTGTACAGAATTTTGAGAGCGATGCAGCTGCATTGGAACTGGATCAGCCCTATACGGATATGCTCACGGGAGAAACCTATGACAAATCCCTGACTGTAGATGGATATTCCTTTGCGGTGATAACACCGGCGGAATGATACTTTTTTGAATTAGGAATGAGGAGTTAGGAATGAGGAATGGCGGTGTTCGCTGCGCTCACGGATCTAAATTATAATACATCGCCGCAGGCGATACCATCATTCCTAATTCCTAACTCCTCATTCCTCATTAAAAACAAACTGGAGGAATTGCAATGAATATTCCCGAAATTGTAAAGCAAATGACGCTGGAAGAAAAAGCAGGACTTTGCTCCGGCTATGACTTCTGGCATACAAAAGGTCTGGAACATCTGGGCGTACCGCAGATGATGCTGAGCGATGGCCCCCACGGACTGCGCAAGCAGGATCAGACCGGCGACCATCTGGGCATCAACGACAGTATCAAAGCCGTATGTTTTCCTGCCGGATGCGCTACGGCATCCTCCTTTGACCGTGGGCTGGTAGAGCGTATGGGAAAGGCACTGGGCAACGAATGTCAGGCGGAAGATGTGGGCGTACTGCTGGGACCGGCTGTCAATATCAAGCGTTCCCCTCTGTGCGGCAGAAATTTTGAATATTACTCCGAAGACCCCTATGTGGCAAGCGAAATAGCGGCTGGCTTCATCAAGGGCGTCCAGAGTCAGAATGTAGGCGTCAGCATCAAGCATTTCTACGCCAACAATCAGGAACACCGCCGTATGAGCAGCAGTTCTGATATGGACGAGCGCACGGCACGGGAAATCTATCTGGCGGCATTTGAGACAGCTGTCCGGGAAGAAAAGCCCTGGACTGTCATGTGTGCCTACAACCGCATCAACGATGTATATGCGGCAGAAAACCGTGAAGCACTGACGGACATTCTCCGGGGAGAATGGGGCTTTGACGGCTTTGTGGTCAGTGACTGGGGTGCTGTGAACGACCGTGTTGCCGATCTGGAGGCAGGTATGGATCTGGAAATGCCCTGCTCCTTCGGCGAACGGGATGCGGAAATCGTGAAAGCTGTCCGCTGCGGCAGACTCTCCATGGAAACCCTGGATCTTGCCGTAACACGGATACTCACCATTGTGGACCGCTATATCAAGGGACGCAATCCCGACGCTGTCTTTGACCGTGACGCTGACCACGAGCTGGCACGGGAAATTGCAGCGCAGTGCATGGTACTGCTGAAAAATGAGGATCATGTGATGCCTCTGGACAAAACCAAAAAGACAGCCTTTATCGGCGCATTTGCCGAAAGCCCACGCTATCAGGGCGGCGGCAGTTCTCATATCAACTCTTACAAAGTGGAATCTGCGCTGGAAATGGCAAAGGATTATCCGGTGATCTACGCCAAGGGCTATGAGACCTCGGACGATGTTATCCGGGAGGAACTCATTGCCGAAGCGGTTCAGGCGGCAAAAGAAGCCGAAACTGCGGTAATTTTCGCCGGACTGCCGGATATTTTCGAATCTGAGGGCTACGACCGGGAGCATATGCGTCTGCCGGACTGCCAGAATGCCCTGATCGAAGCCGTAGCACAGGCAAATCCCAACACAGTGGTCGTACTTCACGGCGGTTCGCCAGTGGAAATGCCCTGGATCCAGAAGGTCAAGGGTGTTCTGGAGGCGTATCTCTGCGGTCAGGCTGTAGGCGGTGCAACAGTACAGATTCTCTACGGCGATGTGAATCCCAGCGGTCATCTGGCGGAAACTTTCCCGCTGAAATTGGAGGACAATCCGTCCTACCTGTCCTATCAGGGCGAGGGTGACAGAGTGGAATACCGGGAGGGCGTCTTTGTGGGCTATCGCTATTACACCACAAAGAAAATGCCTGTGCTGTTCCCCTTCGGCCATGGTCTGAGCTATACCACATTTGCCATATCCAATCTCCGCACGGATAAGGCATCCTATTCTCAGGAGGAAACAGTGACAGTTTCCGTGGATGTGACAAACACTGGTGACCGTGCCGGCAAGGAAGTCGTGCAGCTCTACATGCTGCCGCCTACTGGAAGTGACACTGTACTTCGTCCGGTGCAGGAGCTTTGCGGTTTCGAAAAGGTGGAGTTACAACCGGGCGAGACAAAAACGGTTACATTCCAACTGAACCGCCGGGCGTTTGCCTATTTCAACGTCCAGAAGCATGACTGGGTAGTGGAAACCGGAGAATACACCCTTGCCGCCGGAGATTCCTCTGCCGCTCTGACAGCGCAGAAAACCATTGCCATGCAGGGCGAAAAGATACTCCCCACAGAAATTACGATGGACACCACCATCGGAGATGTGCTCCGGATAGACGGCGCAGCGAAGATCCTGGAGCCATATGCGGCAGCGTTCGGACTGTCCAGCGGTTCCTCCGATGAAAACGCCATGGGCGAAAGTACGGCGGATATGATGGAGGCAATGATGAAATATATGCCCATCCGTGGGCTGCTGTCTTTCGGCGGCGGCGAAGTTACTGCGAAACAATGCAAAACTCTGGTGAAGGAGCTCAATGATCTGCTGGTATCATTCTCGCAGCAGGTGAAATGACATCCTCTTCCACCTTTCATAAAACAAACAGCGCACGTCCGGAATCGTCCAGAGGTGCGCTGTTTGCATACCGTAGGGAACGACCCCTGTGTCGTTCCCCGTGGTATCCGTATGTGTGGCGGAACGGCACAGGGGTCGTTCCCTACGATGAACATTACAGGATTATTCCCTGTTCTTTTTCCACTCCAGATACTCTTCATAAGTGCCCTGGCGGTCAATACAGCCCTCAGGGGTAATTTCAATAATCCGGTTTGCCACAGTTTCCAGAATCTCGTGGTCATGGGACGACAGAATAACAACGCCCTTGAAATTCACCAGACCGTTATTCACTGCGGTAATGCTCTCCAGATCCAGATGGTTCGTAGGTCTGTCCAGCAGGAGCACATTGGAATGGAACAGCATCATCCGGGCGAACATGCAGCGTACCTTTTCGCCGCCGGACAGAACCTTTACCGGCTTGTAGATATCATCGCCGGAAAAGAGCATTCTGCCCAGGAATCCCCGGAGAAATGTCTCTGTTTCGTCTGCGGTGGAATACTGGCGGATCCAGTCCAGAATGGAGTCGTCGCAGTCGTTGAAATATGCGGAATTATCCACAGGGAAATAGGATGTGGATGTGGAAACGCCCCACTTGAATGTGCCCTCGTCAGGCTGTTCCTCTTCCATGAGAATCTTGTACAGCATGGTGATTGCCTGTTCGCTCTCGCCGATAATCGCAACCTTGTCCGTACGTCCCAGGGTAAAGCTGACATTATTCAGCAGCTTCACGCCGTCTACAGTCTTAGAAATACCGCTGACCTGGAGCACTTCCTTGCCCAGTTCCCGATCCATATCAAAACCGATAAAGGGATAGCGGCGGCTGGATGCCGGCAGTTCTTCCACTGTCAGATTATCCAGCAGTTTCCGGCGTGACGTTGCCTGTCTGGACTTGGACTTATTCGCAGAGAACCGGGCAATGAAGGTTTTCAGTTCGGCAATCTTTTCCTCCACCTTCTTATTCTGCTGCTTGATGAGCCGCTGCATCATCTGGCTGGACTCATACC
>JBJFHO010000096.1:0-13910 GCA_051893675.1 Ruminococcus sp. | reverse complement strand
AGAAAAAGCGACAGCTTTTTCGAGGAGGGGCGAACAAGACCGCCCCTCCTTGTGTAATCTTTTCAATAAGTAAAACCTTGAAAACGTCCCGGTGGGACGTTTTCAACGACTGCTAATCAATGAAGTAAAAAACGATACATGCCATACACCCGACACATATCGTTTTCTCTCAGCTATGAATAATTTTAAAGCAAACCGTACTCTCATGAATCAGCGGCTTATGATAGGAAAAATAGAGCACGCCGGCATGATCTGCGGTAATTTCCGCAAGCACCGTTCCCTCAAAGGGATCCAGGATCTGACCGATAATCTGTCCCACAGTCACCTGCTCTCCGATTTTCACAGAAGCACGGAAAATACCGCCGCATCCGGCACGTATCTGGGAGATGTTCGACTCCTCCACCAATTCCGTCTGATAGCCCGGCGTGGTGTGTATCGTTGCAAGCTCTGCCTGATTCATGAACCGCAAAATTCCCTCCACGGCAGCCTGACTAGAGCTTTCGTCGATCGCATCTGTTTCACTGGAATACAGGGAAAACGCATTGGTCTCCCAAATCTGCCAGTTATAATTCAACGTGGTGGTATCATAGGGACGAGGTGTCCGCATGATACCATATTGCAGCCCGAACCATTTCATAAGCTTGTGATCTGTCAGTTGCGTCTCCATCATCTTCACATGGGGCAGGAAATTTCCTGTCTGATAAAAGCTTGTCAGTTGGATACCGTAGGTATATCCCTGCAGCTTCTGAAAAATTCCGTCTGCAATACGCTGGGTTGTCTCACCCAGATCATACCCCGGAAACATGCGGTTAATGTCCGTATTATCCATGGGCCAGAACCGCTTTCCGATATTCATGGAATAATAATTCACGCAGGGTACCACGAGGATTTCCACGCCATCGCTAAGACGGTGTTCCTGTTCCATTTGTTTCAGTTTTCGGATCAGCTGGGAACAGATATACATCTGCTGCACTTCATTGCCCCGTATGGCACCTACCACGGCAAGTGCCTTTTCGCCCTTGCCAAAGCGATAGCCTACCACATCCAGACTTTCCCGGTACGGTGACTTCAAAGAATATAAAATTTCCTTTTTCATCTCGGTTCACCTGTCCCTTCCACCTGTTCTGTCTCCTTTAAAATCCGTCCCAACAGGGAACCGCCGTAGACAATGGGATACTCCCGCAGGGTAAACAATAAGCCGTCACAATTGGACTCAATGGATGCTGTCACAGAACCATCCAGCGCATCCAGTACATCGCCGATATGCTCGCCTTTTTTGACCTGTGTTCCAAAAGCAACCGACGGCACGAAAATCCCGGCGGCATCGGAATTGAGAAATTCCACTGCACCGTCCAGAGAGATAATCGGTTCCCGCACAGGCTTTGTTTCACCGCTCCACATGCCCAGTTCATGCATCAGATTCATAATGCCGTCAAACAGCTGTTTGCCATAGCTCTGGGTAATGCGCATTCCCACGCCCATTTCCACCACAAGTGTCTTTGTACCGATGCTGTTCAGACTGTGTGCCAGAGTCGATTCCAACACCGTTGCCGACTCGTGCACCCAGATAAAATCTACATTCAGCAGTTTTCCATAGGGCATAAGCGTCTCCATAGTCGGCACACTCATACGAATTTGAGGCAGTTCCCGGAGATAAATATTGCTGGAATGAATGTCAATACAGATATCTGCCCCCTGTATGTCCTCAATAATAGAAGCGCTGATAGACTCCATCATGGTACCGTTCCGGTTTCCGGGAAAGATCCGGTTCATATCCAGATCAAACTGGGGAATTCCACGGGTAATGGAATCAATGCCCAATGGATTCAATGCCGGATAGATATCCACTGCGCCGTCCAGCTGCCCGATATGATTTTTCAGATAATTGCCCAGCAGCCAGACCAGATACTGTCCTTCCAGTTCGTCTCCGTGAATACCAGTGACGATACAGATCCGCTTGCTGCTCGTACCATTCCGGATGGTGGATTTCCGGATTTTTAACGTCTCATTGACTGCAAGTGATGCCTCTGCAACCGTTTTAATCATACAATATGTCTCCTAATCTTAGAGTGATTTCATGCAGGAACCGGATTATGCCCATTGGGGCAGTTCTTCCAGCTTTGTCTCCACAAGCTGCATCTGCTGGGTGTATGCCCCGAACATCACGCCCCGATTCAGGGCGCAGTCCTGGGAATCCCTGCCCTGGGACAAAACCAGATACCGTTCGTCTGTCCGCCTGTCATTGGTCGGATCAAATCCTATCCAGCGGCTGCCGTCCCAGAGTTCCAGCCAACTGTGAGTCTCCCCTTCATCAAAGGCAAGCCCGGCAATATAGCGGCAGGGAATCTGTTTCATGCGCAGCAATGCCAGAAAAATATGGGTATAATCCTGACAAACTCCCTGCCCGGCAGCAAATGCCTCCGCCGCTGTTGTGGTCACATCGGTGCTATGCTTGACATACTGCATCCGTCCATACAGGCGGCGCATCCACTGCTCCGCCATAACGTCTGTCTCCGTGATACCAGCAGTTTCCGCTTCGCACTCCCGGAAAAAACAGCGCAGACCTTCATCCGCCTTCGTCATGGGTGACGGGTAGCCATAGCAAGGCATCAGATCCGTTTTGGGCTTTGTATCATCCCGCACTGCCGTGCCCCGGACGGTAAAATCCAGATAGCGATGCTCCTGAGAAATATAGCCGCTCAGTACCTGATTACCAAAGGCATCGGTGCTCCGGTTGGGCAGTTGATTGGGCAGCATGGAAAATTGCAGTTCCTCCACATGCTGCGATGGCGATTCCATGGGAAGGCAGCGAAACAGATAACTGTGGCTGTGCACATGATGGTTCATGGTGATTTTTGTTGAAAAGAAAAAACGGATTCGTTTCATGTAACTTCTCCTGTCAATTCGTTGTCAGACTCATTGTTCTACCTGTTCAAACAGCCGGCTCAGGCTGGCGATCGCCTCCGGCGCATGGGATGTCATATCCGACTCCCCCATGAGTTCCACCAGTACAGAAAGCTGTGCCGTGTTATACTGATAAGGCGTGTGCTTCGGAATCAGTCGCAGCCGATCAAATAGCCGCTTCAGCTCCGGCAATACCTCGTCATCTGCATAGTGCAGCCGGAAATACAGATCTAACCGTTCAATGGACTGACCGCAGTCGATCAGTGCCTTGGTCTCCGGATCATACACATGATCTTCCAGACACCCCCGGAATCCATAGAGAATATCCTCCAGCGCCAGCAGTTCCAACCGCAGGCTCTTTTTCGCCTCCTTGGAACGTTCCAGCTTATCCATCGCAAGCTGCAAATAAGAGAGAGATTCTGTGGAAATATCCTCACGGAGAACGATACCATTGTCATAGGCACAGCGCAGACTGAATGCTACCGAATTGGGATTCTCCTTGTCAAACAAGAACTGCGTCAGAAACATATCCCGGTCTCCGCAGGTATCCGGCAGCCCGAATGCTGCCAGATATTCCCGGTACAGCTGGGGATCTCCGTCCAGAGCTTTGTCAAAATGGGATTGAATGGCTTTTAATGTTGTAAAGGAACGTTCGGTATACCGGCCAAGCCAGAACAGCCGGTCACCATGTTCTAACGAGATTGTACCCATGTATCCTTAAACCCTCCTCCCTGAGAAGAATTGACCACAAACGAATCGGGATTCCGGGAGAACCGTGTCAGTCCAGACGGCCATACCCGTGTGGTTTCGCCAGAAAGCACAAAGGCACGCAGGTCTGCTTTTCGCATAACGATCTCTCCGTTCTCCAGCAAGGGCAGATCCTGGAAATCAATGATCTCCTGTGCAATAAACCGACGAGGTTCCGCCAGAATAGTCTGTTTCAGCTGTTCCAGCTTCTCTGGCTCCAGATCTCTGCCAAAAATAACGCCATAGCCGCCTGCCTCTGCCACATCCTTGATGACCAGTTTCTCCATATGCGCCATGACATACTTCCGATCCTCCTCGTAGAAAGGCAGATACGTGGGGGCATTTTGCAGAATGGGTTCCTGATCCAGATAATAGCGTATCATCTTCGGCACAAAGTAGTAAATACCCTTATCATCTGCCACGCCATTGCCCGGCGCATTGATGAGTGCCACATTACCGGCACGATATGCCTCCATAATATTGGGCACACCAATGAGTGACGACGGTTCAAACGCCAGGGGATCCATATATTCATCCGAGATCCGGCGATAGAGTGCGCCCACCCGTGTCTTTCCGCCGGAATAGGTACGATAATACAGCACATTGTCCTCCACGAACAGTTCGTTGTTCTGCACCAGTACTGCATCCGTCAGCTCTGCCAGATAGGAATGCTCAAAGTACGCCGCATTATAACGACCCGGTGTAAGAATTGCCAGAATACCGCCGCAGTTCACATGCTCCATGGTACTCTTGAGAAGCTTTGCATAGTTCCGGTTGTCCACTACGGCATTTTCCGTAAAGGTTTTCGGGGAAGCAATCCGTGTCAGTTCCCGTGCAATGAGCGGATAGGATGCGCCAGACGGAATCCGCAGATTATCCTCTAAAATATACCACGTCCCATCCTTTGCCTGTACCAGGTCGATACCGGAAATATGGCTGTAGATGCGGTCTTTTGGGGTGATTCCCTCGCACTGAGGCAGATAGCCGCTGGAAAGATAGATGAAATCCTCCGGCACAATGCCGTCCTTGACGATCTTTTTTTCATGATAGATATCGTACAGAAACGCATTCAAAGCATCTACCCGCTGGATCAGACCAGCCTCCAGCTGCGTAAAGTCGTCATGGGAAATCACACGGGGAATGGGATCAAAGGGAAAAAACTGCTCCTTGAACTCGCCGTTCTTGTAAATGCCGAATTTGACACCATACCGGCGCAGCAGCTGGTTGATCTCCGCAGTATTCTCAATCAGATGCGTGTGGATTGTTGTGTTGGTTTGTAACGTTTGCATATCAAGTCACTTCCTTAGACATACCAGTCCCAAAAACAAAAAGATGCCTCTTTCTTGGAAAGAAGCACCTTTGCTAAACCAGTATTTTGATAGCATTATTATAGCAGAAAGGGTTTGCCATGTCAACCCAAATATGTAGAATTCAGGTTTTATAACGGAAACGGAAAAAAAACGAATGATTCCAAAGTTTTCACGCAAAATGACTTTTCCGCCGGAATTTTTCTTCACAAAGTGGAAATCCGATCATCACGAATTCCCTGCCGTAGAGCCTTCCAAGTGTCCAGCAATCACACCCAGAAACCGTTTTCCATATTTCTGCGCCTTGATCACGCCCACACCGGACACCTGCCGCATTTCGCCCATGGTATGGGGTTTTTTCCGGCACATATCCCGAAGCGTGGCATCTGCAAAGATAAAATACGGCGGTACACCCTCATTTTTCGCAAGCTGCGTCCGCATTTCACGCAGCTTCTGAAAGAGTGCATTGTCCTCTGCCGTCATAGTAGGATCTGTCGTTCCCGCAGGCGCCGCCAGTTTTTCCCGGACAATGGGCACACGCCGTGTCACCTGTTTCTGATCCCGGATGATCTCCACCGATCCGGCAGTCAGTGCCAGTTCCTGATAATCCTTGAACTGCCGCAGCGCCAGATCTTCCCGTTGGATCAGTTCATCCATCAGCTGTACCACTTCCCGATGGGACATCTTATCAATAATGCCATAAGTTGACAGCTGATTCAGCCGCATCCGCAGAACAACTTCCTTTTTGCTGCCGATGAGCACATCCGCTGCCATGGTACGGCTGAGATGATAGCCGCTTTTCTGCGCACGATACACGCAGGAAAGAATCTTCTTTGCCTCCAGGGTAGCGTCCTCTTCTTTATAATTGGTCTGGCAGCAGGAACAATTTCCGCAGCTTTCCGGCGAATTCTCCCCGAAATATCTTAGCATCCGGTGGCGCAGACAACTGGTAGAGGTGGCATAGAAGGTCATTTGCTTCAGCCGTTCCTTGCTCTTTTCAATGAGAAATTCCCGGAGTGCATCGTCCTCCACGTCCATAGTTTCCCGGCTGCGTTCAATCAAGAATGTATTGGTACGCACATCTCTTCCACTGTACAACAGAATGCACTGCGCCGGCTCTCCATCCCGTCCGGCACGCCCTGCCTCCTGGTAATAGCTTTCCAGATCTTTGGGCATGTTGTAATGAATGACAAAGGAAACGTTGGATTTGTCAATGCCCATACCGAAAGCATTGGTCGCCACCATAATGGGCTTCCGGTCATAGAGAAAATCCTCCTGATTCTGTCCTCGTTCGCTGTCAGAAAGTCCGGCGTGATAGCGTGTTGCTCCATAGCCTGCATCACAGATGGCATCGCAGACTTCCTCCACTGCCTTTCGGGTGGAGCAATAGACAACGCCGCTTTTTCCGGAATTTTCCTTCAGTAATTCCAACAATTCAGCCGTTTTGTTACTGGGCCGCCGCACACCAAAAAACAGATTTTTCCGGTCAAAGCCAGTCTTGATCATCTCTGGATTTTGCAACTGCAGGATCTCAGCAATATCCCGTTCCACCTGCTGCGTTGCCGTTGCCGTAAATGCCGTACAGATAGGACGCTGGGGCAGCTGTTGGACAAACATCGGTATATCCAGATAACTCTGCCGGAAATCCTGTCCCCACTGAGAAACGCAGTGGGCTTCGTCCACTGCAACCATACTGATCTGCACCCGTTCCGCCAGCCAGAGAAAACTATCCGTCATGAGGCGTTCCGGAGCAACATAGAGAATCTTGTACGCCCCCTGCTGTGCCAGCTGCATGGTCATGTGAAATTCCTCTGAGGAAATGCTGCTGTTCACATACGCCGCCGGAATGCCCACCTGATGCAGTGCCTCCACCTGATCTTTCATCAGGGAGATCAAGGGCGATATGACAATGGTGATTCCCGGAAGCAGCAGTGCAGAGATCTGATAGCAGACAGATTTTCCGGCACCAGTGGGCATAACAGCCAGTACATCTCGCCCCTGCAAAATAGCATCAATTGCCTTTTTCTGTCCTGTGCGAAAAGACGCATGTCCGAAATATTGCTGTAATAGTGCCTCCGGCTCTATCATATTCCCTGTTCACCTGCACTTTCCGGCAGTCCGTCTGTCTGCCAGCGTTCCAATTCCTCCTGCGCCGATTGCAACAGCAGTTCACTGGGGTTGTCACCGCCCATAATCCGGGCAATTTCATGAACACGCCCGTCAGCATCCAAAGGCATGACATGAGTCTCCGTCCTGCCGCATTCCGTCTGCTTTTCGATCATGAGATGATGGTCTGCCATAACGGCGATCTGGGACAAGTGCGTCACGCAGAGCACCTGCCGGATTCGTCCCACTTCCTGTAATTTCATGCCGATTTTCTGGGCAGCCTTGCCGCTGACACCGGTGTCCACCTCATCGAAAATCAAGGTGGGAATGCTGTCCCGATCGGCAATGACACATTTCAATGCCAGCATAATACGGGACAGCTCACCGCCCGATGCAATCCGTGCCAGGGGACGAGGTTCTTCTCCACGATTTGCGGAAATGAGGAATTCCAGACTGTCCATACCGTGAATGGTAAGCTTTCCGGTGGTATGCTTTCCCACCAGAACCACATTGGGCATATTGAGAAATTCCAGCTGTGCAGTCACCTCTGTCACAAAACGCTCCAGTGTTTTCGTGCGGTATTCCGACAGTGCCTTTGCCTGAGCAGAGACTGTCTCCAGCAGCTGTGCCTTTTCCCGGCGCAGCGCGGCGATTTCTTCAGTATCGCTCTGCATCTGCTCCAGTTCCTGCTCTGCAAGCTCCCGCTGCTCCACCAGTTCATCCCCGGTGCACTGGTATTCCCGGCAGATACGGCGAATCTCCTGCATCCGCTTCTGCACCTGGGCGTACCGCTGGGGATCCAGATCCATCTGTTCCTGTAAGCTGCGGCATTCCGCAGCAATATCTCCCAGTTCAATGCCTGCGGTAGTCAGGCGTTCGCCCAATGCGGCAAAATCTGCACGCAGTTCTGAAAATGCCGAAAGCTCATCGGCGGCAGCATCTGTCAGCATCACAGCTGACACATCTGCATCGGCACCGTCCAGAGCATCTGCCGCATTTTGCAGTGCCGATGCAATGCTCTCTGCATTCTGCAAAATGTTCAGTTCCTCCTCCAGTGCATCCTCCTCACCGATCTCCAGCCCCAGCTCATCCACCTCTGCTACCAGTTCTTTCAACTGCTGCCGACGATGGGCTCTTTCCTGTTCCTGTTTCACAAGCTGGTTCAGCCGCTTTGCCGTCTGCTGCAAATTCCGGAACGTCTCCTGATACTGCTGCAGCAGTGTATCATCACCGCCAAAGGCATCCAGAATCTGCAAATGACATTCCGGAGACAAGAGCACCTGATTGTCATGCTGACCGTGAATGGTAATCAGTGCATCTCCGATCTCACGCAGCACGGATACTGTCGTGGTATGTCCATTGACACGTGCTGCACTGCCGCCGTCTGCGGCGATTTCCCGTGTCAGTAGCAGTTCGTCATCTTCATGAGATATAGAGAGTGCATCCAATCGTGCACAGACTGCCGCATCCAGATGGGTAAACAGTGCGGTGACCACTGCTTTTTTGCAGCCTGTCCGCACAATATCCCTTGTGACACGCTGTCCCAGAACGGCGTGAATACCGTGAATGAGAATGGACTTTCCGGCACCAGTTTCGCCGGTAAACACATTCAGATGGGGCGAAAACGGAATCCTTGCATGGGCAATCACTGCCAAATTTTCAATTTCCAGCTCCGCTAGCATTTAAAATCCTCCCGTTTCCATGAGTTTTGCAAAAGAAAG
The DNA here is from genome assembly GCA_051893675.1 of Ruminococcus sp. Taxonomy (GTDB): domain Bacteria; phylum Bacillota; class Clostridia; order Oscillospirales; family Ruminococcaceae; genus Ruminococcus_C. The sequence continues at coordinate 5,125 of JBJFHO010000096.1, read as the reverse complement.
TGCAAATTCCCGTGCCAGTGCTTCCGTGCGCAGCAGCACAAATATGGTATCATCTCCGGCAATGGTGCCCACCACATCTTCCCGATGCATAGCATCCAGCGCCGCTGCAACTGCCTGTGCTGTACCGGTACGACAGTGGATCACTGCCGTGTTTCCGGCATAATCCGTCCGCAGTGCAGCACCCTGCCAGATGCTCCCGGTAATTCCCTGCCGCACTGGCGCTGTATAGCAAGCACGCCTGCCGCTGCGCCGTTCCTTGGTCAGCTTCAGCTCCCGGATATCTCTTGACAGCGTTGCCTGGGTCACATCAAACCCCAGCGCCGCCATACGATCCCGCAGTACTTCCTGGGTGGGTATCTCCTCTTTTGCGATCAACTCTAATATAGCATCCTGCCGTTCTTTTTTCATGGCACACCTCACGATCTTCCATCTTTCAGAGACTGCATCATTTTCCGACTCAGGGAGTCGAAAAACGTATTCCCGCTCAGATCCAGAATATCCAGTGTCTGAGCCGAGCCGGAAATTTCCAGCGTTTGAGATGACAAAAACGCTGCCGGCTTTTCTCCGTCCACACAGAGATACACATCCTGCTCTCCACGCAGCCGGCAATTTACCTGCAAATCGTTTTTGGGAGAAAATAAAATGGGACGTGCAGAAAGGGCGTGAGGACAGATCACATTCATTTCAATACAGGAAAATTCCGGTTCAATAATAGGTCCTCCCGCAGACAGGGCATACGCCGTGGAACCTGTGGGTGTACTGAAAATGATACCGTCTGCACGGTATTCACCCAGCACCACATTGTTCCGGGAGACTGTAAATTCTGCCACCCGGGAAAAATTCCGGGAAATGACAATATCATTCAGTGCCGTCATCTCCCGGATGCATTTCCCGGATGCATCCAATACTTTTCCCTGAAGAAGCATCCGCCTGGACACCCGGTAATCCCCCGTTTGCAGCCGTGCCACTTCTCCGATCTGATCCGATTCCATAGACGCCAGAAATCCCAGACGTCCGGTATTGATCCCTAACAGCTTTGCCGTAGTTCCCACCACATGCCGTGCGCAGTGCAGGATCGTTCCGTCACCGCCGATGGCAATTGCCACATCAGCATCCCGGACTGCCTCCAGAAAAGGTGCATAGCACACAAAAGGCATATCCTCGAACAATTCCAGACACTTCGGGTCTGCCCAGACCTCCATACGATTGCGATGCAGCGCCTGACAAACATGCCGTGCCACCTGGGCAGCATTGCCCCTTTGCAAATGATGGAATAACACCACTTTCATCCTGTTTTCTCCTTTTTCGCCGCTGCAAATGCAGCCGCTGCCAATTCTGCAATATCCGGCAGCACTGTCTCTGCTGCCCCTTTTTCCACTGCCGCAAGATATTCCACATTGCCTGAACCGCCCTGAATGGGTGAAGGGCACAGCAGCTGCACTGCCAATCCCAGTTGCCGGAATAATTCTGTTATCTCCGCCAGCACCCGGCAATGCACCTTCTGAGACAGTACCAGCCCATTTTTTCCGATATTTTCCCTGCCGGCTTCGAACTGCGGTTTGATGAGAATTACAGCCCTGCCGCCGGGTCTCAGAAGGGAAACAGCCGCCGGAAGTACATGATGCAGGGAAATAAAGGACACATCCACGGAAAAAAAGTCGATAGGCTCTTCCATCTGTTCCGGGCGAACCTGTCGGATATCCGTCCCCTCCCAGTTCACCACACGTGAATCTTCCCGGAGAGTCGGGGCAAGCTGATCGTGACCCACATCCACTGCATAGACCTTTGCAGCACCGTGCTGTAGCATACAGTCTGTGAAGCCGCCGGTAGACGCACCGATATCCATGCAGACCAGACCATCCAGCCTCCACTGTGTAGTTTGCATAGCGTGCTCCAGCTTTAAACCGCCTCTGCCCACAAAGGGAATATCCGTTCCCTCCATGGTCAGCAGATCTGCATCTGTCACTGAAAACGCCGGCTTGTTGCAGACCTTGCCATTCACCAGAATCTGCCCGTTCTGAATCAGTACCTTGGCACGCTGACGGCTGGGGGCAAGTCCGCACTGCACCACTGCAAGATCAAGCCTTGACATGATGCAATTCCTCCTGGAACACATGCTGCATATCCTGATAAATGGCATTCTCAGAAAGTCCCATTGTCTCCATCTGGGAGGCAATAGATGCCTGGGGCAGATACTGTTTCGGTGCAATGCGGCGGTAAGTGCCGGTATATCCCCGTTCCATCAGCAGATCGCCGAACAACTGGGAAATACCGCCGTAATAATACGCCTCTTCCAGAAATACCACATGTCCATAGGACATGGCAATTTCCACTACGGCATCCGCCAGGGGAAAGATTCGTGTCAGTTTCAGCAGATCGCAGGGCATTCCCTGTTCTCTGGCACGGCGGCTGGCACGATACAGATAGTCATAGACACGTCCGTAGGAAATATACAGCACATCAGTTTTTGTGCCGGAAACATGAGTATATTCCGTATTCAGCGCACTCTTGTCAAAGGCACTATTATCAGAACCTCTGGGATAACGCACACAGGCAAGCCCCTTGTCCCGGTACAGTGCCCGGCGCAGGCAAAGACGAAGCTCGTCATAACATGCCGGCGCATAGATCACCGCACCCGGCACAGTACTCAAAAAGGATACATCATATAAGCCGTGATGTGTTTCGCCATCCTCACCAACCACGCCGGCACGGTCTACGCCCAGTACCACATGGAGACCGCCGATGGCGACATCATGCATCAGCTGGTCATAGGCACGCTGCAAGAATGAGGAATACACTGCAAACACAGGCAGTTCCCCTGTGGATGCCAGCGCCGCCGAAAAAGTCACTGCATGCTGTTCAGCGATGCCCACATCATAGTAGCGTCCTGGGAATCTCCGGGCAAAATGATGGAGTCCAGTGCCGTGCTCCATTGCTGCCGTTACAGCACAGATGCGGGGATCCTGCTGTGCCAGATGCACCAGTTCCTTGCCAAATACATCGGAATAGGAATCTGTTCCCGACACCTCCGGATTACCGGTTTCTATGTCAAATTTGGAAATGCCATGGTATTCACCAGGATTTTCCTCTGCCGGCGCATAGCCCTTGCCCTTGACGGTATGTACATGAACAAAGACAGGCTTGTGATATTCCTTTGCCGCCAGAAGTACTTCTTCCAGATCTTCAATATTATGCCCATCTACAGGTCCCAGGTAAACAAACCCGAAATCCTCGAACATGGTAGCCGACTGTAACAGTGCCTCACGCACCACGCTCTTGGAATTCTTGATCACCTTTGCCACAGACGGGCCAATGACAGCCGTCCGGTTCAGGCGGCGCTCCACCGCCTTTTTGGTGCGGACATAGCCCTCGCTGCTGCGCATGGACGACAGATAGCGTGCCAGCGCACCGACATTTCTGGAAATAGACATCTCATTGTCATTGAGGATCACAATGAGATTATTCCCGGATTTTCCGGCATTGTTCAGTCCCTCATAGGAAAGGCCGCCAGTCATGGCACCATCACCTACCACGGCAATGGCAAAATGCTCCCGATCACCCTGCAGCCGCATGCCCTCGGCAATACCACATGCCACAGAAATGGCAGTGCTGCTGTGTCCGCTGATAAAGCTGTCATGTTCGGATTCTCTCGGCTTCGGAAAACCAGAGATACCATCCTCCTGCCGGATGGAGGAAAACTGCTGCATCCGTCCTGTCAGGATCTTATGGGTATAGCACTGATGTCCCACATCCCATACAAATTTATCATCCGGGGAAGAAAATACCCGGTGCATTGCCACCGTCAGTTCCACGGAGCCGAGATTCGAAGCCAGATGTCCGCCGGTTTTCGAAATGGTCTCCACCAGGAGACTTCGAATCTCCTGACAGAGGGTTTGGCACTGCGCCAGCGTCATTTTTTTCAGATCCTTCGGTGAATGCAGCTGAGACAGCAGTGATTCGCCGGAATCCGGCAATTTTTTCTGATCCATTTTTTCATTCCCTGCGCCCTCTATTGCTGCAGGTTTCACTCCTTCCAATTATTTTTCACGCATCAAAAGCTCTTCCGTCAGATCCAGCAGAAACGCATGTTCCGGGAACTGCGCCAGAAGTTCCTTTGCTTCTTCTGTCAGTACAGCCGCTTTCTGACGTGCCTGTTCCAGTCCCAACAGCGTTACAAAGGTAGTCTTCCCCTCCTGTGCATCGCTGCCCACCGGCTTGCCCAGCACCTCTGAGGTACTGGTCACATCCAGAATATCATCCACGATCTGGAATGCCAGTCCCAGCTTTGCGCCGTATTGATCTGCCAGAGCGATCTGTTCTGCCGAAGCGCCTGCCGCTGTGCATCCCAGACGACATGCACCCCGGATCAGAGCACCAGTCTTTGCAGCGCACATAGCCTCCTGTTCCTCCAGTGTCACATCGCTGCGTGTCTCAAATGCCATATCCATGATCTGGCCGCCGATCATGCCGGCAGCGCCGGTGATCTCCGCCAGAATATGAAGCAGCTGAATCTTCACCTCCGGTTTCAGAACTGGGTCATCGATCAGTACCCCGAATGCTGCTGTCGAAAGCGCATCTCCTGCCTGTAACGCCACCGCATGGCCAAATGCCTTGTGACAAGATGGTCTGCCCCGGCGGTAATCATCATTGTCCATTTCCGGAAGATCGTCGTGAATCAGGGAAAAGGTATGTATCATTTCAATGGCACAAGCTGCCGCCATAGCCTGTTCCTGTGTCCCACCGCAGAGCCGGCAGAATTCCAGCACCAGCACCGGGCGGATCCGCTTGCCTCCTGCCTCCAGAGAATAGCGCATGGCTTCCACTACCTTTGCCTGCCGCTGTGTCTCCGGCGTCACCTGGACATAGGTCAGAAGCTGCTGTTCCACCGCTGCCGCCAGTTCTTCCAGCCGCTGTTTATGCTTCGTTTCCATCTGCCGCATCCTCCTTTTCCTGCATGGGCACGGTCTGCTTGGAAATCTGCAGCTTTGCTGTCTGCAATTCCTCCTGACACGCCGCCGCCAGCTGCATACCCTGTGTATATACATTTACCGCTTCTTCCAGCGAGAGACTCCCCTGTTCCAGCTTCTGGGTCAGTTCCCGCAGCTGTTTCATGTGTTCTTCAAAT
>JBJFHO010000095.1:0-3065 GCA_051893675.1 Ruminococcus sp. | reverse complement strand
CACCAATGCTGGAGATCAAGGCTGTGACGCAGGTGCCGATATTCTGTCCCATGATAATGGGGATCGCCATGCCATAGGTAACCTGACCTGTCAGGGAAAGCGCCTGCAAAATGCCCACGGAAGCTGCCGAGCTCTGGATAACGCCAGTGAAAACAGCACCCACCAGAACGCCCATAAGAGGATTCTGGAATGCTGTGAGCAGATTGGAGAACTGGGGTGAATCTGCCAGAGGACTGACGGCATCACTCATTAGAGACATACCTGTCATGAGTACCGAAAATCCCACCATAATACGTCCGATATCCTTGGTGCGGTTGTGCTTCGCCATCATGATCATAATGACGCCGATGAGGGCGATGATGGGGGAGAAGGATTCCGGCTTCAGCATCCGCAGAAAGATATTGTCACTCTCGATGCCCGAAAGACTCAGGATCCATGCAGTCAGGGTCGTACCGATATTGGAACCCATCAGTACGCCGATGGTCTGGCTCAGTGCCATGATACCGGAGTTTACCAATCCCACCAACATAACAGTCAGTGCAGAAGAGGATTGGATGGCAATGGTAATGCCCATACCCAGAAGCAGACTCTTGAACTTATTGGAGGTCATTTTTTTCAGAACGATTTCCAGCTTTCCGCCGGCGAGTTTTTCCAGACCGGAGGACATAACATTCATACCGTAAAGGAAAAATGCCAGACCGCCGAGCAGGGTGATCACAGAGAAAATATCCATGGGTCTCATACTCCTTACATTTGCGCCGCAGGACACGGCGTTTTTACCAATTGTTATTATAACGGGACAATGTAAAGTCCAAAGGGCGGCTATGTAAAATCTGTGTAAAAAATGGGGGACGATGTCGAGAAGCTATTTTTTCCTTTTTGGCGTATCCCAGGAACAGATCGTGTCTGCCTGTGTTTATTATTCTTATGCCGTAACACAACGACAAGGCATGATAAAATATATCGTTTCCAAAGAACCGTTTTTCAAACGCTTGCTTTTTTGATGAAAATATGGTATGATAAGAAAAACGGTGTATGCACCGGAAAAAATTGCAGGAGGAATGGAATATGCCGCATATTGCCATAAAAATGTTAAAGGGAAGAACTGACGAGCAAAAACAGCTGGCTGCCGATAAGGTTGCCGCAGCTCTGGTGGACGCCATTGGCTGCAACGGAGATCATATTTCCGTAGCAGTGGAGGATTATACGCCTCAGGAGTGGCAGGATGTATTCCGGGAGGAAGTCACCGAGAGCGAACATATCTTCAAGGAACCCCACTACGACCCGAAGGACGTGCTCTGATGGGGCTGATCTTAGCGTCAGCTTCGCCGCGGCGGCAGGAATTGCTGCGGCTGATCCGATCGGACTTTACGATCTGCCCGGCAGCTGTAGACGAATCCCTGCCGCCGGCGTTGTCTGTACGGGAAGCGGCACAATATCTGGCACGGAAAAAGGCAATGGCAGTGGCGGCAGAGCACCCGGAAGAAGTGGTACTAGGATCGGATACTACGGTAATTCTGGGAGACAGGATTCTGGGAAAACCGGGGACGCCGGAACGTGCTGTAGAAATGTTGCGGCTGCTATCCGGGAGAACCCATGAGGTCATTACTGGCGTGGCACTGGCGCAGGGAGACAGGGTCAGTTCCTTTCAGACGGAGACAAAGGTGACCTTTTATCCCCTGACAGAGGCGCAAATCCGGGAGTATGCTTCCACTGGTGAACCACTGGACAAGGCTGGCGGCTATGGCATACAGGGCTATGGTGCGCTTCTGGTGGAAAAAATCGAGGGGGATTATTACGGCGTGGTTGGATTGCCGATTGCGCCAACGGCGAGACTTTTGGCACAATTTGAAAGTCACGAACAGAGGTAACACATGAGCAATATCATCATTCTCACCGGCAGTGTCCGCAGAAACGGCAACACTGACCTGCTGGCAAAAGCATTTGCAGATGGAGCAAAGCTGCACCATCATGTGGAGACTTTGTCTGTTGCCGATTATCATGTGCATCCCTGCACAGGCTGCAACGCCTGTTTCCAGCGAGATGGAAATACCTGTGTGCAGCAGGACGATATGCAGAAGCTGTATCCGAAGTTGGCTGTGGCAGATGTTATCGTCCTTGCAACGCCGGTCTATTTTTACGGTGTCAGTGCCCAGCTGAAAGCAGTCATTGACCGGCTGCATACGCCTATGCGCAATGCGTTCCGGGTAAAAAAGCTGGCGCTGCTGGCAGTAGCCGGAGCAGAACTTCCGGCGGTATTTGATGCCATCCTTACGCAGTATCAGCTGGTGCTGGATTTCTTTCACCTGGAAAATGCCGGAACAGTTCTGGTCAGGGGTGTCCGGGAAATGGGTGCAATTGAGGGGAATCCGGCGTTAGGTGAGGCGTATACGCTGGGGCAGTCTTTGAAGGAAAGGAATTTCATATGTTCCGACAGGTAGATGAATTCGCAGAAATTGAACTTGCAAAACAGGAAATTCACCATTTAAAGTTAGATCAGCGTTTTTCCAATCAGGATTGCATTTGCGAATTATACTGTATTCCATCGCTGGCTCATCTGACGTACTATATGCAAGTATATTGTGGCGGTGATGGATATGAAGCAATTTATGCTAGAACCATTGTGCAGGACAATCTGGGAAATATTATCCACACACATCCCTTTTGCTGGACAAAAGCGGCGGCTTCCCGACCGGATATCGTTGGAAAAATTGTCTGCGGATACTGTTGTCTGTCCGAAAAATCAGCAGAAAAACTGTCCTGTGTTCTGAAAATGCTCCCTGAGGGGATATTCCGGGATAATGAATCCGGGGTTATGCTGGACGGCGTTCGTCAGGTGATACGGCAGTGGGAACACGGCGCTTTACGCCGGGAATTCTGTGGATGTACCAGCGCAGAAAAGCCGGAAGGTGTCAGTACGGAGTTGTGGAAAAATCTATGTGATCTGAACGAGTGGATCGAGATGGATATTGATGGAATGTCATAAGATGAAGCAAGTTACCCATGTCGTTCTATTTGAAACATCACATAAACATTAACAAGGAGAAAGAATATGAACAAAAAAG
>JBJFHO010000094.1:0-14028 GCA_051893675.1 Ruminococcus sp. | reverse complement strand
AAAAAGGAGAGATTTATATGTATTGTCAGTATTGTCAGGCATTGATCCAGGATAATAGTACCTTCTGTACAAACTGCGGAAAGCCTGTTCCGCCTCAGACTGCCGGTGCACCAGTACCGCAGCAAAATAAGGTCGTTCGCTGTGCCAACGGGCATTTTTTTGATGCTGCGAAATATGAGCAGTGTCCGCACTGCGGTGCAGCTTCCGGTGTGGCATCCACACCGCAGCAGCCGGTAGTTCCCACAGCGGCTCCATCCGGGAAAAAGGGAAAAAAGGAAAAGCAGAAAAAGCCGCTGTTCGGCTTCGGATTTCATAAGGATAAGGCGGACATGCCCCAGGCAGCATCCGGTATACCAGGAGGCGGTGCCGCACCGAATCCGTATAATCAGGTGAATCACACCATTGCGCTGTTGGATTTTGAGGAAGAGGAACCAGCACCTGCAGCGGTACAGCCGGCAGCACCAACTCCCATGAACGCTAAAAAAGCGGTAACACGACATGGTGCAGAGCCGACACCGGTACAGCCTGCACCTGCTCCGGTTGAACAGCCGAAGCCAGCAGCACTGCAGCCGGATATCCCGGAAGAACCTGTTCCCCAGAAACAGCCGGTTACGCCGGTTTCTCCGGCGAAAACGCCTGCGCCGCAGCACAAAGCACCCGTGCGGGAAAAGCAGGAAGAATCCTCGAAAACCATTGCCATTTACAGTGATCTCAGCGACGATGAACCGGTGGTAGGATGGCTTGTCTGCGTAAAAGGCGCTTATTTCGGACAGAGCTTCAATCTGGTTGCCGGAAAGAATCTCATCGGACGTTCTCCCATGATGGACATTGCGCTGGAGGATGAGGATAGTATTTCCCGGAATACCCATGCCATTGTGATTTACGAGCCGAAAAAACGGATCTTTATTTTGCAGGCTGGAGAGAGCAAGGGGCTGACTTATCTCAACGATGATCTGATTCTGGAATACGAGACGCTGCATGCCTATGATAAGATCCAGCTGGGCGAATGCGAATTGCTCTTCGTTCCGTTCTGCAACGAAAACTTTACATGGGATTCGTTCAAAGAAGCGTGATCTTTCTATGAGGGGTATGAAACATGCAGAAGCGTTGTAACAATTGTTTTCATGAATATGAGGATGCTTACGAGATCTGTCCGCACTGCGGCTATGCCGAAGGCGGAAGTGCAAAGGAGTTGTTTTATCTCCAGCCTGGCATGAAGCTTGCGGACCGGTATATTGTGGGAATGGGGATCGGTCACGGCGGATTTGGTATCACCTATCTGGCATGGGATACCAAGTTTGAAATTACGGTTGCCATCAAAGAATATTACCCCAGCGGCATTGTCAATCGTGTACCGGGAACATCGGATGTGATCCTGTTTGCCGGAAAGCGAAAGAAACAGTATGAATTTGGCTTTACCCGATTTATTGAAGAAGCCCAGAATATGGCTCAGTTCAGTTCTCACCCCAATATTGTCAATGTCTATGAGTATTTTGAAGAGAACAACACTGCCTATATTGTCATGGAATATCTCGACGGCATCTGTCTGGACGATTTCTTAAAGGAGCACAGCGGAAAGCTGCCTGTGGCAGAAACGGTGCATCTGGTGGAAATGATCTGTCATGCACTGAAAGATATTCACAAAAAGGGAATTATTCATCGGGATATTGCGCCGGATAATATTATGGTCTCCCCGGATGGCAATATCAAGCTGTTTGACTTTGGCGCTGCACGGTTTTCTCTGGATGAAGATCGGAAAATGACAGTTGTTGTTAAGCCGGGTTTTGCACCTGTGGAGCAGTACAATAAGGTCAATACACAGGGACCATGGACGGATATCTATGCACTGGGTGCCATGATGTATATGATGCTGACTGGTATAAAACCGGATGAATCCACAAACCGTGCCATTGAAGATACCGTGCAGCCGCCGCATATGCTGGATCAGGAGATACCGGAATATCTGCGCAATGTTGTCATGAAAGCCATGGCAATGAATCCGGTGCTGCGGTTTCAGGCCATCGGAGACATGGAAAAGGCATTGCTCCAGCAGAAGAAGGTGCGCTCTCCGGAAGTTGATCAGAAACGTCGGAAACGCCGCCGTTTTGTAACCATTGCCGGATGCGGCATTGTGGTCTGCATTGCAGCATCTGTTCTTGGCGTGCGCTTCTGGAATCAGTATCTCCCTGCTGCATCTATCACTGTTTGCTATCAGAAAACCGGTGTCACCACCCTGGATGCAGCGAAACAGGATGCTATGGAATCTGTGGCAGAGCAGTTCCAGGAATTCTATCCGCAGATCACTGTGGAGGTAATTGGAAAGGATACTGCGGAGCTACAGGAAATGCTGGAGCAACGGTCAGAAAACGATGCCGTTCCCACATTGTTTGAGAGTACCGATCTGCCTGAGGAACTCTGTGCGGACTGCGTGGCTCTGACAGGAAATCTGGATGGGGATACTCTTGCGGAATGCTATTTTTCGGCGGAGATACAGGCGTATGCAGCGGAGGAAAAGAAAATTCCTCTGGGCTTTCGAATGCCGGTGCTTTTTGTAAATCAGAGTCTGTGTGAAGCTGCATTTCCGGAGGATGGTACATCGCTGTTATCGGTTTCGGGGCAGGAGATGCAGCTGCAGAACAGCAGTGAGTCATATTCCATTCCGGATGCTTTAGTGCGTTCTGCGGACAGTGCGGCTTTTTCCAGACTCTTTCCGGATGCAGTTCTGACAGAAACCACGGACGCCTCCGCTTTTCTGGAACGCCAGACGGCGTATTATTTTTCTGACAGTGCGGACTATCTGCCCATCATTTTTTCCATTCCGGGGCAGTCGGTAGCTATTCCGGTAGATGCAGAGGCTGCACCAGATGGAATCCCCTGTCAGTTTGATTTTACCTGGAGTATTTCCGGTGGAAGCAGTGCAGAGAAAAAGGCAGCAGAACAGTTGCTTTCCTACATGCTTTCTGAAGAGGGACAGGAGACGCTTATGGTGCAGAATCAAAGCAGTACAATGCCGCTGCATCAGACGGCGCTGGAGCATTACTGCTCTGTTTATCAGGAAATCTTTTCGTCGGTGCCGGAAGAAATTGCCGACGGCAAACTGTGCATGGAGGAGTGAGAGGATGAAACAGGAGAAAGAGGAAAAGCAGTGTCTGGGGTGCTTCCGGTCTTATGGCAATGAATTTACCGTTTGCCCTCACTGCGGCTATGTAGAAAATACGCCGGTTGAAGAGCCCCTGCATATGGTGCCTGGATCAATCCTGCGGGAACGCTATACCATCGGAAAAGTACTGGGATTCGGCGGATTCGGTGTAACATATATTGGATGGGATCCCATCTTGTCTGTCAAGGTGGCAGTGAAGGAGTATCTTCCCAGTGAATTTTCCACCCGTATGGTCGGGCAAACTGCGGTCAGTGTCTATAATGGCAATAAGGCGGAGCAGTTTCAGCAGGGTATGGAACGTTTTGTGGATGAGGCAAAGCGATTGGCAAAATTCAGCCATGAAACGGGAATCGTCAAGGTCTATGACAGCTTCATGGAGAATAACACCGCCTACATCGTCATGGAATATCTGGAGGGAGAAACCCTTGCCGAAAAGATCAAGCGCAGCGGTACACTTCCTGCACAGGAGGTGCTGTCACTGCTGATACCGGTGATGCATTCCCTGGAGGCAGTGCACAAAAGCGGCATTGTTCACCGGGATATTGCACCGGATAATATCATGATCACAGAGGATGGCGAAGCGAAGCTCATCGACTTTGGTGCGGCACGATATGCTACAACATCCCACAGCCGGAGCCTGACAGTCATTATCAAAGAGGGCTATTCTCCGGAGGAACAGTACCGCAGCCGGGGTGAACAAGGGGCATATACCGATGTTTATGCCATTGCTGCTACCATTTATAAAGCAATTACGGGTGTCACACCGCCGGATGCACTGGAACGCCGGGTTTACTGTGAAAATAAGAAAAAAGACCCTTTGAAAGATATCAGTACTTTTGAAACCGATCTGACAGAGATCCAGCAGATCGCACTAATGAACGCCCTGAATGTGCGGATCGAGGACCGGACACCGGATATGGAAACCTTTCTGGCGGAGCTGACTGGGGAAACAAAGCCGCTTCGCCGTATGGGAAAGATCAAGCGTGTCGACTTTCTGAAGTGGCCTCTCTGGGCGAAGATCGGTCTGCCGACTGTTGCGGCAGGCGCAGTGGCGCTGGGTGTTGTAGGTACAATGCTTCATGTGCAGTATGAATTTGCGGATATTCCAGCGGAAATGGTGCGTGTACCGGCTGTGATTAACTCCAGGCTGGACGACGGTGCGGATAAACTCAGTTCCAGCGTGCTTCTGGCAAGAGTAATCGGTGCGCAGTCTTCCACCATTGTTCCGGAGCAGATCGTCATGAGCCAGAATAAGGGAAGCGGCTCCTATGTACTGCAAAATACTGTGGTGGGTATGGAAATCAGTACTGGTGTGGAAAACAACCTGGTTCCCAATGTGACGGGGATGTACGAAGAAACAGCGATCAGCGAACTGGAACAGGCAGGCTATTCTGTCAATACAGAAGAAGCGTATAGTTCCGTCATTGCAGAGGGTGCTGTGATATCCCAGGATATTGACCCGGGCGCAGAGTATGACCTGGGAGAGATCGTAACACTGACCATTTCCCAGGGTACAAACCCGGATGAAGAGACCGAGGCAGAGATGGTTGAAATGCCGGACTTGTCAGGCAAGACCTTTTCTGAGGCAGTGGAAGCCATGGAACAATGCGGTATGCAGATCGCTGTGACTTCCAGGGAATACAGTGATACGGCAGTGGAAGATACCATTCTCTATCAGAGCCTGTTACCGAAACAGAAGTTTATGAATCAGAACACGGTTGAGGTAATGGTTTCTAAGGGAAGCCAGACCATTCGGGTGGAAAATGTTTTCTGCCAGACGGAAGAAGAGGCAACTGAAATTTTGCGGAATCAGGGCTTGACGGTTTCGGAAGTGGTTTATGAAAGCAGTGAACTGTATGAGCAGGGACTTGTCATTGCACAGAGTCCTGAACCGGGTGAGGAAAGTGAATTGAACGCACCGGTGTCATTGACAGTCAGCTCCGGCTGTGCGGCATTTACTATGCCGGAGGTTTTGGGAATGGCTCAGGAAGAAGCACGGGAATCTCTGCTGAAACTGGGACTTGTGGTGACGATTGGCTATAATGTGGAGCCGGACAAGGAACCCGGTATTGTTCTGGCACAGGATCTGGAATCCGGTGAGGCAGCAATGCCCGGAGATGTAGTCGTGCTGACAGTCAATGCCGAGCCAGACGCGGAGATCGTGGAGATCCCTGATGTAACCGGCATGGAGCAAAAGAAAGCATCGCAGACCTTGGGAAAACAGGATCTGCGGGTTGCAGTCAGCGAAGCTTACAGCGATGAAGTAGAAAGCGGTGTTGTAATTTCTCAGATGCCGCCTGCCGGTGTTTCTGTAGTATCTTCCGGTGTTGTTACACTGACTGTCAGCATGGGCAGTGCAAAAGCTGCAGTGCCGGATGTATTGAACCGTTCTCAGGCAGTGGCGGAATCCATGCTGGAAGATCAGGGCTTCAAGGTGAAAACAGAGATGGCATACAGTGATTCTGTAACACGGGGTATGGTCATTTCCCAATCGCCCGATGCATCGGAAACCTTGCAGCAGGGTGAAACAGTGAAACTTGTGATCAGTAAGGGCAAGGAGCCAGTAACGATTCCGGATGTGGTCGGCAAAACAAAAGAGGAAGCAATTCAGGCACTGACAGAAAGCCATCTGACTTATACAGTGCATACTGCATACAGCGATACTGTACCGAAAGACTGCGTTATTTCGCAGATTCCTGAAGCTGGTCAGAAGAAATTGTCCGGCGATAAGATCGTACTGGTGATCAGTATCGGAAAGGCATCTGTCATGCCAACGGGGATCACATTAAATGAAAGCAACCGTTCCATGACAGTGGGAGACTCCTTCCAGCTTATCTCTGCTATTCAACCGGAAAATGCCAGTGACAAAGCGGTAAACTGGTCATCCAGTAATTCTGCTGTGGCATCTGTCAGTGAAAACGGTCTGGTGAAAGCTGTTGCAGAGGGAACGGCTGTGATTACTGCCAAAACAAACAGCGGCGGCAAGACAGCAACATTTCAGGTGACGGTAAAAAAACCGGAGGCAGAATCTATTGCAATTTCTGCCTATCCGTCAAAGCTGACTTATTATACCGGGGAGACGCTGAATACAAGCGGTCTGCGTCTCATGGTAGTATACAGCAACCGGCTGACGGAGGTGATCTCCAGCGGATTTCAGGCCAGCTGTGATCTGAGCAGAAGCGGTGAAAAGCAGGTCACTGTCACTTATGAAGGATTGAGTACTTCTTACGGCATTACAGTACTGGGTACCGATATTTCCATCAGTGCATCCAGTCTGAGTCTGGCGGTTGGAGATACCTATCGTTTGTCTGCGGTGAACTCCACGGGAGGCGCAGTGACATGGTCCAGCTCCAACAGCAGTGTTGCCAGTGTTGCAGATGGTGTTGTCGTGGCACATGGTGCAGGTTCTGCTGTGATCACTGCCTCTATGACATATCAGGGAACTACTTACAAAGCAGAGTGCAGCGTCAGCGTACAGGAGCATATTACTGGAAGTGTATCCCTCAGCGGTCCCGGACGAGCACTGAATGTGGGTGAAACAGTGCAGCTTTCCTATGCAGTTACGCCATCTGGACAGTCTGTCAGCTGGAAATCCAGCAATCCGGGCTGTGTCTCTGTGGATGGGAACGGCAGGATCAAAGCACTTACAGGCGGCAGTGCCGTCATCACAGCTTCTATGACATACAAAGGTAGTTCTTACAGCGATTCCTGCAATGTAACAGTACAGAAACCGTCCCTTAGTCTGAGCCAGCAGTCGCTGTCACTTTATGCCGGACAAACAGCGACATTGACTGCAAGCACGAATCTTTCCGGTGCGACAATCCAGTTTTCTTCTAGTAATCCGGGTGTTGTCACATGCGGCAGTGACGGTACAGTAAAAGCCAATGCACAGGGAAGTGCGGTTATTACAGCAACGATGACAGATGCCAGCGGAACATCTTATTATAGTCAGTGTACAGTGACAGTAACTGCACTGTCCATTGCTTCTCCGCCGAATCTGAGCTTGTATCCCGGTGAAAGCGGCAGCATTACCCTGAGTGGTGTGCCAGGAGTAGCGACTGTAAAATGGGAATCTTCTAATTCCGGTGTTGTACAGATTGACAACAGCGGTACTTACTCGGCAAAAGCAGCAGGAAGTGCCACCTTAACAGCAACTGTCACAATGGGCATGACATATTATGTCAGCTGTACAGTGACGGTAAACCAGCCGTATATTTCCATTACCAGCTATCCCACATCTGTTCTCCATGTGGATGATCGAGGAACGCTTGGCATTGCATATGATGCTGCGGGACAAGCTGATGTGGAATGGCACAGCAGCAATCCAGCCTGTGTCAGTGTAGGAAACGATGGCAGCTATACAGCTATTTCTCCTGGGAAAACGACTATCAGTGTAAGATTTGTGCTGAATGGTATAACCTATGAGGATGCGATCGAACTTCAGGTAGAATAATTTCTTCTTATCCAGAAAAGCATTCATTGTCAGTAATATGCAGGGCAATGAATGCTTTTTTAGAACTTTTAGAATCTTATACATAGTATACAAAAAAATACCGATAATTTTAATATATATATTGACTTATTAGAAGAAAAGTGCTATAATAAAGTTATCTTAGGGGAGTTGAAATTCTGTTTTATATTCAGAAGAAAGGACAGGGAATAACTATGTTGCAAAAAGGAAAATGCAGGTGGATTGCATTGCTTTTGTCTATTGCAATGGTATTGTGTATGTGCGCAAGGATGCCGGTATATGCCGCATACGAAAACACCCATACCAACACCGGCGACCAGATTGAGGATCTGATTCAGATTGCCGAGACTCAGCTGGGCTATTGTCCGGAGAGTGAGGCGAAATACAATATCTGGAACGGCATGATCGCTGACAGTTATGAGTACGCCTGGTGTCATACGTTTGTATCCTGGTGTGCCGACCAGGCTGGCATTGACACGTCGATTATTCCAAAGACCGAGTCAGTCACTGCCGGCATGGGATTTTTCACGAAAAACAAGCGCTGGATGGACAGCCAAAGCCGGGGCGGTGATTATACGCCAAGGCGTGGGGATTTTGTGTATTTCGGGCAGGCAGAAGATACGATAAGGGTGACTCACGTGGCAATCGTCACAGGTGTGGAGGGTGAAAACCTGTACACCATTGAGGGGAATGTTTCCAATCAGGTGCTGGAGATGTGCCGGAACCTGACCTCGGAAAATATTCTGGGATATGGCTGTCCGCTGTATGCGGATTATCCCAATCTCATCGTGCCGGATGCACCGGAGGTAACAGTGGACGTCGGCTCGTCCAATGAAGCAACAGTGATCTCCTGGACAGCTTCGGAATATGCCGTTTGCTATACGGTGCATATCTGGAATACGGAAACCGGGGAAGAAGTGGTGTCATACACCAAGACAGGCGGCACATGCGGCTATCAGGTACAGCTGGATACTGGGTCATATGTGGTACAAGTGACTGCGGAAAATGGTGATAACAAGTCTCCCTCTGTTCAGCAGGAATTCACAGTGGAATACAATCCCTATCCGCTTTCGTTTCTGGCAAATGTGTACCCCGGTACAAGTGCTGAGCCGACAAGATTGTCATGGATGCAGTCGGTCAGTGCAGAGGATTATCGGGTGTTCATTTACAATTCCGACACGGGAGAAGAAGCTGCGTCCACGCTGAGCACAGGCGGGGAACTTTCCTGGGAAGTGCAGCTGGATGCGGGGAACTATTGGGCACAGGTGGTTGCCGTCAGGGGCGAGTATGAGACGAAGTCCAGTCAGATGACATTCCAGGTGGAATATGCCTTGCCCGTTGCAGTTGATATTACCATAACGCCGGGCACATTTGATACACCGACAGAGATCACATGGACAGAAGCGGAAAATGCGGTGGATTATGAAATTGTCATATGCCGCACAGAACCGTGCTATAATATTGAAAATGCAGATCCGTTTTGCGGTGAACCTATTGAGGGCGCTGTATATCAAAAAACGGTTGTGTGCGTTGATGAAACAACAAACGGCAGTTGTTCCTGGTCTGGGATTCTTCCAGAAGGGAGATATGAAGTCACTGTATATTCCATCAATATTGTAGGTGACAAAGCGAATTCCTGGGGAATGTTTCGAATAATTCCACCCTTGTTAGGCGACCTGGATTTTGATGATGTACTGACGGATTCAGATGCGAGAATGCTTCAGCAATTTCTCACAGGGGAGATATCATTCTCACATTATGGATATTTTGAAAGAGCCGACTTGAATAATGATGATAAAATCAACGGCATTGACCTGGCAATGCTGCGGCAGGCAATTTCCAGTCAAAACTGAAAACATAACACAAAAGCGGTGCAATGGAATCGTCATTGCACCGCTTTCCTTTTGTCATTTTCCGGGGATGGGCTTATTGCACCTCATATCCCTGATCGGTTACTGCCTGTTTCAGTGCAGCCTCGTCAACTGCTGCATGCAGCGTTACCACAGCAGTACCCTCCTTGTGGCTGACCACAGCTTCACTGACCTCTGGAAATGCTTCCAGTGTCTTTTTGACAGTTGCTTCACAGTGCGGGCACATCATGCCCTGAATATGCAATACCAGTTCCATTTTCGTTTCCTCCTGTTTTGTAAGTTGCAGTGTCTGAACTGCGGATCTGATTTTTTTGTCCCGGTCTGTGCGGTGCAGCTGGAAGAAATTCAGCCGCAGAGCGTTGGATACCACGCAAAAGCTGGACAAGCTCATTGCCGCCGCTCCGAACATGGGATTCAGTTTCCACCCGAAAAGGGGAATCCAGACTCCGGCGGCAAGGGGAATGCCAATGACATTGTAGATAAATGCCCAGAACAGATTTTCGTGAATGTTACGCAGCGTTGCCCGGCTCAGCCGGATCGCTGCCGGGACATCGGTAAGGCGGCTTTTCATGAGAACAATATCCGCCGCATCCATTGCCACATCTGTGCCTGCGCCGATGGCAATGCCGATATCGGCACGTGTCAGCGCTGGTGCATCGTTGATACCATCGCCAACCATAGCGACTTTTCCCTGCTGCGCCAGCTGACGAATCACGGCTTCTTTTCCGTCCGGCAGAACACCGGCAATGACTTCGTTGACGCCTGCCTGTCTGCCGATCGCCCTTGCAGTGCGCTCGTTGTCACCGGTGAGCATTACCACTTGAATCCCCATGTTTTGCAGCTGGCGAATGGCCTCGGGACTTTCTTCCTTGATGACATCTGCCACGGCAATGATGCCAATCAAGGTGTTGTCCTTGCTGAAAAACAAAGGCGTTTTGCCGGCTTCACTGAGCTGTTCCGCCTGACGTTCCAGTTCCGGCGGTATGGCTGCCTTGGTACGGATAAATTTCAGATTACCGCCGTAAAGGGTACTTTTTCCCAGTACCGCAGACAAGCCGTTTCCGGGCAATGCCTGGAACGCTGTGACTTCCTCCGCTGTCACCTGTCGGGATTGGGCGTATTGTAAAATAGCCTTTGCCAGAGGATGTTCACTCTTTTGCTCCAGCGCATATGCCAGAGAGATCAGTTCTTCTTCCGTTGTACCGTCAGCCGGCAGAATATCTGTTACCCTTGGTTCGCCGCAGGTAATAGTGCCGGTCTTGTCCAGTGCAACGATTTGTACCTTTCCGGCTTCTTCCAGGGAAACGGCAGTTTTATAGAGAATGCCATTCTTGGCACCCATACCGCTGCCCACCATAATTGCGACAGGTGTGGCAAGTCCCAGTGCACAGGGACAGCTGATAACCAGTACGGAGATACCTCTGGCAAGAGCGAAGCCTATAGTTTGTCCCACCAGGAGCCATACAATAATGGTGACGATTGCAACGGCAATGACTGCCGGGACAAATACGCCGGAGACCTTGTCGGCAACTTTGGCAATGGGCGCCTTTGTGGCGGCAGCATCACTGACCATGCGGATGATCTGAGACAGGGTCGTATCCTCCCCCACACGGGTAGCCTCGCACCGCAGAAAACCGGATTGATTTATGGTTGCCGCCGAGACCGTGTCACCCTGTGTCTTGTCCACAGGAATGCTTTCACCAGTCAGTGCCGATTCGTTAATGGCACTTTGTCCCTCCAGAATCACACCGTCTACAGGGATACTCTCGCCGGGACGTACCACAAACTGATCTCCACGCTGTACCTGTTCCGCCGGAATAGTGACTTCCTTGCCGTTACGGAGTACCACTGCCGTTTTTGGGGAAAGGCGCATGAGACCTTTCAGGGCATCTGTGGTCTTGCCTTTGGAACGTGCCTCCAGCATTTTTCCCACGGTGATCAGTGTCAGGATCATGGCGGCAGATTCAAAGTAAAATTCATGCATGTATGCCATAACAGCATCCATATTCCCCTTGACCTGTGCATCTGTCATGGCAAACAGGGCATAGGTACTATAGACAAAAGCCGCACCGGATCCCAGTGCTACCAGCGTATCCATATTAGGTGCCCGGTGCAGCAGACTGGAAAAGCCGCTGACGAAGAATTTCCGGTTAATGACCATAATTGCAATCGTCAGCAGCATCTGTATCAATCCCATGGCAATATGATTGCCTACCAGAAACGAGGGAATCGGCCAGTTCCACATCATATGCCCCATGGAAAGATACATGAGCACTGCCAGAAATCCCACCGAGGCAATGAGCCGCCGTTTCAGGGCAGGTGTTTCATGGTCGGCCAGGGAATCGCTGTCCGCTGCAGGGGCTGACCGGGAATCCTGCTTCGGCGAAGCACCATAGCCAGCCTGTTCCACAGCACGGATAATCTCCCCCGCAGAGGCTGTTCCCTCTACGCCCATGGAATTGGTCAGGAGACTGACAGAGCAGGCAGTGACGCCGGGGACTTTGGAAACGGCTTTTTCCACCCGGGCACTGCATGCGGCACAGCTCATGCCGGTGACATGATATTGCTCCATAAAAATCCTCCTTTTTGTTTTAATGAGGAATGAGGAGTTAGGAGTTAGGAATGGTGGTGTTCGCTTGCGCTCACAGATTTAAAAGAAGCTGTTAGAATAGATTATTCAAATCCATCGCCGTAGGCGATACCTTCATTCCTCATTCCTAACTCCTCATTTCTAATTCAAATAATATGTGCAGAAATGCCGGGATTATTTCATCAGCTTCTGCAACGTAGCCACCAGTTCGTCAATGACCTCGTCTTTGCCGGCACGGATATCATTGGCAACACAGGTACGGATATGGTTGGCGAGAAGTTCTTTGTTAAAGGCATTCAGTGCCGCATTTGCAGCAGCGACCTGTACCAGAATATCCGTGCAGTAAGCGTTCTTTTCCACCATACCCCGGATTCCCCGTATCTGTCCCTCAATGCGGTTCAGCCGGTGGATCAGACTGGTGTATTCTTCTTCGGAGCGTTCTTTTGTCTTATGACAGCAGGGACATTCTTTTTCGTGTTCCATAGGCATCTCCTTTCTCCTGTCAACATTATATACCCCTTGGGGGTATATATTCAAGAGAAAATTGCAAAAATAAAATGACGGAATTGCCATTCCGTCATGAAGAATTATTGTTGCGTTGTATTTGCTTCGTGTTCCTGCTGTAATGCCAGAAAATCTGCTGCCAGTTGTTCCGCCGCTTCGTAGGAGTCCAGCTGATAGCAGCGTGCCCGGAATTTCGCTGCGCCGTACATTCCTGTCATGTACCAGGCGGCATGCTTGCGTGCGTCACGGATGGCGATCTCCGGCGGCTTCTGGGGATTGCATTCCAGAATGAGCCGGACATGGCGGAGCATGGTTTCCATGCGTTCTTCCAGGGTGGGCAGTATGACAGGCTGTCCTTGCATTGCTGCGGCGATTTCCCGGAATATAAAGGGATTGCCATAGCTGCCCCGTCCCACCATGACCATATCGCAGCCAGTCTGTTGGTACATGGCAAGACAGTCGTCGGCGGTGGAGACATCGCCGTTTCCGATCACCGGAATGGACACAGCCTTCTTTACGTCACGAATGGCATTCCAGTCTGCCTTACCGCTGTAGAGCTGCTCCTTTGTTCTGCCGTGGACAGCAATTGCCGCCGCACCGGCATCCTCCATTGCCTGGGCAAAGGGTACGGCGTTCCGAGAGGCTTCATCCCAGCCGAGACGGAATTTGACGGTAACAGGCACGCTGCTTTCCCGGACAGCGGCACGGACGATTTCCTGCGCCAGAGGAATACTTCGCATCAGGGCACTTCCGGCACCGGTGGCTACAACTTTATGCACAGGACAGCCCATGTTCAGGTCGATCCAGTCGGGCTGGTACTGCTGTACCATGGAAACAGCACGCCCTACAAAATCCGGGTCATTGCCGAACAGCTGCAAGCCCATGGGACATTCCCGGGGTGTGATCGTACAAAGCTCTGCCGATGCCTTGTCCCCATAGCAAAGCCCCTTGACAGAGACCATCTCACTGACGCAGGCGGCTGCACCATAGGACATGCAGAGGATACGATAGGCACGGTCAGCAACGCCTGCCATAGGTGCCAGCATCGCAGTTTTCGGCAGTTCCAGCTTGCCGAGGCGGAAGGTATGATTCATGGAATTCTCTCCTTGCGTGGTTTTGAATTTGAAATTAGGTTGGAATTAGGAATGAGGATTGAGGAATGAGGAATGAAGGTATCGCCTGCGGCGATGGATTTGAATAATCTATTCAAACAGTTTCGTTTAAATCTGTGAGCGCAAGCGAACACCGCCATTCCTAACTCCTCATTCCTTATTATAAATTATAACACAAAGCCAAAAAAATGTACAGACCAAAAAATCGAAAAAACCTACTAGCATTCTTGCACAAAATGTGCTATACTATAAAAAGAATTATTTCGGCAACACCGCACAAAGAGCGCCTGACGGCTTTGCACGTCATATGCTTGCATCTT
>JBJFHO010000093.1:0-3071 GCA_051893675.1 Ruminococcus sp. | reverse complement strand
ATATGTCACTGCATTTTTCCCAGTTCATTCAAAAGGGCTGGGCATTTGTTGAGGATGCCTGCTATGCAGACGGTGTTGCCGGCGGCGATGGTCATGCCATTGTCGATGCCACATACAGCTTTATGACAGCTGCTGACACAGAAACCGGAGATTACAGTACGGTTATTACCAATACAACTGCGGAACCGATCACTTACAATTTTACCGTGAAGAATCTGGATAAAGCATCAGCAAATGCGTATGTATGGGAAACAAGAGGTCCGGACAGCGGTGCCTGGAATGAAAATTATTTCAGAATGAGAGAGACCATTACACCTGAGGTGCATGACGGTTCTTATACCTATGCAGTTACAGTGCAGCCATATTCTATGGTAACCGTTTCCACTGTGGAACGCAGCCAGTCGGAATATGAATACGAAGAGCAGACCTCTGAGATCCTGGCGCTGCCATATACCGATGATTTTGAATATGCGGATTATCCGGAAACGTATTTGTCCTCCAGAGGAAATGCGCCCAGATATACTACAGATGAAGGCGGTGCCTTTGAGGTACAGCATGTAAACGGCAGCAATGTTCTGATGCAGATGATCACACCGGATATCAAAGCGGAGGAATGGGGATATACGCCGAATCCCACCACGAATTTCGGGGATGACAGGTGGTATAACTATAGTGTATCTGCCGATGTGCAGCTGACAGAAAGTGATACGCCGGAAGAAAACTACGCTGGTATCGGATTGCGATATCATCTTGCCAGTGCAGGGGAAAGCGGGTATTGGATCAGTGTATATGAAAACGGTGCATGGAAGCTGAATCAAGGCAAGGGAACCGTGGCAGAGGGAACACTTTCCGACTTTGACAGCAGTGTATGGCATCATCTGAAAATTCAGGCAGTGGATGCAGCTGTAACTGCATGGATCGACGGCACGGAAATTACGTCCTATCATGGTATACCCTCGTGCGGTGCAGGACGTGCAGCATTTTACAGTTCGTGGAACAATAACTGCTTTGACAATGTCGCAGTTGAATCCGTTGAAACAGCAGATTCCTATATCACCCGATTTGACAATACAGACACGGCATTTTCCTATACCGGGAACTGGACGCATAATACAATGAGCAGTTTCAGCAATTATAAGCGCACGATTTCCGAGGGAACAGAAGGCGCAGTCATGACCTTTACTTTTCACGGTACAGGCTTTGCTCTGACTGGCGCAAGTAAGGAAATGGGGTTCAGCGTAAAGGTGGACGGTGAAACTGCTGCGGAAAAGCAGGAATTGGTTTCTGTGGGAAACCGTGCGGTCATCTATGAAATGAGCGGACTGGAAGAAAAAGATCATACAGTGGAAGTCACTGTACTTTCCGGTACATTTGCCATTGACGGTGCGCAGGTGACAGGTATGCCTGTTGTACTGACGTCGGATAAAGCCAAAGACAGTACCCATACCGAACAGAAGAATCGTAAAAAGAATATTCTATATGCAGTCGCAGGCGGTGCCTTGCTTTTCGCGGCAGGCGGTATTACGGCTGCAGCAATCATCAGAAGGAAACGTAAGAAATGACATATACTACGGATATGACAAAGGGCAGCGAACTCGGACATATTCTCCGGTTTGCATTGCCTATGCTGGCGGGAAATCTCTTTCAGCAGCTTTATAATATTGTGGATTCCATCATTGTGGGAAGGCACCTGGGATATCAGGCACTAGCCTCCGTAGGAGCCACTGGTTCTATCACCTATTTGTTCTATACCCTTTGCATCGGACTTTCAGCTGCTGCCGGGATTCTGATCGCCCAGCGGTTCGGCGCAAAGCATTACGATGAGGTAAAACGATATATTGCCAATTCTGCCTATGTTACCGGGATATTCGGGGTGATACTGAGTGTGGTATCCGTACTTGCCGCACCGTTTCTGCTGAGAATGCTCAACACGCCGGAATCTGTGTTCGATGCGGCTGTGGGATATATGCGTATTTCCTGTGCCGGAACCATAGCGGTGGCGGCATATAACTGGATCGGCTCTGTGATGCGTTCCCTGGGAGATGCAAAAACACCGCTGTATTTTCTGATTTTTGCAAGTATACTGAATGCTGTTCTGGATATTCTTTTTGTGGTGGTTCTGGATATGGGCGTCAACGGAGCTGCATGGGCAACAGTCACGGCACAGGCACTTGCAGCTGCCGGAAGTATTCTCTTTGCGCTTCTGAAGAATCCCATGTTCCGGCTGACAAGGGAAACAGCAGCATTCCGGAAGCACGCAGCCTTTTTGTGTATCCGCCTGGGAATTCCACTTGCACTACAGAATGCACTGGTATCTGTTTCCATGATCTATCTCCAGAGAACTGCAAACAGCTTCGGGGATACCATTATGGCAGCATATACTGCCACTATGCGTGTTGAACAGCTGATCCAGCAGCCCTTTTCCTCACTGAGTACAGCAGTTTCCTCTTTTACCGGACAGAATATTGGCGCAAACCAGAAAGAACGTATCCGGACATGCTACCGGCAGAGTATGAAGCTTTCTGTCTGCTTTTCCATTGTCATGCTGATCGTATTCCTGCTGTCAGGCAAATATGTCATGGGCATATTCGTGAAAGAGGCTGAGGTTATCTCCATTGGTGAATTTGCCCTGAAAATCTCTGCCTGCTTCTATATATTCCTTGGTACCATTCATGTGACAAGAGGACTGCTTAACGGTGCCGGCGATGTGAAGTTTGCTTTTATGAATGGATTGGCGGAGGTTGTCGGTCGTATTGGATTTGCCTCCATACTGATCCATGTCCCATCGGTGGGATATATGGCAGTCTGGGGAACCACCTGCCTGACCTGGGTGTTGACGGCAATCATGAGCGTGATCCGGTACAGAAACGGAAAATGGAAGCTAAATACTAATTCCTTATCAACCTGTTGAAGAATTTGCCGCTATCATTTCGTCACTTTGCGTTACCCATCCTTGCCAGACGACAGCCTGCCTGCGGTTGGGCGCCTTGACTGACAAAATGCTATTTAGGGCAATACCGCACAAAGAGCGCCTAGCGGCTTTGCACGTCATATGCTTGCATCTTTTCCGT
>JBJFHO010000092.1:0-3074 GCA_051893675.1 Ruminococcus sp. | reverse complement strand
CTCCCCTCCACCGGCGGCATCGGTACCACGATCTTCTACGTAGCCGGCGGCATCCTGGTTGTTGGCGCAGGCGTGCTCCTGATCACCAAGAAGCGTGCAAAGGACGCTGAGGAAGCATAACTTTTTCCGAAAACATACGCAAACGAAACTGAAAACCTAACTTCGTCTGCCGGAGCAATCCGGCAGGCATTAGGGAGGACCTCATGAGAAAAAAGAAAAGTAAATTCAATGTAATTTCTACAGTGATTTTGATCGTTCTTTTACTGGTGGGGCTCTCCGTGATGCTTTATCCCACTGTCAGCAACTGGTGGAATTCCAGGGTGCAGAGCTATGCTGTCGCCGAATATGACCAGGCAGTGGAACAGATGGACAATTCCGAAAAGGAACAGCTTCTCGCCAACGCCCATGCCTATAACGCAGCCCTGAACCAGGTCTATGCGCCCTTCGAAAACTATGACGAGCTCCCCGACTATGAGGAACAGCTCAACATTTCCGGTACGGGCATTATGGGATACATTACCATTCCCAAGATCAAGGTCGAGCTGCCCATTTATCACGGCACCAGCGCAGAGATCCTGAACGTTGCCGTGGGACATCTCCAGGGCTCCTCGCTGCCTGTGGGCGGGACCGATACCCATGCCGTTATCTCGGCACACCGGGGTCTCCCGTCCGCTAAGCTGTTCAGTGATCTGGATCAGATGGCAGAAGGGGATACCTTTACCATTACGATCCTGGACGAAGTCCTCACCTATGAGGTGGAAAAGATCATGATCGTTGAGCCGGATGAGATCGACAAGCTTGCGGTCATTCCCGGCGGTGATTATGTCACCCTCATGACATGCACGCCTTACGGTGTCAATACCCACCGCCTTCTGGTGCGTGCCCATCGTATTGATACCGTTTATCCCCATAATATCAAGGTTACAGCAGATGCCGTCCAGCTGGATTCTATGTCTGTTGTTCCGTTTATTGCCGTTCCGCTCTTCCTGCTGCTTTTGCTCAAATGGATCTTCGGCGGTAAAAAGAAAAAGAAACTTTCATATACGGATTTCCTTGCCCTAACGGAGAATTCCAAAAAGGATGGTGAATAACTCATGACAAACCGACTGCGGCGGTGCAGTGCCGTTCTCTGTGCATTGGGCGTACTGCTTTTTATGTCAGCTTGCCTCCTGCTTCCGGCAGCTGCTGATCATGCTGCGCACTCTCTGACCTTGCTCTGCCGTTCGGATGACGTGACCCTTGCCGATATGCAGTGGGATATCTTTGCCGTCGGCGAGCGTTCCAATGATAATACCTATAAACTGACCGGAGATTTTGCTGATTATCCGGTGTCCATGGAGGATCTCTCCGCTTCTGCTTTGCAGGATGCAGCTGATACGCTGGAAAATTATGCGATTGTGGATCAGCATGTCCCTCTGGAAACCAAAAAAACAGATGCAACAGGTTCCCTTTGCTTTGACGGACTGGATAAGGGCTTGTACCTCCTCTCCGGTTATTCCAAGGTTGTCGGGAATACCCGGTATATTCCGTCGGCGGTGCTCATCGAAATCTCCGACGCAGATTCCTCTCTGGATCTGCTGTCCTATCCGAAATTTCGGAAAAAGGAACTGCCAACTTCCAATAATTCCTCCTTTTCTGTCACCAAAGTCTGGCTGCACGATGAAAATGCTGTTTATGACCGCCCTGCCACTCTGAAAATTGCCCTCTATTGTGACCGGGAATTTGAACGGGAGATCGTGCTGGACGAATCCAACAACTGGACTTATTCCTGGTCGGCGGATTCCCTTTCCGAGTGGCGTGTGAAGGAAATCGAAGTGCCTGATAATTATACGGTCGTATATCGCTTCAACGAGGTACAGTATCTTGTCATCAATTCCTTTAGCACCGTGCGCTCCTCAACTGTAACCCCGCCCTCTACTGAGGAATTGATTACCACAAGCGATCTGACGACTGAACTCACAACCCAGAGCTCGGCACAAGGACAGACTACAGCTTCTGTAACTGCATCGGGCAGCGGTAGTATTTCGGCCACTGTTTCCACTGTTGTCACGCTGTCGTCTGGAGGCGGTTCCGGTGGTACAAATACGAAGCTTCCCCAGACTGGTCAGCTCTGGTGGCCGGTGCCCGTATTGGCGGCGGCAGGTCTGATCCTGATTGTGGTGGGTGTAAAGCTACATGGAAAATCGTCGTAAGGAGTACGGCATGAAGCAACGAAAACGTGGCATATTCTGGATTGCTTGCGGAATAATTCTGCTGCTGGCGGCATTGCTGCTTGTATTGTATAACTGGCGTCAGGATAAAGCCGGATGGACGGAGACGCAGAGCTATCTCTCCGCACTGGAGGAGTATATTCCACAGACGACGGAAGCAGATGCAGTGCCGGAGGAATATACGCTGCCGGGAACAGATCTGCTGGAGGAATATGTGACAGAGTCCGAGGAATTGCCTGAAGAAATCGTGCTGGAGGTAAACGGAGAAAGCTTTTTGGGAATATTGACTATTCCGTCTCTGAATCTGGAATTGCCTGTGCTGAGTGAGTGGAGTTATCCCAACTTGAAAAAATCACCCTGTCGGTATTCTGGTACTGTTGCAGGCAGCGATCTCATCATTGCAGCCCACAATTATCGGTCGCATTTCGGGCGGATCAGTGAACTGAATACCGGAGACCAGCTTGTTTTTACGGATTGCAGTGGGAAAACGTATATTTATGAAGTAACGCAGACTGAGCTGGTTGCCGGAAGCAATACAGATGCAATGGCAGAAGGCGCAGAGGATTGGGATCTGACTTTGTTCACCTGTACCTGGAGCGGCAGAAACCGTGTGACGGTACGTGCGGTACAGGTAGACAACGATATAAAGGGCACCTCTAAAAACCTATGACGTTCGTCAAAATGCCAAAATGAACGCCGTTTTCGTCGTTGCAAAATCTTGCCAGACACAAAGTATACCCTTACGGGCACAAGCGCCTGCGGTACACCTGGAATCCATATCTCGCCAACATCACCTTTAAAATTCTGGAATCTAATACTAATTCTCTATCAAACTATTGAAATAGTTTGATAGAGAGCGTGTGC
>JBJFHO010000091.1:0-14293 GCA_051893675.1 Ruminococcus sp. | reverse complement strand
GCGGAAAAGCTGCAAGCATATGACGTGCAAAGCCGTCAGGCGGTCTTTGTGCGGTGTTGCCTTACATCATCAAGCCGCCGGAGATCTCGATGGTCTGTCCGGTGACATAGCTTGCATCATCGGAGCACAGGAAAGAAATCACGCTTGCCACTTCTTCCGGATTTCCATAGCGCTTCATTGCCACCAGTTCCAGCATCTTGTTACGCTGTTCCTCGGTGAGGGCGTCGGTCATGGGAGTCTTGATGAAGCCCGGTGCCACAGCGTTGACGGTAACACCTCTTGCGCCCAGTTCCTTTGCCACGGTCTTAGTCATGCCGATGATGGCTGCCTTGGATGCGGAATAGTTGATCTGTCCCGGATTGCCGTACAGACCAGCCACCGATGCCAGGCTGACAATATGACCGCTGCGCTGACGCATCATGATTGCGCCCACCAGCTTCATCATATTGAATACGCTCTTCTGGTTTACGGCGATCACTGCGTCATACTGTTCCTCAGACATACGCACCATGAGGCCGTCCTTGGTAATGCCTGCGTTGTTGACCAGGGCATCAATGGAGCCGAAGCGTTCCTTCACTGCCTTGGTCATTGCTTCGCACTGGGCATAATCTGCCACATTTGCTGCGAACAGCTCTGCCTCTACGCCAAAATTGCGGCACTGTTCTGCCACCTTCTCCGCATTTGCCTTGTCGGAATCACTGGGGAAATGGTTGATTGCGATATTGTATCCGTCCTTTGCCAGACGAACGGCGATGCAGGCGCCAATGCCCTGGGATGCGCCGGTAATCAATGCTGTTGCCATAATATGATCTTCCTCTCTGAATTCAAATCATTCATTTTGTTTCACAGAACAAATCGTAAGGCGGAGGCTTGCTCCCGCCCTACATATACGTATTCTTACAACTTATGGGCGCCTCTAAAAACCTAGGGCGATTCGGCAAAGTGCACAAGGGACGCCGGATTCTAGGCGCAAAACCGCAGGCATACTTTGTGTCTGGCAAGGTTTTGCAACGACGAAGACGGTGTTCATTGGGCATTTTGACGAACGTCTTAGGTTTTTAGAGGTGCCCTTATTGTATTTCGTTATTCCTTGCCCAGCAGCTGGAATGCCTGCTGCCACATTTCTTCGATCACGTCCTTGCAGGGCTTCACCTCATTGACCATGCCAGCGATGAGACCGCACAGGAAGGAGCCTTCGTCCACGTTGCCATCTACGACAGCCTTCCGGAGAGAGCCGACAGTCATTGCCTCGAAATCCTCCGGCGGACAAGCAGCCTTTTCCATTGCCTGGAGCTTCTTGGTATACTTGGTCTTGATACCACGGCAGGGGCTGCCGGAATAGAAGCCGGTGATCTGGTTGTCAGTATCCTTTGCCTTGATGACCAGTTCCTTGTATTTCGGGGAGATCTGGCACTCGTCTGTTGCCAGGAACCGTGTACCCAGCTGTACGCCCTCTGCGCCCAGCATAAAGGCAGCTGCAATGCCTCTGCCGTCAGCGATACCGCCGGCTGCAATGACCGGAATATCCACAGCGTCCACAACCTGAGGTACAAGACACATGGTGGTATTCATGCCGATATGACCGCCGGACTCTGTTCCCTCAGCCACCAGTGCATCTGCACCGGCACGCTCCATACGCTTCGCCAGAGCAACGGAGGGTACTACCGGAATAACCTTGATGCCGGCATTTTTCCATGCCTCCATGTACTTTCCGGGATTGCCTGCGCCAGTGGTAACGATGGGCACCTGCTCATCAATAACCAGCTGTGCCAGATCGTCAGCGTTGGGGCTCATAAGCATGATATTCACGCCAAAGGGCTTGTCTGTCTTGGATTTGCAGATGCGGATCTGCTCCCGCAGATAATCAATAGGTGCACTGCCGCCGGCAATGAGTCCTACTGCGCCGGCATTGGAGACAGCGGAAGCCAGGGTGCTCTCGGCGATCCACGCCATACCGCCCTGAATCATCGGGTACTTGCTGCCCAGCAGCTTGGTAATTCTGGTTTCCATAAATATACGTCCTTTCCTTTTGGGGATAGTTTTTTGATCCATTTTTATCAATATACCCCTCCACCGCCTATCGGCGGTCCCCCTCCCCTTTCAGGGGAGGCATACTCCGCAATTTACAAAATGGTCACTTTCAGCCTCCCCTGAAAGGGGAGGGGGACCATTGCGAAGCAATGGTGGAGGGGTCATCTCACCAATTTAATATTCCATAATCAATGCCGCATAGGTCAGACCTGCGCCGAAGCCCACGAGGCAGACCTTTTCCCCGCGCTGGATCTTTCCGGCACGAATCGCCTCATCAAAGGCAATGGGAATAGAGGCACTGGAGGTGTTGCCGTGGAATTCGATGTTGGTAACCACCTTTTCCATAGGCTGTTTCAGGTACTTCATGGCAGTTTCAATGATGCGCATGTTTGCCTGGTGGGGTACGATCTTGTCCAGCTCGTTCAGATCGAAACCGATCTTTTCCGCTGCCAGATTTGCAGCCTTTGCCAGAGCATGGGTGGCAAATTTGTAGACCTCTCTGCCGTCCTGGAGCATGGTGTGCTCCCAGCCCTCAGGGCCGGCACCGATACCATCGTCATATTCCGCAAAACGCTCCGGCTTTACGAAAGGCGACTGAGGCAGTGCACTGTGGGCATAGAGATATTTTGCACCAGTGCCGTCTGCGCCCAGATGGCTGGTGTACAGTGCATTCTCATCATACTCAATGACAGCAGCTGCTGCGCCGTCTCCGAAGAGAATGCAGGAAGAACGGTCGCTGTAATTTGTGATCTTCGACAGGCTCTCATTTGCCACGACCAGTGCATAGCGCATGGAGGAATCGGTTTTCAGAAAACGATGCGCCGTATCCATGGCATAGACAAATCCGGAACAGGCCGCATTCAGGTCGAAGCACGCCGCATTCACAGCGCCTACCTCACGCTGAATGATACAGGACATGGACGGGGTGCAATATTCCGGCGTAATGGTAGTGTCAATGAGCAGACCGATCTCTGCCGGATCAATGCCTGCTGCTGCAATGGCACGCTCTGCCGCCTGCGCTCCCATATACCATGTCGGCTCTCCATCCGAAATATGGCGTGTGCCAATGCCGGTACGTGTCCGGATCCATTCATCGTTTGTCTCAACGATCTTCGCCATATCATCGTTTGTCACCTGAAAGTCAGGCGTATAGCTGCCTGTCCCTAAAACATGAATACCCATGTAAAAAATTCCTCCGTTCCTCTTGTCTATTTTTCTTTTTTGTGTTATGATAGTAGAGGGATGGGCTGCGCTTTCTGCGGCACAGCACGTCCTCCAGAAAAATAGCTTGCCTGCAATCACAGGATACACTTTCTATTATAGAATATTTTTGCACATTTTGCAACGTTTCCCGGTGGTTTTTCAATCGCAGGAGGAAGAAATACTATTTTTTGCACAAAAATTAAGCTTTGGTTTTGTGCACCTTTGTACAAAACCATGAGAGAGGAATGGTACTTATGGCAACAATTGCACTCTTTTCCGGTCAGGGATCCCAGTACGAGAAGATGGGACTGGATCTGGTAAACCAGGATGCATCCCTGAAAGAGATCTACGAGACCGCATCAGAGGTGCTGGGCTTCGATCTGTATGCGATCATCGCTGACAGCGACGCACAGACTCTGGCACGCACCATCTATGCACAGCCGGCAATTATGGCAACCTCGCTGGTCTGCCTGGAAGCCGCAAAGAAAAAGGGCTTCACCTATGATGCCGTAGCCGGTCACTCCCTGGGTGAATATGCGGCAATGGTGGCTTCGGGAATGCTTTCCCTGGAGGACGGCTTCCGTGTCATCAAGGCTCGTTCAGAAGCTATGGATGCTGCTGCCAGTGCCGCTGACGGCGCAATGTGCGCCATCCTGAAGCTGGCACCTGCAGAGGTAGAGCGTATCTGCGCTGAAACAGAGGGCTATGTGGTTCCGGCGAACTACAATTCCAGTGTACAGACGGTCATCGCCGGCGACCGTGACGCTGTGGAAAAGGCTGCCGCTGCCTGCACAGCACTGAAAGCACGTGCGGTACCGCTGGCTGTAGCAAGCGCATTCCACACCAAGCTCATGCAGCCTGCGGCAGACGCTTTCTATGAATCTGTCAAGGATGTGACATTCCACGAGCCAAACGTCACCTTCTATTCTAATGTACTAGGTACGGCACGGACGGATTTCTCCGATATGGCATCGGCTCTGGCAGCGCACATTGTCTCCCCGGTACGCTTCACAGACGAACTGGCGGCAATGCAGTCTGCCGGCATTGACACCTTCGTGGAATTCGGTCCCAAGAATGTTCTCACCGGACTGGTCAAAAAGACCCTCAAGGGTGTCACTGCCAAGAACTGTGAGAACTGCGAAACGCTGGAAGGAGTATTTGCATAATGGAACAGTACACACTCATCGGACATCCCCTGGGGCATTCCATGTCCCCTTTTATTCATGAACGGCTCTTTGATATGGCTGGCAGAGAAGCCAGCTATACACTGACGGACATTGCACCGGAGCATCTCGCCGGAGAAGAACCCTTTCTGCGGAGCTTGCAGGGCTTTAATATTACTATTCCCCACAAAATGGCGGTAATTCCCATGGTGGACGAGATGGACGACAGCGCAAAGCGATACAATTCCGTCAACTGCGTGGCAAACAAGAACGGCAAGCTGGTGGGATATAACACAGACTGCGACGGCTTCACCATGTCGGTAAAGGACTACCCTATGGACGGCAAGGTTTTGCTCATCGGCTGCGGCGGTGTAGGCAGAATGATTGCCACCGAAGCCCTGCGCAGCGGTGCAGACCTGACCATCGGCATTATCCCCCAGGACAAGGAACTAGTGGAGGCATTTCTGGCGGAAACGGCAGAGACCATGCCGGATGCAAAGGTGCAGTATCGTCTGACATCGGAAATCCATGAGAAATTCGATGTGATCATCAATGCGTCTCCCGTGGGTATGTTCCCGAAAGTGGACGCCTGCCCGGTGCCGGACGAGCTTATCGACCAGGCGGACTATTTCTTTGACGTGATCTACAATCCCACCAAGACCCTGTTTCTACGCAAGGCGCTGGCACAGGGGAAGGTTGCCAAAGGCGGTGCGGCAATGCTGGTGCTCCAGGCAGTACGTGCCCACGAGATCTGGAACGGCGACAGCTATACCCAGGAACAGATCGACTCCATTATCCATGACATGGAGGAAACCATTGACGCACAGAACGCAGGAAAGTGAGGCGACACAGCATGACCATTTTTCTATGCGGCTTTATGGGCTGCGGAAAGACCACGGTGGGCGAAACGCTGGCGCAGAAGCTGGGGCTGCCCCTCATTGACACAGATGCGTACATTGTGGAACAGGAGGGCAAGAGCATTCCCGAGATCTTCGACCAGGACGGCGAGCCTTATTTCCGGCAGGTGGAAGCCCAGGCAATCCGCACCCTCTGCCGGGAAAAGGCAGTGATCTCCTGCGGCGGCGGTGCGATGCTGAATCCGGAAAGTGCTGCATATGCCAGAGAAAACGGCGCAGTGGTGCTGCTGGACGAGTCTTTCCAGACTTGTTACAACCGTATCAAGGACGACACCAACCGTCCCATTGTACAGCGCAGCACAAAGGGAGAACTGAAAGCACTGTTTGAGAAACGTGCATCGGTATACCGTGCTCACGCATCCCACGTCATTCCTGGCGGCGTTTCGCCCCGGCAGATGGCGGAGCGTATTCTGAAAGAATTGCAGTTGGGGTAACAGATTGACGGTCTGCTCCCCTTAGTTAAGTATGAGTTATAGAAATAACCGCCTTATTGGGAAGTGGGGCGGTTATTTTCGTTTTTATGGGTTGCAACATCTGATTTGTAGTATTCTGTAATTTCGAAAATGTCTCCTATCCGTTTTCAAAAAGGTTGCTCAGGCTGCTGGTCCAGCTGAGCACAGCTGGCGCAGGTCCAGGGCTGCGTAAGCCCTGGCAGAGTCCAGGGACAGCGTCCCTGGTCGCCGTCCGCAGACGGCGAAACACCCCGGCGCATTCTTTTGCGCCGCGGAGAAAAGGGGTGAGAAAAGCGACAGCTTTTCGAGGGGAAAGCGGACAAGACCGCTTTCCCCCTTGTAAACCTTTTTCAACAAGCAAAATTTTGCAAACGTCCCGGTGGGACGTTTGCAACGGAATAAATTTTTTTGTTGTAACCAAACAGCAGGACGGCTATCAGCTGCCGGAAAAAATCCGGAAAAACAAAAATCTTCGAATGAATGACATCCTTGTCCCATATTCCACCAAGGCATCCCCTGTCCCAGGACACGGCACGCCGTGTCCCTACACCCCCCACACATTAGAAGAAAAATTGCGGGCGGCTGATAGCCGCCCCTACATAACACAAAAAACGCCCTGCGGTTTCCAAACGAATCCGCAGGGCATTTTCACTCACATATGACACGCTTCACAATTCTCGCAATCCGGGAAACTCTTCGGGTCATAGGTGATGTTATTTTTATCGTAGTAATCCTTGATGGCTGCCTTGATTGCCTCCTCTGCCAGCACGGAGCAGTGCAGCTTATGGGCAGGCAGACCGTCCAGAGCCTCGGCAACTGCCTTGTTGGTCAGTTCCATTGCCTTGGACAAGGGCTGTCCCAGAATCATTTCCGTTGCCATGGAACTGGACGCAATGGCAGAGCCGCAGCCAAATGTCTCGAACTTTACGTCCTTGATGATATCATCTTCGATTTTCAGATAGATCTTCATGATATCGCCGCACTTGGCATTGCCGACCTCGCCCACGCCGTCTGCATCCTCAATGACGCCGACATTCCGGGGGTTCATGAAGTGATCCATGACCTTTTCACTGTATAACATAGGTTCTTCTCCCTTCCTGCAAGTCACGCCATACCGGAGACATGCTGCGCAGATACGCCACAACCTCCGGGATGGTCTGAATCATATACTCTACTTCTTCCGGCGTATTCTCCTCCGACAAGGTCAGGCGCAGTGAACCATGGGCGATCTCGTGGGGTCTGCCGATGGCAAGCAGCACGTGACTGGGATCCAGTGAACCGGAAGTGCAGGCAGAGCCGGACGATGCACAAATACCCTTTGCATCCAGCAGAAGCAGCAGGGATTCGCCCTCAATGCCCTCAAAGCAGAAGTGTACATTCCCCGGCAGACGCTCTGTCCGCTCACCGTTTAGCACGCTGTGGGGAATCTGGGACAATCCCTCAATGAGCCGATCCCGGAGCGAAATCAGATAGGCAGCGTTTTTGTCCAGATTTGCACAAGCCTCTTTCAATGCCGCCGCCATGC
The DNA here is from genome assembly GCA_051893675.1 of Ruminococcus sp. Lineage (GTDB taxonomy): Bacteria > Bacillota > Clostridia > Oscillospirales > Ruminococcaceae > Ruminococcus_C. The sequence continues at coordinate 7,002 of JBJFHO010000091.1, read as the reverse complement.
CTACGATGGCAGGCAGATTTTCCGTGCCAGCACGCTTGTTCCGTTCCTGTGCGCCGCCGTTGATGAGGCTGCGCAGGAGTACGCCTTTTCTGGCGTAGAGTACGCCCACGCCCTTGGGTCCGTGGAACTTATGCGCCGACAGAGACAGCAGATCAACATTCAAGACTTTTACATCTATGGCAACATGCCCCACTGCCTGCACGGCATCGGTGTGGAACAGCACGCCCTTTTCCCGGCAGACTGCACCGATCTCTGCAATGGGTTCGATGGTACCGATCTCGTTGTTGGCAAACATCACGCTCACCAGACAGGTATCCGGACGGATGGCATCTGCCACATCCTGCGCCGTAATACGTCCTGTTCCGTGGACATCCAGCAGGGTGACTTCAAAGCCTTCCTCCTCCAGCTGTTTCAGGGTATGGAGAATGGCATGGTGTTCAAAAGCCGTGGAAATAATATGCTTTTTGCCCTTTTTCGCACCGTAATATGCCGCAGAACGCAGCGCCTGGTTATCCGCTTCACTGCCGCCGGAAGTGATATAGATCTCTCTCGCCTCACAGCCCAGGCAATCAGCAATATCCTGCCGTGCTTTCACCAGTGCCTCTGCCGCAGCCTGTCCCACATGGTGCAGGCTGGACGGATTGCCGTAGATCTGGTCAAAATAGGGCAGCATGGCATCAATGGCAGTGCGGCTTGTCTTTGTCGTTGCAGCATTGTCTGCATAGATTTGCATTGGAATCCCTCCCATGGAAAAATGAGAAATGACGGCAAACAATCATTTTTCATTTATTCGTACCCTTTGGGTACGAACACCGCCATTCCTAATTCCTCATTCCTAATTTGATTTATGATTTACTGAACTGCCTGGAAGCCGTGCTCCAGATCTGCCAGAATATCGTCGATATGTTCGGTACCGATGGAGAGACGAACCGTTGTGGCAGTAATGCCCGCAGCCAACAGTTCCTCCTCTGTCATCTGGGAGTGTGTGGTAGAAGCCGGATGAATGACCAGAGACTTTACATCTGCCACATTTGCCAGCAGAGAGAACAGTTCCAGGGATTCGGTGAACTTCTGCGCCTGTTCCTTTGTGCCGTTCAGTTCAAAGGTAAAGATAGATGCGCCGCCGTTGGGATAATACTTGTCGTACAGTTCCTTTTCGTGACCGGTGGAAAGAGACGGATGATTCACACGCTTTACCATAGGGTGATTCTTCAGGAAATCCACTACCTTCAGGGCATTTTCCACGTGGCGTTCTACACGCAGGGACAGTGTTTCCAGACCCTGTAACAGCAGGAACGAATGGAAGGGCGACAGGCATGCGCCGGTATCTCTCATGAGGGTCGTGCGAAGCTTCATGATATAGGCAATGTTGCCGCATGCTTCGGTAAAGACAACGCCGTGATAGGACGGATTCGGCTTGGACAGACCCGGATACTTATCGCTTGCTGCCCAGTCGAAAGTACCGCCGTCTACCACAACGCCGCCCATAACAGTACCATGGCCGCCGATGAACTTGGTTGCGGAATGTACCACGATATCTGCACCGTGCTCCAGCGGACGGAACAGGAACGGTGTTGCAAAGGTATTATCTACAATAAGCGGTACGCCATTCTTGTGCGCGATCTCTGCAATGGCTTCCATGTCAATGACATCGGAGTTGGGGTTGCCCAGGGATTCTACATAGACAGCCTTGGTGTTGGGGCGGATAGCATCTGCGATATTCTTCGGATCGTGTGCATCCACAAAGGTAGTCTCGATGCCGATCTCCTGGAATGTATTGGCGAACAGGTTATAAGTACCGCCGTAAACAGTCTGGGAAGAAACGATATGATCCCCTGCGCCAGCAATATTGCGGATGGCATAATCAATTGCCGCCGAACCGGATGCTGTTGCCAGTGCTGCTGCGCCGCCTTCCAGAGATGCAATACGCTGTTCAAATACGTCATTGGTGGGGTTCATAAGACGAGTGTAGATATTACCGGATTCTGTCAGTCCGAAGCGGCCTGCTGCCTGGGCGGAATCCTTGAACACATAAGAAGTTGTAGCGTAAATCGGCACAGCTCTTGCGTCTGTGGTGGGGTCAGCCTGTTCCTGTCCTACATGTACCTGTCTTGTCTCAAAACGATAATTCTGATTTGCCATAATCTTAAATTCCTTTCTATTCAGCCGCCCGAAGGGGAGGATTTTTTCTACACTGCTATTATATCACTATATTCCTATATCGTCAATAGGTTTTATATGTATTTATGGAATATTTGCAATTTGTACAAAACTATGCCGGTATGTGAGATTGTAATGCCGCAGATAACTGTACCACGTTTTTGGGGATTAAGATTAAGATTGCGTTGTAAACGTCCCACCGGGACGTTTACAAGATTTTTCTTGATATAATGGTTTCACAAGGCGACGTGGTTGATATTATAAAAGACTGATTTTATAAAAACAACCCGACGGGCTTGCCGGGTCGTTTCGTTGTTCTGCTTAAAGGGTATATCCGTCGGCACGAAGTGCGTCAATGAGATCCCCCAGAATTTCCGCATTGGTGGAAGAAACCGAGTGCAGCAGCAAAATCTCGCCGCCGTGGGCATGCTCCTCCAATCGTTCCAGAGATTGTGCCGGGTCGGGCTGGGCATCTGTTTTCCAGTCCACATAGGCATCGCTCCAGAACAGGGTGCGATAACCGCATTCCTGTGCAGTATCCAGTGCCGCCTCGGAATATTCTCCGCAGGGGCAGCGGAAATACTGCATTTCATAGTCATAGGTGTCCAGCACATACTGGTGCAGATCCATGATCTCCGCCTTTGCCTCAGATTCCGACAGCGTCGGCAGACTGGCGTGGGTCATGCCGTGGTTTCCCAGGACGTGTCCCTCTGCGATCATCCGTTCCACCAGTTCCGTCTCCTTTTTGGCATAATCACCAGTCAGGAAGAAGATGGCGGATACGTTTTTTTCCTGCAATGTGTCCAGGATCTGTGCCGTATAGCCGTTTTCATAGCCCTGGTCAAAGGTCAGAATGATCCGGCTCCGATCGGGCGTTGTGGCATATGCGTCATATTCCGCATACTGTTCATCAAAAGCAAGCGCATCCAGCGGTCGGTTTTCGCTGTCCACCGCCGTGCCCTGCCCATAGCCGATAACCTGACTGCTGACTGCACTGACAGGCGCCACCGGAATGACTGCCGCTGTCAGCAGCCCGGACATCATGCCAGCGATCCAACGGTTCATATTGCGTTCGCCTCCTTGCAGCTGCTGTTGCAGCTGCAGTTAGTATGCCCATGGACAGAGGCTTTATGCAAACAGAACGAACATGAGAATTTTTGTTTGTTGGTATAATATTCCTCCGCCGCCTATGTTTTTTTCATTCCGTAGGGAACGACCCCCGTGTCGTTCCGCCAGATGCCCCACATTGGATGGAACGACACAGAGGTCGTTCCCTACAGGGCATCTCTAAAACGGGTAGGCTTTCAGCAGCATTTTATTATTCGTGAGCGAAGCGAACACCATCATTCCTAATTCCTAACTCCTCATTCCTAATTCAAAGAATTAAAAAAAGTTATCCCCCGTTCCAGCATACCGCAGGTCCGGAGGATATTTCGGGCAGCCTTTGTTCCGCTTGTACGCAGGACGCCGTGCTGTTTCTGTACGATCATAGAAGTGCTCATTCATGTATTCTGCCTTGTCTCCGGCAGAGCATGAGATGACGCTCAGTTGCCCAAATAGGACTTTACCAATGCCTGGAGCAGCTCATCCCGGTCGATGTGCCGGATGAGACTTCTGGCATTGTTATATGTGGTTATGTAGGTGGGATCCTCGGAGAGGATGTAGCCTACAATCTGATTCACCGGATTATATCCCTTTTTCGTGAGCGCATCATATACAAGCATCAGCGTTTTCTTCATCTCGATCTCTTTTTCATCATTGACAGAAAACGTCATGGTTTTATCATACATGATAAATCAACCTCCTTCGGAACTTGGATACTTTTCTATTATACCCGAATTTTATGCGATGTACAAGGGATTCTCACTTTTTTTGCCGTTTTGCAACTGAATGCACCCTGTTTTTTGTGCAACATGACGAATTTTTGCTGCATTTTCCAGTATGTACAGAAAAAGGGACAGGGCTGTCCCTTTCTCCGGCATGGTTTCGCCTGACAGTCTGCTTAGCCCTGTGCGCCGGTGGTACGCTTAACGAAAGAATCGCAGTTGGTGCACTCCGGTACAGTGGGGTTGGACTCGTGTGTGCCTACGCAGATGCAGTCCAGACCGCAATAGTTCTCTGTCACCATGTTGTACTTGCACTGGGTGACAGAACACTTGATGTTGTCGTTTTTCTTTTTCATTTCCATGGTAAATTCTCCAGTTCTGAAAATGTTACTGCTGCGGCAGCATACTGCATTTTCCTCTGCCGCTCCGCTGAAACGACACGGTTTACAGCCAGCTGCTGCATCAGTACAGTTCCAGTATGCCCGATTCCGCAAATTCTATGCACAATGCAGAAAATAATTTGTCGGTTTGTCGGATTGACAAAGAGTGGAAGAAATGGTATCATATTATGGGCGCCTCTAAAAACCTAGGGCAATTCGGCAAAGTGCACAAGGGACGCCGGATTCTAGGCGCAAAACCGCAGGCATACTTTGTGTCTGGCAAGGTTTTGCAACGACGAAGACGGTGTTCATTGGGCATTTTGACGAACGTCATAGGTTTTTAGAGGTGCCCTTATGTAGGAAATTGGAAAGTTTTCAAAAATACGAATGGCAAAGGCAGTTCTCTGCTGTTCTGTGGAGAAAAGGAAATGGTATATCCAGTCTGCTCCGGCAAAATCCCCAAAAGCAGTTCCGATTTCTGTATGTTATGCATGAAAGTTGCCTGGTATCGTTGACTTTTCTATGCAAATATGATACAATAAAAACAACAAGAGTTGGTATTTCCATGAGAGGATGGATGACTATGAAACAAATACCACAACGATGTACAGCAATGCTCACCGCAGTGCTGCTGGCACTGACTGCCATTGCTGCGCTGTTTCTTCCTGTGTGCCGGAGCTATGTCTCGGCTGAAACGGCTACTGCCAGTACTTCCACCCTGGAGATCGGCACGGTGCAGATTGATATGGAACAGCTGGAAAAGGATCACTATCTGGTGACTGTTCCCATTACATTTCCCGGCAATCCCGGCTTTGAGATCTTACAGTGCGGCGTCTCATGGAACAGTGAGCGCATGAGTGCACTGGGTGCAAAATGCACCAACGATGAGACAACACCTCTGTTTTCCTACTCCCCCAACAACGATTTCATGTGGGCCACCTACGTGGGCAGCTTCAGCGGAACTGACCTGTACTGCGTCACATTCCAGCTGAGCCAGGATGTCCAGGAGGGCGAGTTCCTGGAGATCAACGGTGTATACGAGGACTACAACCATAACCCGGCACAGTATGCCGACGCTTCACTGAATCACATTCAGGTGGACTACATTTCCGGCGGCATCTCCATTGTGGACAACATCGTCCCAGAGGTCACGCTGGAGATCGGCGAGGAAGGCGTTGCAAAGGCATCCATGCTGGATCTGGAGGAGAATGACTATATTGTAGAAGTCCCCATCCGGGCGACTTCCAACAACGGCTTCAGCGGGCTGGAATTCGGCGTCAGCTGGGACAACTCCCAGCTGATCTCCGAGGCGCCCTCCGGCAATACCCCGGATGGACTGTCTCTGCTGCCCTCTTTCGACAACAGCAGCGGTACCGGATGGATCCAGGTCTTTGCCGATGAACGATATACTGGCACGGATATCTGTACCCTGCGGTTCCGTGTGCCCGACGATGCAAAGCCGGCAAGCTCCTATGAAATCACCCTGACCGTGACAGGTGCTAACGGTGAGGCGGCAAATGTTGTCAACTCCGACGGGAACGAGGGCATATTGACCCTGTGCACCGGCACCATCCGCATTACATCCATCCAGCCGGTGAATTCCTATGCAAACGGCATCGTCTCGCTGCCGGATATTGAAGTTACCCCGGAAGAGCTGGAGGCAAATGATTATATCATCAATATCCCGGTGTGCATCTCCAAAAACAGTGCTTTCACCCAGCTGGAATTCGGCGTTTCCTGGGATACAAACGATCTGAACATCCTCAGCTGCACCTGTGATGATGAGAAAAATCTCGGCATGATCACTGCCGATTACGGCATAGGCGGCGGAATCTGGCTGCCGTTCCTGTACCGGGGCAAAAACGGCGCATATGTGGGCACTTCGCTTTGCACCATCCAGTTCCGGGTACGCCCGGACGCTGCACCGGGAGATGTGTTCCCTCTCACTGTTGATGAAACCGACGGTGAAGGCTCCGTTGCCATGATTGCCAATATCAAAGGGGAATCCGGTAAGATCCGGCTCTCCTCCGGCAGTATTTCCATTGTCTCCTCCGAACGGCAGGAAGCAGCTGCTTCCGTCAAGGTCGGCGATGTGGAAATTACCATGGATCAGCTGGAATACAATGACTATGAAGTGACCATTCCCCTGACGCTGACCAAAAATGCAGGCATTGCCTCTGTGGCATTCGGTATCTCCTGGGACAGCGACCTGGCAGTGCCCATGGACGCAACTTCCTTCAATCAGGAATATCTTGGCTTGCAGTCCAGCTTCTACACCGAACAGGATATGGTCTGGCTCAATTATATCAGCATTGACCCCGATGAAAACTATGTCTACTACAACCTGAAGCTGGGCACCCTGGTACTGGAACTTTCTGAGGATGTCCAGCCGGGAGATGTCATTCCCCTTACTGCTGCGAACCTCTCAAAAAGCGGTACGGCTGCCAGCGCTGTGGATGCCGAGGGCAACTCCACCATTCCCATTCTGGAATCCGGCTCCATCCGCATCATTGACGATACCGTGACTACCGAAGAGACCACCGAAACTACACCGCCTGCGGTGACGACAACAACGACAACTGCTACTACGGAAACAACTACTACAGCAGCAACAATAACAACGACAGATTCTTCTG
>JBJFHO010000090.1:0-14417 GCA_051893675.1 Ruminococcus sp. | reverse complement strand
CCAATGACACGGGGATTTTCAGTCCCCTGCTCTACCGACTGAGCTACAGAGGCATCACAGCATAAGTATGCTGCATGGCGACCCGGATGAGGTTCGAACTCACGACCTCCGCCGTGACAGGGCGGCGTTCTAACCAGCTGAACTACCGGGCCATGTGGTGGAAACTATAGGGCTCGAACCTATGACCCTCTGCTTGTAAGGCAGATGCTCTCCCAGCTGAGCTAAGCTTCCACATCGCTGTCTTTCCGGTTTGTTTTGTGTTCCTCACCGGCGACTATTACAGTATACCACAACGCAGGGGGTTTGTCAAGCGTTTTTTTCAAAAAAATCGAAAAAAAGCGAGTTTTGTGAAAACTGTATTATTTCAACAGCGTGTTATGTTATGTTTCACCAAAAATCAGGTTAATTCCGCCCGTTTTCACCGCTGCGGCTGAAAAGACGCAGTACTTCCAGCCGTAATGCACCGTGTTCCGGCTTTGACAGCTCCGGATCCTCTTGCAGAAGTGCCTGGGCAGTTTCCTGTACCTCATGGAGCAGCTGGGTGTCATGGGACAGGTCGGCGATCTGTAACGGCGGCAGACCGTGCTGGCGTTCCCCGAAAAAGTCTCCGGGACCTCTCAGCTGCAAATCCGCCTCGGCGATCTGAAAGCCATCATTGGTACGGCTCATGATCTGCATCCGTGTGCGGCACTCCTCCGTCACGTGATCTGTCATGAGAATGCAATAGCTCTGCGCACTGCCCCGCCCCACTCGTCCCCGGAGCTGGTGCAGCTGGGACAACCCGAACCGCTCGGCATTTTCTATCAGCAAAATGGTGGCGTTTGGCACATCCACGCCTACTTCAATCACCGTGGTACTCACCAACAGATCCAGTTCATGGGCACGGAATGCCTCCATGACCTGATCCTTTTCCGCAGCTTTCATTCTGCCGTGGAGCAGTCCCACCCGATAGTCTGCAAATGCACCGTTCTGTATGGATTCCGCATAGCTGGAAACCGCCTGCAATTCGCTTTCGTCCTTGTCGTCGATCATGGGGCAGACAATATAGCCCTGATGCCCCTGTTGCAGCTGTTCCCGGATAAAATTGTACGCCCGTGTGCGGAGCTTTCCGGTGACGGCAAAAGTCTTGATTGGCAGCCGTCCGTTGGGCAGTTCTTTCAGCACGGAAATATCCAGATCGCCGTAAATCATCAGCGCCAGGGTACGTGGAATGGGCGTTGCAGACATGACCAGCTTATGAGGACATCCGCCCTTATCGGCGAACAGGGTACGCTGAGCTACGCCGAAGCGGTGCTGCTCATCGGTAATGACCAGCGCCAGCTTCTGGAACTGCACTTCCTTTTGAAAGATCGCATGGGTACCTGCCACTAATTGCACAGAGCCGTCTGCCAATCCGTCATAGACAGCACGTTTTTCCTTGGCACGGAGCGAACCGGTGAGCAATCCCACTGTAATACCCAAAGGCTCCAGGAACTGTTTCAGGGTATGATAATGCTGCACCGCCAGAATTTCCGTGGGTGCCATGAGTGCGCACTGCATTCCGTTCCGGACGGTGAAATAACATGCCGCTGCTGCAACCGCCGTCTTACCGCTTCCCACATCGCCCTGAAGCAGACGGTTCATAGGCGCAGCACCGCAGAGATCTCTTGCGATCTCCCGGACAGCGGTTTTCTGTCCCTGCGTCATCTGGAAGGGCAAAGCATCATAGAAGGGCTGCAGATCCGTTCCTGCATCCATGGGATACGCCGACTTGGTGCGGTTATCTGCACGGCGCATAAGCATACCCAGCTGCAACTGGAGCAGTTCATCAAAGGCAAGCCGGCGGCGTGCGGTTTCCATAAGCGCCGGACTGGCTGGGAAATGCACTTGCTCCAGCGCTTGCGGCAAGGGCAGCAGTCCATGCTCCAGACGCATGGACTCCGGCATCCAGTCGAAGGGCTTTGCCTTGACAATTGCCATTGCCTGTTTCACGGCATTTACCAGTACCTGTGCGGAAATACCGCTGGTCAAAGGATAAGAGGGATAGATCAGTTCCTTGGAATTATCTGGCAGTACATGAGGCGCAGAAATTTCCCGGCGCAGAAGATTCCCCTGCATCTTTCCGGACATGCGATACCACTCGCCCAGACGCAGTGCCTGAAAACCGTAGGGATTATTATAGATCACGATCGTCACATCGGAGACGCCGTCTGTGGCAACTGCCTTGAAAATCGTCATGCCCTTGCGGATATACTGGGGTGGAAATTTCCGGGCGATCTGTACACGAATCACGCACTCTTCGCCTGGCTGTGCCGCCGCAACTGCCACCGGGTGGCTGTAGTCCAGATAGCTGCGTGGAATGTGATAGAGCAAGTCATAGGGGGTCTGTATTCCCAGACGTGCCATAGCTTCTGCACGCTTTGCGCCGATGCCCTTGAGCTGAGAAATCGGCTGAAACAGTTCGTCCATAGGCGTCTCCTTTCAAAAAGAATGGTTTCTTTTATTATAGCATAAATTTCAGCGGAACGCAAATTGTTTGAGTGCGGATTCTTGCACATCAATTTTCCCTACGTACCCAACCCTTACACCAAATTTGCCACTATATAAGCAAAAAAGGTCTCCCCTGTTATCCAGGAAAGACCTTTCTCATGCAAAAACGATTTTACTTAGCTGTTATAGCCGCTGATTACCTCGTCAATTACCGCAGACCATTCGTCACGCAGTACTGCCCAGGAATCCTTATCGCCGTTCAGCAGTGCAGTGGTCAGGTTGTTCATGACGCCTCTTGTTTCATAGGTGTACTCACCTTCACCATACATTCTGCTGCCCATACCATAGCCGAAGTCAAATACCGGTGTGATATTCTTCGGATCCTTGTAATCCTGCAATGCGTCATACTGTTCTTCTGTCACATAGGACTTCAGCTTGCCCTGTGCATTGTATTCCGGAATGATTGCCTTTTCCTTTGCAGCATCCTGATACTCGTCGATCATGGCAGCCAGACGCTCGCACTTGATGTAAGCCGCAACGGCATCACCCTTGTCCGAGCCCTTTACCAGCATTTTCGCTGCAAAATTGCAGTTCAGGTAATACTCGTCAGAGCCAGGCTGCTTCGGGAACGGCACGATCATCAGATCGTTCTCCTCGACGAATCCATCATCATTGATTTCCGGATCCGGCTCGTGCTTTGTATTGGAACCACCCAGTGCCCAGTCTGCCATGCCGAAGAACAGTGTGGAGCCGTCATCCGGCAGATAGCCGTACCAGGTGGGATCATACATGCCAAGGTTCATGATCTCTTCCATGATGCCCTCAGCGTCCTCAATTGCCGGGCTGCTGATATTATTGGCAAACTTTTCGCCGTCATAAGTAACGAAAGTCTCGCCGGTAGACTGTACCATTGCCTGACCGAACCAGCCGTTGATACCATAGCGTGTCTCACCATCGCCTGCATTGGAAACGAAAGTCTTCATCATATCCATAAAGGAATCCCAATCCCACTCGTCATCCTTATACAGTTCATAGGGATCATCCAGACCGTTCTCCTCGCACATAGAACGGCTGTAGGTGATCAGCAGCGGGTCAGACAGGCAGTAGGGTACCACATAGTGCTTGCCCTTGTATTCAAACATATCAATAACGTCAGACATATCCGACCAGATATCATCGCTGAGATCCAGATAATCATCCAGCGCCTGATACTGATCCTTGGTAACGCCGTTGGGCACAGCGTCCCACTCATAGGGGAACATATCCACCGGGTCACCGCCGAGAATACGGCTTGCCAGCGTATCAAATTTTGTATCCGATGTACAGGAAACGTATTCCACACTTGCGCCATACTTGTCCTCAAAGAGAGTCAGTGCAACACTTCTGTCCTGGTTATTTGTAGGGTTCAGGTCATAATCTGCCAGCCAGTAGATCTTCTGTCCCTTGATATCCGGGTCATTTGCAACCATTTCATCCACCAGAGCGGTGTCAACCTTGACATCGTCCTCCTCTTTATAAGCGGAATCTGCCGAAGAGGATTCCGCAGCAGAGCTGCCCTCAGAGCCGCTGTTTCCGCAGGCAGCCAGCGTCCCCATCATGGTCAGCGCCATCAGCGCAGCGAGAATACGTGTTAATTTTTTCATGTTTTCAAAAAACTCCTTTCCGAATTTCGAGTCACAAAGCGTCCGTCAAACCGGACCTGACATTTGGGCACCTCTAAAAGCCTATGACGTTCGTCAAAATGCCCAAACGAACACCGCCTTCGTCGTTGCAAAACCTTGCCAGACACAAAGTATGCCTGCGGTTTTGCGCCTAGAATCCGGCGTCCCTTGTGCACTTTGCCGAATCGCCCTAGGTTTTTAGAGATGCCCATTTGTATTATAGCATAAAATACATGCCAGGTCAAGGGATGTGTTACATGCAATTTGCATAAAATCCAGCGTCTTTTTTTGGGAGTTGCCATTTGCAGCGTTTTATAGTATAATAATACCATCACACAATACAGGAGGACAGGTATGAAAACAGTGGAGATTTTTACAGACGGCGCATGCAGCGGCAATCCCGGCCCCGGCGGATGGGGCGCCATTCTGCGCTATGGCAGTGCAGAAAAAGAGCTTTCCGGCGGGGAACATTCCACCACCAACAATCGCATGGAGCTTTCCGGCGTGATTGCAGCGCTCTCTGCCCTGAAAGAGCCGTGCAAGGTCATTCTGACCACGGACAGCAAATATGTGGTGGACAGCGTCACAAAGGGCTGGGTCTATGGCTGGCAGAAGCGTGGCTGGATCAAGTCGGACAAGAAACCGGCGCTGAATGTGGATCTCTGGGAACAGCTCCTTCCCCTTCTGGAACGGCATGACGTCACATTCCATTGGGTCAAGGGACATGCCGGGCACCCAGAAAATGAACGGTGCGATGAGCTTGCGGTAATGGAACGGGATAAGAACGCCTGACCATCTGACTGCCATCCGGCGTAACTTTGCATCATATACAAAAAGCGAGAACCCCTGCCGGATCAGGACAGGGGCTCTCTGTATTATAGGGGTAAAAATGAAAAAATGAGATTGTCAAAAATCAATATTGCGACAAGCTTACTTCTTTCTTCTTGTTACGGTATATGCGCCAGCACCCAGTGCTGCGGTTGCAATTGCACCCAGAACAACTGCGGCAATGCCGAAGTCGCCGGTCTCAGAAGTCTTGTCATTGGAAGTGCTGCTGTTGGAAGAACCGCTGCTCTTGTTGGAGCTGCCGCTGCTGCTGTTGCCGCTGGAGCTATTGCCAGAGCTATTGTTTCCGCCAGCTGCTGTGGTAGCTGCGCTGCCGTCCGGATTTGTTGCGGCGGTTGTGGTTGTATCAGGGTCGCCGTTGCCTTCGGGAGCAGTTGTCTCAGCTGTGCCGCCGCCTGCGCTGATACCGCTGACAGTGAAGTTCATAACAACCTTATCTCCAGCTGCCAGACCGCCCGGTACTTCGCTGCCGATGCAGGCAACCTTTGTGCCGCTGGTCCACTGGTCAAGAACAGTAAAGCGCAGAGAAGAACCATTGTCGCTCATTCTCAGGCAAGACGGATCCTCTGTAAATACAATATCATCAGTTGTACCAGACACGTGTTCAACCTGGATGGACTTTACAGCAATCTTTGCAGTACCCTCAGTCAGCGGATCGCCGCCCTCTGCAACAAAAGCATATGCATTGATGTTGGTATCCAGCAGCAGCAGTTCGATGGTAGCAGAACCGTTCGGAATTGTAACAGATGCACGATAATCGCCGTCACCTGTAATAGTTGCACTCTCGCCTTCCAGGTCGCCCTCTTCCCACTGCTGATCTGTACCAGCAGAGATGCAGAGATATGCGGTATACGGCGGCTCTTCCTTGGAATCAATCGCCGATACAGCCATAGAAGCAACGGATACGGATGCGACAGTAACAGCAGCCAAAGCAGCTGCAAATTTCTTCATCATCTTCATAGTAATCTCCTCCTAAAATAAGCAGGCATCCATGATACCTGGCACTATATTCATATGGATTATTATAGCACAAATCCATATTCTTGTCTATGCACATTTTGCCTAAATCTTGCGGTGGATTCCTGTGAAATCACTGAAAAGCATACAAACTCGAACCAAAATTATGCATTTATTTTCCTTTTTCGATGGCTTCATGCAATATTTCCAGCACTTCCCGCATCAGTTCCAGCGGCTTATCCTGCTCCAGCTTTACCCCCAGATAGGACCTCCCCACACTGCCGAACTGCACCCGTCCCCGGTATTTCGCCGACAGCGCCGTGATCATCTCCGGCGTGGGGTGTTCCAGATAGAACAGCATACTGCCCGACCGCTGGGTGATCTCCGTGATGCCCAGCTGTGCCGCCGTATTGCGCAGACGGGAAACCGTAATCAGTCCCATGACCTCCCTTGGCGGTTCGCCGTAGCGGTCAATGAGTTCGTCCAGCAAATCCATTTCGTCCTCTGCCGTATGCACAGATGCGATCTTCCGGTACATATCCAGCCGCTGGCTGAGGCTTTCCATATATTTTTCGGGAATATGGGCGTCGATCTGGATATCCACAGTACATTCTGCCGTCTCCTGAATAGGTTCGCCCTTTGCCTCTGCCACCGCTTCGCCCAGCAGGCGCAGGTACATGTCATATCCCACAGATTCCATATGACCATGCTGTCTGCCGCCCAGAAGACTGCCGGCGCCACGGATTTCCAGGTCACGCAGGGCAATGTGAAAGCCGCTGCCAAACTGGGTGAATTCCCGCATTGCCGCCAGACGGCGTGCGGATTCCTCCCGGAGCACCTTGTCACGCTTGAATGTGAAATAGGCATAGGCACGGCGATTCGACCGCCCCACACGTCCTCTCAGCTGGTACAGCTGGCTCAGTCCGAAGCAGTCTGCATTTTCAATGATCAGCGTATTTACATTGGGCACATCCACGCCTGTTTCAATAATGGTAGTGCACACCAGAATATCCGCCTCGTGCTCCACCAGTTTCCGCCAGATCTCGGACATTTCCGCCTCGCCCATACGTCCGTGCGCCACAAGAATCCGGGCATCCGGCAGAAATTTCTGGAGCTTCGACGCCGTGAATTCAATGGTATCCACCCGGTTGTGAATATAGTACACCTGTCCGCCCCGTTTCAGTTCCCTTTGAATCGCCTGTATCAGAATCGGTTCGCTGTATTCCATGACATAAGTCTGGACAGGATAGCGATCCTGGGGCGGCTGGGAGATCACGGACATATCCCGGATACCACTCATTGCCATATTCAGCGTCCGGGGAATGGGCGTTGCCGACAGGGTCAGCATATCCACACCAGCGAACATCTCCTTGAATTTTTCCTTGTGCGCCACGCCGAAACGCTGCTCCTCGTCTACAATTGCCAGTCCCAGTGCGTGGAATTCCACGTCCTTCTGGACAATGCGGTGGGTACCGATGACAATATCCGCCTTGCCGTTTTTCACTTCCTTGAGGATCTCTTTCTGGCGTTTCTGAGGCACAAACCGGGACAGCATGACCACATTCACAGGGAAATGTTCAAACCGACGGACTGCCGTCTGGTAGTGCTGCATGGCAAGGACGGTAGTGGGCACCAGAATGGCACACTGTTTGCCGCTGAGGACACATTTCATGGCTGCACGAAGAGCCACCTCTGTCTTGCCGAAGCCTACGTCACCGCAGAGCAAGCGATCCATGGGGCGTTCCCGTTCCATGTCCTGTTTCACTTCTTCAATGCAGGCAAGCTGATCTTCAGTTTCCACATAGGGAAAGCGTGCTTCGAAATCATGCTGTAACTCATCATCGGGATAGAACGCAAAGCCCTTGGTCTTTTCCCGTTTTGCGTACAGTGCCAGCAGTTCATCCGCCATATCCTTGACGGCTCTGCGGACATTATTCCGTGTCTTTTGCCATTCCGGAGAAGAAAGACGGCTCAGCTTCACCCCGGCATCCTCCCGGGGACCAATATATTTGGACACCATATCCAGCTGGGTAACGGGAACATAGAGATTTTCTTTCCCGGCATACTGGATGGTAATATAATCCTTGGTGACTCCCTCCAGTTCCAGCTTGCGGATGCCCAGAAAACGCCCGATGCCGTGGAGCGCGTGTACTACCAGATCGCCCGGCGTAATATCCGCCAGCGTGCGTATTTCTTCCCCACGATGTTTTTTCTTCCGGTTGGGTACGGCACGCATGGTACGTGCCTGGGTAATCAGTGCGGTTTTGATTTCCGGGTAGGCAAATCCTCCGGAAAGGCTGCCTGTACGCAAATAGACTGTCCCGGCTTTCCATGCACTGTCCGGCTTTGCCAGTTCGCACTGGATACCGCTTTCCCGAAGATCCTGCTGCAAAATGGGCAGCGTCTTTTCACTGCCGGCATAGAGCATGGTACAGTAACCCTGCTGGCTGTATTCCAGCAAGTCCTCTGTCAGCTGCCGCAGTTCTCCGCCCCATGGTGCATTTTGCAATGCTTCCACGCTGAGCAGCTTCCGGAATGTGACATGCTCGCCGCCCTGGAGAAAGTTGCTGAGATAGATCTGGAACATACCATCCATCCGGACGGCAACTTCCGCCGGATTCTGGTAATAGCCCTCTAATCCACGGCAGAGGTTGCCCTCCTCCAGCAGGAGTTTGCAGTCCTCCTGATACTGTGCCATGAGACCACGCTGGGTGTCCACAATAGCACCGTATTCGCTGAAAGTTACCATCTCCACGCCATAATCAAACACCATGGGCGGTGTTTTCCAAAGCAGCGGCGCATATTTATCCAGATGCACCGGAATCATACCGGCATCCAGGCTGTCTGCATCTGCATAGAGTTTTTCCCGGGCAATTTCTGCATATTTACCACGCAGTGACTTTCCATGTCTGCGAATCTTTTCCGCCAATTCTGCCGGGTCACAGAGTGTCTCCCTTGCCGGCGGAATGAGCAGCTCCTCCACCGGATCTGTACGCCGCTGGGTTTCGGGATCAAACTGCGTCAATGTATCAATGGTATCATCCCAGAATTCCGCACGCACTGGTGCCTGCATCTGTACCGGGAACACGTCCAGGATATCTCCACGCACGGCGAACTGGCCTGCACCGGATACACTTTCGCACCGGACATAGCCGCAGTCTGTGAGACGGCGAATCAGTTCCCCCAGGTCGGCAGTATCATCCCGATGCAGAAGTATGGTGTGCTGTTCCAGCATTTCCGGGGAAAGTGTCGGCTGGAGCAGTGCCTCCACGCTTGCGGCAACAACCCGACACTGTCCTTGTTGCAGTGCTGTCAATGCGGCAATACGGGCGTGCTCATAGGCAGTGGTGATGCCTTCCACCGGTGTCAGCACCAGTTCCTTTGCCGGGAACATCCACGCCGCCGGTTCGTCCAGCATAGCATTGATATCATCGCAGAGCCGGCGTGCCTCGGCTTCTTCGGCAGTCACTGCCAGAATCGGTGCCTGTTCCCCGCAGAGTGCCGCCAGTAGATGCGCCTTGTGGATCTGCGAAACACCGGTAAAGGAAACCGGACTTGCACCGTCCTTCCGAGCCTGCAGCAATCCCCGGTATGCTGCCAGCTTTTCAAATTCTGCCGCAAAAAACTGCATGGTATGACCTCCTTTTTTTAATTAGGAATGAGGAGTTAGGAATGAGGAATGAATGTGTTCGCTTCGCTCATGAATAAAATTGCATATTCCTGACATTCTATTTAATTCATCCATCGCCGCAGGCGATACCACCATTCCTAATTCCTAACTCCTCATTCCTCATTTCAACTAAGAATTGTATTGATTCATCGCCTGATTGATATCGCCCCGGACGATCAGGTTTGCCGCATCCGCAGCGTGTTCCAGTGCCGGCTGGAGTGCAGCTTGTTCCTCCTCGGTAAACTTGGAAAGCACCCAGTCCGCCAGGTCATACCGGGGATTGGGCTTTGCGCCTACGCCCACACGAATCCGGGGGAATTCTTCTGTCCCCAGCTGTGCAATAATACTTTTGATACCGTTGTGTCCGCCGGCGCTGCCCTTTCTGCGAATACGCAGCTTGCCCGGCGCAAGGGAGATATCATCGTAAATGACCAGTACCTGCTCCGGCGGAATGTGATAAAAATCCGCCGCCGCTGCAATGGCATCGCCGCTGCGGTTCATGTAAGTTGCCGGCTTCATGAGCAGACAGCGCACTTCACCCACCATGGCTTCGGCGCAATCCGCCTGGAATTTCATCTGACTGAGCCGGACGCCGCAGTTCTGCGCCAGCTGTTCCATGGTCAGGAATCCGGCGTTGTGACGTGTGTGCTCATATTCCAGACCTGGGTTCCCCAGC
This sequence comes from Ruminococcus sp., assembly GCA_051893675.1. Lineage (GTDB taxonomy): Bacteria > Bacillota > Clostridia > Oscillospirales > Ruminococcaceae > Ruminococcus_C. The sequence goes on along the minus strand of JBJFHO010000090.1, from coordinate 4,138 downwards.
CCGGCAATGATCCACGTCATCTTGCCGTGAAGTCTGCCGTCAGAACCCGACTCGATCTGACGAAATAAGTCCATAATACCCATTTTTCTGCGAACCTGTTTCATGCGGCACCAGGTCTGACCCAATGCCGCATGAATTCCTTTCGTTATTTCATTATGTGTTTTACAATGAGGAATGAGGAGTTAGGAATTAGGAATGATGGTATCGCCTACGGCGATGGATTCTAAAATAGGATATTACGTGAGCGAAGCGAACTCCGCCATTCCTCACTCCTAACTCCTCATTCCTAATTCAAAAAAAGCTTACTTCTTGCCGCTTTCGTCTGCCGGAAACAGCTTATCCCGGAGCTTTTTCAGGCTGTAGCCCTCTTTTACCTTCAGGTCAGCACGTTCTACAGCAAGTGCATAGTCCGGCACATCCTTGGTAACTGTGGAGCCGGCTGCGGTATAGGCACCCTTACCCAGTTCCACCGGTGCAATAAGGTTGGTGTTACAGCCGATAAAGCAGTTATCCCCGATGACGCAGCGCTGTTTTTTCATGCCGTCGTAATTCACAGTAACCGTACCACAGCCGAAGTTGACCTTCTTACCCACATCGCTGTCGCCTACATAGGTCAGATGGGCAATGGCTGTCTGTTCGCCCACAGTGGAATTCTTGACCTCCACGAAATCGCCGATCTTCACGCCGTTTTTCAGATGAGAATCCGGACGGATATGTACAAAAGGTCCTGCCTTGACAGCATCTTCGATCTCGGACTCGTATGCCTGCACATAATTCAGCGTGACATGATCACCGATGATGCAGTTTTCAATGAGACAGTTGGGGCCGATGGTACACTTGGAACCGATCTTGGTCTTTCCCTTTAAAATAGTGCCCGGCAGAATGGTAGTCTCTGCGCCGATCTCCACATCACTGCCGATAATGACACCGTCAGTGCAGACAAAGTTCACGCCGTTATCCATGTGCTGATCCAGAACACGCTGACGTGCCACCTCGTTCAGATGCAGCAGATCCTTCCGGGTATTGGCACCCAGGATCACATCGGGATTTTCACTGCGGTATGCGCTGGCTTTCCAGCCACGTTCCAGTGCCAGACCAACGGTATCTGTCAGGTAATATTCGCCCTGTGCGTTGGACTGGGACAGACCGCCCAGCAGTTCCAGCAGTGCCTTGGTGCGGAACCAGTATGCACCGGAGTTTACCTCACGGATGGCACGCTGTGTATCTGTGGCATCCTTTTCCTCCACAATGGCAGCAATGCCGTTTTCGCTGCGGAGTATTCTGCCGTAGCCCTTGGGTTGTTCCAGTTCTGCTGTGATAACAGTAACCGCATTTTCCTGTGCTTCGTGGAGCTTCAGGGCATTGGCAATGGTATCGCTGTCCATAAACGGTGCGTCACCGCAGAGTACCAGGGTATTGCCATCATCGAATTCCCGGAGGAATTTGTCCGCCTGCATGACAGCATGGCCTGTGCCCAGCTGTTCCGCCTGGAGTGCAGTGCGGTAACGATCATTCAGATAAAGCTCTACGTACTGTGCCTTATAGCCAGTCACAACACAGATCCGGCTCAGTCCTGCCCCCTCGCAGGCACGGATCACCCAGCCCAGCATGGGAACATCCAGTACCTCCAGCATGGGCTTCGGAATGGCCGCTTTCATTCGATTGCCGTGGCCGCCGGCAAGGATCACTACTTGGTTCATAATAAAATGCCTCCTGTATTTTTTCATCACGCGGCAGCAGCTTACAAACAGACGTACCGATCTGTACTCCACTGCGCAGGAGCAAGTCTCCTGCTCTGCATCCCATCTGCGGACTGCGCCGCCCAAACCATTCGCCCGGAGACCCCTTGCGCCGGAACGAAAAGCCTTACTTTATATTATGACAAAATCTTGAAACTTTTGCAAGCCCTTTCGCAAAAAAAATTTGTGTATTGTGATTTTTGTATAACTTGCCACAAAAAAAGGGGCAGATTTTTTTTAAAAAATGTATAGTATTTTCACGCGAAGTATGTTATAATAAGAATACGCCGGCTGGAAGCGGAGAATTTGCCAGATTTTCCCTTTGTGCAATCACGCAGCCGGACACACAAACGAATTTAAAACTGGAGGTAGTTACCAATGGCAAACAAATGGGTTTATATGTTTAGCGAAGGCGACATGAGCATGCGCAACCTTCTCGGAGGCAAGGGTGCTAACCTGGCTGAAATGACAAGCATCGGTCTTCCTGTACCGCAGGGCTTCACCATCACAACTGAGGCTTGTACACAGTATTATGAGGACGGACGCAAGATCAGTGACGAGATCATGGATCAGGTCATGGAAGGCGTTAAGAAGATGGAAGAGATCAACGGCAAGAAGTTCGGCGATCTGAAGAATCCGCTTCTGGTTTCTGTACGTTCCGGTGCACGTGCATCTATGCCGGGTATGATGGATACCATCCTGAATCTGGGTCTGAATGACGATGTTGTTGCTGCAATGATCGCAGGCAACCCGGATCCGGCTTTCGAGCGTTTCGTATACGACTCTTACAGACGTTTCATCCAGATGTTCTCTGACGTTGTTATGGAAGTTGGTAAGAAGTACTTCGAACAGCTCATCGACAAGATGAAGGAAGAAAAGGGCGTTCAGTACGACGTTGAACTGACTGCACAGGATCTCAAGACTCTGGCTGAACAGTTCAAGGCTGAGTATAAGAATCAGCTGGGCACAGACTTCCCGTCTGATCCGGTTGAGCAGCTCAAGCTCGCTATTGAGGCTGTATTCCGCAGCTGGGACAACCCGAGAGCTAACGTATATCGTCGTGATAACGATATTCCGTACAGCTGGGGTACCGCTGTAAACGTAATGCCGATGGTATTCGGTAACCTGAACAATCAGTCTGGTACTGGTGTTGCATTTACCCGTGACCCGGCTACTGGTGAAAAGAAGCTGATGGGTGAATTCCTGATCAACGCACAGGGCGAGGACGTTGTTGCTGGTGTTCGTACACCGATGCCCATCGCTCAGATGGAAGAGGAATTCCCGGAGGCATATGCTGAATTCATCAAGGTTTGTGATACACTGGAAAACCACTATCACGACATGCAGGATATGGAATTCACTGTTGAAAACAAGAAGCTGTACATGCTGCAGTGCCGTAACGGTAAGAGAACCGCTCAGGCTGCGCTGCAGATCGCTTGTGACCTGGTAGATGAAGGACATAAGACAGAAGAAGAAGCTGTTCTGATGATCGACCCGAGAAACCTAGACACTCTGCTCCACCCGCAGTTCGATGCAAAGGCACTGAAGGCTGCTACTCCTATCGGCAAGGGTCTGGGCGCATCTCCTGGTGCTGCATGCGGTAAGGTTGTATTCACAGCTGACGATGCTGAGTCCTGGAATGCAAAGGGCGAAAAGGTTATCCTGGTTCGTCTGGAAACCTCTCCGGAGGATATCACCGGTATGAAGGCTTCTCAGGGTATTCTGACCGTTCGCGGCGGTATGACCTCTCACGCTGCCGTTGTTGCTCGTGGTATGGGTACCTGCTGTGTATCCGGCTGCGGCGACATCAAGATGGACGAAGAGAACAAGAAGTTCGAGCTGGGTGGAAAGACCTTCACAGAAGGCGACTTCATCTCCATCGACGGTTCTACCGGTAACATCTATGACGGCATCATCCCGACTGTTGACGCTTCTATCGCAGGCACATTCGGTCGTGTAATGGGCTGGGCTGACAAGTACAGAACTATGAAGGTTCGTACCAATGCAGATACACCGGCTGACGCTAAGAAGGCTCGTGAACTGGGCGCTGAGGGTATCGGTCTGTGCCGTACCGAGCACATGTTCTTCGAGGCTGACAGAATCGCTGCATTCCGTGAAATGATCTGCGCTGATACTGTTGAAGAAAGAGAAGCTGCTCTGGCTAAGATCGAGCCGATGCAGCAGGGCGACTTTGAGGCTCTGTATGAGGCTCTGGAAGGTAACCCGGTTACCATCCGTTTCCTGGATCCGCCGCTCCACGAATTCGTTCCCACCGAGGAAGAGGATATCAAGAAGCTGGCTGACGCTCAGGGCAAGACCGTTGAGGAGATCAAGAACATCATCGCTTCTCTCCACGAGTTCAACCCGATGATGGGTCACCGTGGCTGCCGTCTGGCTGT
>JBJFHO010000089.1:0-14589 GCA_051893675.1 Ruminococcus sp. | reverse complement strand
GACCTGCGCCAGCTGTGCTCAGCTGGACCAGCAGCCTGAGCAACCTTTTTGAAAGTGGGTAAGATACATTTTTAGATGTGACAGGGTAGTAGGGGCGACCATTGGTCGCCATCAGAAAAATCTCTTGCTGATAAAAAATATGGGCGAACACAGTTCGCCCCTACAATACTGCATCAACGGCATCTGAACCTTTTTATGATATTACGATTATGAGAGGAGTTTTCCTATGGATATTCATCAGTTCTTTCTGGGCAATGCCTTCGATGCCCACACCTATTTCGGCGCACATGTCACAGAAAACGGCGTTGTTTTCCGTACTCTTGCACCCAATGCCAAAGCAGTCTCCCTGATCTGGGAAGGCGGCGGCTGGGAGCCCATGCCTATGCGGCGTATTCATGACGGCGGCATCTACGAGCTGACTGTCCCCAACGCCATGCCCGGACAGATGTACAAATATCGCATCATACCACAGGATCCCCAGGGAGAAACCATTGACCACTGCGATCCCTATGGTTTCGGCATGGAACTGCGTCCCAACAACGCTTCGATTATCCGGGATCTGGATAACTTCACATTTCACGACAAAAAGTGGATGGCAAGCCGTGGTGATCACAAGCATAAGCCGGTGAATATCTACGAGGTACACCTTGGCTCCTGGCGCACCAATCCCGACGATCCCAACGGCTGGTACACCTATGAGGAAATTGCGCCGAAGCTGGTGGACTATGTCAAAAAGCACGGCTACAATTACATTGAATTCATGCCACTGAGCGAGCACCCGGCGGACTGCTCCTGGGGCTATCAGAACACGGGATTTTTCAGTCCCACTTCCCGCTACGGCACCGCCCATCAGCTCATGCAGCTGGTGGACACCTGTCACAAGGCAGGCATCGGCGTGATCATGGACTTTGTCCCGGTACACTTTGCCGTAGACGGCTATGCCCTGAACCACTACGACGGCACCACCCTGTACGAATATCCGGAAAAGGAAACCAACTACAGCGAATGGGGCAGCTGTAACTTTATCCACGCCCGGGGCGAGGTATGCAGCTTTCTCCAATCCTGCGCCAACTACTGGCTGTCGGTGTTCCACTTTGACGGCATCCGCATGGACGCTGTAAGCCGGCTCATCTACTGGGGCGGTGAGGAATTCCGGGGCACCAATCCGGCGAGCATCACTTTTTTACAGCGCATGAATCAGGGACTCCACCGGCTGAATCCTACGGCAATGCTTATTGCAGAGGATTCCACCAACTACAGCGGCGTAACACGTCCTGTGGAACAGGGCGGACTCGGTTTCGATTATAAATGGGACATGGGCTGGATGAACGATACGCTGGATTATTTCCGGCAGTATCCCTGGGAACGCAAAAACGAATACCACAAGCTGACCTTTTCCATGATGTACTTCCCCAATGAATCCTACCTGCTGCCCTTGTCTCACGATGAAAATGTCCACGGAAAAGCCACCGTTATGCAAAAAATGTTCGGGGACTATGATGGGAAATTCCCACAGGCACGTCTCCTCTATCTGTACATGTACACCCACCCTGGCAAGAAGCTGCTATTTATGGGCAGCGAGCTGGGACAGCTCCGGGAATGGACAGAGGCGCAGCAGCAGGACTGGGAGCTGCTGCAATATCCCATTCACGATGCGTTCCACCACTATATGACGGAGCTGAATCATCTGTATCTGACCGAACCGGCGCTGTATGCAGAGGATTATGAGAAAAACGGATTCCAATGGGTGGACTGCCATCAGGAAGAGCACTGCATCTACGCCATGGAACGCCGTGCCGGAGACAGCCGCCTGCTGGTGCTGCTGCATATGTCCGATGAGGGTACTCAGACTTATACCGTTACTGTACCGGACTGCGAAGCACTCCAGCCACTGCTGCACACAGAGTGGGAGCGATTCCACGGAACTGTTCCGGAGGACAGGAACATGATCCTCGGCGACAGAACACGTACCGGAACACAGTTTACAGTGGAACTGCCATCATTCAGCGGCATACTCCTGCGAATTGTTCCGAAAGTAAAATAAAGGGCACCTCTAAAGACAAAGGGCTGTTGCAGGCAGTCAAAATCCTACAGGAAAACGGTGCGATGCCCACATCCACCCGTAAACCAGGATTTGACTGTCCTTGCAACAGCCCCTTTGTTATTTTTATTCCATTTCTTCTGATTCCACCGCTGTTTCTGTTCCCGTCTCTGCCTCAGTCACAGTTGTAGTAGCCGTAGCAATCGGTGCGCCGGACTGGAACTGTTCAAATTCCAATGCTACATCCAGATTATCCATTTCAAATCCAGCAAGTTCGCCGGATTTTGTCAGCTTCAGGATGTAGGGATTGCCCTCCAGATCTCCCTCCACCAGCACGTACCCATCACTGGCTTCGCCGGTAATTTCCTCCTGCTGCGCCAGGGAATCCACCACCTGGATCAGATTGCTGAGAACGGATTTCGCTGGCATTGCCGTCTGGGGCACAGAAAATGTCAGCCCCTTATAGGACGCAGTCACTTCGCCGTCACAAAAATCCAGCACCACGCCGGCAAGAGTGGACGGTTCCGCAAAGGATACGCTCCAGACGCCATCCCCCATACGGGAAAGTGTACCGGTCGCCTGGAGTTCCTCCATATCCAAAGTCATTTCCGTGGTAAAACTGCCTCCCAGCTTCTGGGCAGCACTGGCATCCTCTCCGCCAGGCTTGGAACAGCCTACGGAAACAGCCATACTTCCAGCCAGCACCAGTCCCAGAACCGCATATTGATTTCGCTTCATATGTACTCCTCCTCACAGGATCTCCGCATCTATACAAACAATTCAACATCCTGTGACGGGGTACCAGAACTCAGCTGTCCCGTGTCTGTTCCAGTTCCAGCAGTACCTTGGGCAGACATGCCAGCAGATCCCGTGGGAGCATTGCCTGTTCCGAACAGGTCTTTGCCGCCAGATCTCCTGCTGCACCGTGGAGATAGACCCCGGCGCAGACGGCATCCCATGAGGGCAGCCCCTGCGCTGCAAAGGCAGCGATCATTCCGGCAAGCACATCGCCGCTGCCGCCACGGCTCATACCCGGATTTCCCGTGGGATTTTTCACTATGCGGTCTCCCTGGGCAACCAGTGTCCCCGCACCTTTCAACGCCAGTGTCACCGGATATTTCCGGACAAACTCTGCTGCCGTCTGCGCACGATTTGCCTGGATCTCTGCAATGGACAATCCCGTCAGCCGTGCCATTTCTCCCGGATGCGGCGTCAGGATCCAATCTGTCCCCGTCCGTCTGCTTAAATCTATGCAGTCAGTCACACAGTTTAGACCATCTGCATCCAAAATCACGGGACACGCCGCCGATTCCAGTACCCAGCGCACCAATTCCCGTGTTTCCGCTGTCACACCCAGACCGCAGCCGATGAGTATTGCATCCGCACGGCGCAGATGGGGCTCCAGTTTCTCCTGATTCACTGCATTGTGCAAAAAGCCGTCCCCATCCGTCTCCAGAGACAGCCACATTGCCTCCGGTTCCGCAGCAGCCAGCCGCATGGGATTTTCCGGCGCTGTGGCAACGGTCACTAAGCCTGCGCCGCTGCGCAGTGCCGCCTGGGTGGAGAGGGCACATGCGCCGGGCATATTCCGACTCCCCGTGATACACAAAAGCCGCCCGAAATCGCCCTTTTGAGCATCCCGTCTGCGTCGGGGAAGCATTGTGCATACGTCATTCCATGTCAATTCCTGCATAGTGTCTACTCCCTTCGTTTGCAATTTAAATTTGCTATGATTATAGCATAAAATCCGTGGAAATGCAAATTGTCTGAAATCAAGATTACCCCTCCACCATTGCTGCGCAATGGTCCCCCTCCCCTTTCAGGGGAGGCAAATTACGCTCCTCTGAAAGAAACCTGTGACTAAAGCAGGGTAATTCCTATAAAAATTGATCTGCACGACAAACAAGAAAAAATACTTGACAAGACCGCAAAAAAAAGATATACTGAAAAGAGAATTTTTACTTCGGCATTGATCGAATCAGGTATCGGGGGAATCAGAAATGGCTATTCATCATATCAAGCGATTGGAAAAAGTACTGATCGGCATTGGCATTGCGCTGCTGGCAGTCATCATTGTGTGTCTCATATTGTTCAGCCGTGCAGACAAGGTATCCGCACCGGATGCCATTCCCGTGCTTACCACAACGACAACTACTACTACCACCACAACCGTAACCACCACTACCACCGTGACCTATGATTACACCATGCAGATTGACATGGAAAAGGTAAAGCAGCATCACGATGCCAATCCCGATGTTGTGGGCTGGGTCTATGTCAACGATACGCCCATTGACTATCCCGTTGTACAGGGCGATGACAACGCCTATTATATCGACAAGGACTGGCAGGGCAACTATAGCTATGCCGGCAGCATTTTCGAAGATTTCCGGGGCGAGATCGGAAAGACCGAGAACACCCTGCTCTATGGACACAATATGGGCAACGGCTCCATGTTCCACAGCGTCAAGAGCTTCAAGGATGAGGCCTGGGGCAGAGAGCATATCTATTTTGAAGTAGCTTCTCTGGACAAGCGCTATCTCTATCGGATCGTGGCGTGTTCCGTACTGAACGGCGAGGACGGCGCAGCATTCGACTACTGGAACCGCATCGACCTGAATAAGGAAGAATTCACAAAGTACATTGAGGAGATACGTTCTACCGCCCTGGTATGGTATGCGCCGGAAGATGACATTCCCACATACGGCGACTACATGATTGCACTCCAGACATGTAATTCCGGTGCCGATGACGGCATACGTTGCATCCTCTTCGGACAGTGCCTGGGTGAATACTGATTATACCAAATCATCCATAACATAAAAAACGGTATCCTGCCATTCAACTCGCAGGATACCGTTTTTTGTACGATCATGTTGTACAATTATGTGAATTCCCATCAGAATCCGTTCAGGTTATTTTTCGTCATAATGCTTGGGTAGCAGCGGTAGCTGTAATCCAGATCTACATTGCCGGAGATACCGCTGACGCTGCCCGTGCTGGAATACTGCCACATGCCATATGCAGTTTTGGAATAGGACGGTGCACTGACGCCAAAGTGTGCCACCCAGATATCGTATTTCTCCAGAACAGATTGGTATACCTTATCATTCAGGAAGCTGGCGTAGCTGTACAGGCTGATAAAATAACCCTTTTCCTCCATGGTTTCACAGAACGCTGTGATAATTGCGGAGACCTGCTCCTTGGTCATACTGACATGGACAGATGCCTCAATGTCGAAAACAAGGGGATATTCAAACTGATAGCCCTCGATCACCTGGGCAAAGACCTCCGCCTCCTGCTTGGCATCCGCCACTGTTTCGGCGTAGCTGAACCAATAGGCACCGCAGGCAATACCGGCGTTTTTGGCATTGCGCATATTCTGGTCAAAATAGGGATCCTCCTGGCTGGCATATTTGCCGTAGCCGGCACGGATCAGCGCAAAATCAACGCCGTCTGCCCGGACTGCCGCCCAGTCCACATTGCCCTGATACTTGGAAACATCAATGCCGTCATACCGGTCTTTCTGCGCCCATGCCCCCTGCAATGGTGCAGTCGTTGTTGTCGTAGCTGATGTTGTTGTCGTTGCCGACGTGGTCGTTGCAGAAGTCGTCGTCCCTGTGGTCGTTGCAGTAGCCACGGGAACAGACGATGCAGAAGTTGTCGCCGTTGCCGAAGCCGTGGTTTCTGTTGCATCCGCTACTGTCACCAGAACTGTCGTCTCTGCCAGCTGGGTGGTCAGCACCGTATCTGTTGTCGTAACAGGTACAGCAGTTGTCTCAGTTGCCACTGTTGTGGTGGTATTTGCCTGGTCAGCGGCATCCCACCGTGCAAGGAATGCCTGGGCATCCTCCGGCAGAACACAGGTAACGCTATACTGAGCATACCAGCTCAAGAAGCAATAGGCATCCGCTGCATCAATCCCGCCGGAGCTGTCCACATCCAGCAGAATCTGATATTTCAGCGAAAGCGGATTGCCATTGCCCACGCTTGTACTGGAATATGCCTGCAATGTAATATGTGCAAGCTGGAGAAAATCATCATGTGCCGTGCTGCAAAGGGTTTCCTCCAACGCAGAAATTTCACCGGCAGACACAGCCATGCCGCTGAAAGGGAGCGATGCAGTGCATAGTGCAGCGGCGGTCAGAATGCCTGCCAGTTTCTTGTGGATTGGATTTGCCATAAGTAAGACCTCCTGAAATGTACCCTAGAACAGGTACATTGCGGTAATGGTTTTTGCGCATATGTGTAAGAGTCTGTCCGGCATTTTCAGGATCTGAGCAGATCACTGTCTTGCCAGATATGCCAGTCCGATAATCTGAAGCAGTGCGATCAGCGGAAACCCGTACCGGAAATACCAGTGCCTTGTTTTATGGTGAAAACACCACATTCCCAATGTTCCGCCAATACCGCCGCCCAACAGCGTCACCAGAAACAATGTCTTTTCCGGAATGCGCCATTCCTGCCGTCTGGCACGCCGTTTGTCAACGCCCATAAGGCAGAATGCAATAACGCTCATGAGAAGCAGATACCCCAGAACGAGGCGAAGTCCAATTTGTGCCATTGTTCTTCGTCCCCTCAGTGCCCGAAGCGCAGCTGTCTCGGCAGCGCCTCTTTCAATACATCAATGACTGCTTCATTGGGAGAAAAGATGATACGGGTGGGGCCATAGTCATCTGTGTCCAGATCGGCGTAATATTCCCCTTCCCCGGTATTGTCGGAACAGAGCACAAGCGTCCGTGTTTCATCGTCCGGCACATCATCCGTCATTTCGCCAAAGGCTTCGAATCTGGAAATGTCCACGGTGATCAGATGCACACGCTTGCGCCGTGCCACGATCTTGTCCACATCCATTTCTCCGTTGGTCACTGCGTATTCATATTCTACCGACTGGCTGGACAGCAGAAAATAGGCACCGTAGATCAGCGCACAGGTGATCAGCAGAATAAACGGAATCCCAGTGAGGAACACGGCGGCAATTGTCGCTGCACACAGCAGCACCGCCAGAAGAATGATCCCCATTCTTTTGGTTTTATCCCGCTTATCCGGCTGCTTTTTTACCATATATTCTGCATAATTGTCCATGAAAAAAGACTCCTTTCACCTAATCTATTTCTATTCTACCATACATTTTGTAAAATTTCAAGAAAAAAATTTCAAAATGACTTGATTTTTTCAACAAAAAGCGGTATAATGTTCTGGAAACACGTTGAAGAAGCGAGTAGGTATGCAATCTCCGGCACAGAGAACGGGTCATTGGCTGAGAGCCCGTCCGGCAGAACATACTGAAGTTCCCTTCTGAGTGGCCGGGCAGAACTGCTGATTTCGGGCAATATCGTGCAAAGCCGTTAGGCGGTCTTTGGGCGGTGTTGCCTTAGGCAAAGTAGGTTCGGATGTAGTGTCCGCATTAAGGACAGAAGAGTGATGGCTCTTTGAAAATGGGTGGTTTTTACAAGCAAGTCAGTCTTGTCCTGTTTTCAGGACGAGATTTTTTTATTGCCGCAAGCTATTGCGGTACCCCTCGGAAGAGCCGAATACCGCAGGTATGCAGCCTGCGAAAGAAAGGAACGGTATCATGAAAGAACAACTCGAAGCAATCCGCACTGCCGCAAAAAAGGCACTGTCAGACTGTGCGGATTCCAAGGTACTGGAGAACCTGCGTGTACAGTATCTTGGCAAAAAAGGCGAACTGACAGCCATTCTCAAGCAGATGGGTAAACTGTCCGCCGAAGAACGTCCTGCCATGGGACAGCTGGCAAACCAGGTGCGTGCCGATATTGAACAGGCACTGGCAGACAAGCAGCAAAAGCTGTCCGAAGCCATGCTGGCACACAAGCTGGCAGCAGAGACCATAGACATCACCCTGCCGGGCAAAACGCAGAAGGTGGGCAGTATGCATCCTCTGACCATTGTGGAAAACGAAATCCGGGAGATTTTCCTGGGCATGGGCTTTTCCGTGGCAGACGGTCCGGAAGTAGAATACGATTACTACAACTTCGAAGCCCTGAACCTGCCGCCGGATCACCCGGCGCGGGATACCCAGGACACCTTTTATATTACAGACAACATCCTGCTGCGCACCCAGACTTCTTCCGTACAGGTGCACGTCATGGAAAACCAGAAGCCGCCCATTCGTGTCATTTCTCCGGGTCGTGTATATCGTTCCGACGCTGTGGACGCCACCCACTCTCCGCTGTTCCATCAGATCGAGGGACTCGTTGTGGACAAGGGTATCACCATGGCTGACCTGAAAGGCACGCTGGAACTGCTTATGCAGCGTCTCTACGGCGAGGACTGCAAGATCCGTCTGCGTCCCCACCACTTCCCCTTCACAGAGCCCAGCGCAGAAGTTGATGTCATGTGCTTCCAGTGCCATGGTGCAGGCTGCCGTATGTGCAAGGGCGAGGGATACATCGAACTCCTGGGCGCAGGTATGGTACACCCGAAGGTACTGGAGGGCTGCGGTATTGACAGCAGTGTATACTCCGGCTTTGCATTCGGTCTGGGTCTGGAGCGTATTGCCATGCGCCGCTACAATATCGGCGATATGCGTCTGCTGTATGAGAACGACTATCGGTTCCTGGAACAGTTCTAAACGGAAGGAGGAGCAAATCAAATGAATTTATCTATGAAATGGCTTGCCGATTATGTGGACTGCGGCGTTTCCGTCAAGGATTTCTGCGCCGGTATGACCATGAGCGGCTCCAAAGTTGAAACCTATGAGACTGAGGGCGAGGCTGTCAAGAACGTAATTGTCGGCAGACTGGTCTCCATTACCCCTCACGAAAACTCTGACCACTTGCAGGTGTGCCAGGTTGACGTTGGCGGCGAAGCACCTATCCAGATCGTTACCGGTGCCCAGAATATCGTAGAAGGCGCACTGGTACCCGTTGCCATGATCGGCGCCGATCTGCCCGGCGGTGTACACATCAAAAAGGGCAAGCTCCGTGGTGTAGAGAGCAACGGTATGCTCTGCTCTCTGGGCGAACTGGGACTGACAAAGCATGATTTCCCTTACGCCATCGAGGACGGCATTTTCCTCATTGAAGAGGACTGCAAGCCGGGACAGGATATTCACGAAGCCATCGGACTGAATGATACCTCTGTGGAATTCGAGATCACCTCCAACCGTCCGGACTGCCTGTCCGTTGTGGGTCTGGCAAGAGAAGCTGCTGTCACATTCGGCAAGCCGCTGAACGTGAAAGAACCGGTATTCCACGGTACATCGGAAAAGCTCAGCGATACTATTTCCGTTTCCGTAGAAAATCCGACTCTGTGTCCCCGTTATATTGCCGGCATGGTAAAGAACGTCAAGATCGGTCCCTCTCCCCGCTGGATGCGGGAACGGCTCCGTGCCAGCGGCGTGCGTCCCATCAATAATTTGGTAGACATCACCAACTATGTCATGCTGGAATATGGTCAGCCCATGCACGCTTTTGATCTGCGCTATGTGCAGGGCGGCAAGATCGTTGTCCGCAATGCCAAGGACGGCGAAACCATCACCACACTGGATGGTCAGGAGCGCAAGCTTTCTCCGGAAATGCTGGTAATTGCCGATACTGAAAAGCCCATTGCAGTAGCAGGTGTTATGGGCGGCGAATACAGCGGCATCATGGATGATACCACTACTGTGGTATTTGAATCCGCATACTTCGAACCAGTGCAGGTACGCCGTACCGCCAAGAAACTGGGTATGCGTACCGATGCTTCTGCACGCTATGAAAAGGGACTCGACCCGGACGGCTGTCTGCGGACGCTGCACCGTGCAATGGAACTGGTAGAACAGCTGGGTGCCGGTGAGCCGGTGGCAGATTCCATCGAAGTGGACAACCGGAGCAATACACCTGTACAGATTCCCTTTGACCCGGATTGGATCAATGGTTTCCTGGGCACAGAAATTTCCCGTGAGGACATGGTAAAGACACTGGAAGCGCTGGAAATTCACGTAGACGGCAACACCTGTACTTCCCCCAGCTTCCGTATCGACCTGGAGCGTCCGGCAGATATTGCCGAAGAAGTTGCAAGAATCTACGGCTACAACAACATTCCGTCCACCGTTGTCCGTGGCGTGGCTGAGGCACAGTTGACACCCCAGCAGCAGTTCCTGCGCAAGGCAGAACAGACCATGGTAGGACTGGGCTATTACGGCACACTGACCTATTCGTTCACATCCCCCAAGTGCTTCGACCGCATTGGTCTCCCGGCAGACAGCAAGCTGCGCAAGACCATTACCATTACCAATCCTCTGGGCGAGGACACCAGCATTATGCGTACTACCACACTGCCCTGTATGCTGGATGTACTGGCAACCAACTACAAGAACCGCAATGCGGCAGTTTCCCTCTATGAGATGGGCAAGGAATACCTCCCCACAGGGCCGGACACTCTGCCGGAAGAGCCGAACCGCCTGACCATCGGCATGTACGGCGGCAATGCGGATTTCTTCGAGCTGAAAGGCGCAGTGGATGCCCTGCTCAAGGAACTGAATCTCCCCAGATGCAATTACGTCCGTCCATCCGAGGCAGAGGGTGCTTTTGAGGAATGCTGTGCCCTCCACCCCGGCAGAAGTGCTGTGATCTTCTGCGGCGAAAGGGCAATCGGTTACCTTGGCGAACTGCATCCCACTGTACAGAAAACCTATGGCATCGGCGCAAGAACCTATGTGGCAAAGCTGCTCATTCAGGAGATGTCCGGGCTGGCAGAAGCAGAAGTGACCTACAAGCCCCTGCCGAAATTCCCGGCGATCTCCCGTGACCTGAGCCTGCTGTGTGACGAAACACTGCCGGTAGGTACGATGGAACAGACCATTGAACAGGCTGCCGGAAAGCTGCTGGAACAGGTAACTCTGTTCGACGTATACCAGGGCGATCAGATCGCCGCCGGCAAGAAGAGCGTATCCTTCTCTCTGCGGCTGCGTTCTCACGAGGGCACGCTGACAGACGAACAGGCAGATGCCGCTATGAAACGTGTACTGAAGGCTCTGGCTGGCATCGGCGCATCTCTGCGGGAATAAACGGAGGTAGCTGTCATGAAGCTGAAAAAAGAAGCAGCAGAACAGCCGAAACCGAAAAAGCCGAAGCGGGAAAAGAAAGAACGTACCCCGAAAGAAGCCACCGCATTGATGCTGGGCATAATTGCCCTGGTACTTGCCATTCTGGCAGTCGGTGCACTGATGTACGTATCCACGCTGGTTGCCGCC
Organism: Ruminococcus sp.; assembly: GCA_051893675.1. Lineage (GTDB taxonomy): Bacteria > Bacillota > Clostridia > Oscillospirales > Ruminococcaceae > Ruminococcus_C. The sequence goes on along the minus strand of JBJFHO010000089.1, from coordinate 3,349 downwards.
ATCCTGGGCGGATGCGCCGTACTGGGCGGATTTGCCAGTCTCATGGTGGGAAAGGGGGGCATTCTCCCGGCAATCGTCGGGATAGGCGGCGGATTTCTGACCGTACTTTCTGCAATTATCACCATGCGGTTACAATGATATATCATGAGGAGTGACGGCATAAATTCCACTTCCAATCTATTGCCGCAGGCGATACCCTCATCCCTAACACCTCATTCCACATAATAGCAAAAAGCGCAGAGTTCCGAAGTGGTTCTCTGCGCTTTTGTTTTTTCATACTAATCCCTTATCGTTCTGTTGAAGAAGTTGCCAGATAGCGTTTTGTCAATCAAGGCGCCCAACCGCAGGCAGGCTGTCGCCTGCCAAGGGCGGGCAACGCAGAGTGACGAAATGATAGCGGCAAATTCTTCAACAGGTTGATATGGGATTAGTATCAGACACAAAAAGGACACAGGCGCGCGACCGCTTGTGTCCTTCTCGTGTTCATTACATATTGCTCTGAATGGCGTCCATGATGCCGCTTCCGGCAAGGATAACCACATTGACAATCCACATTACGATACCTAAAATAATACCGATAATGCCCAGCACCAAACCAGCTGTCTGCTTGCCGCCAGTAGTGCCTTCCTTCTTTGCCATTATTGCCAGTACAATAGCAACGATACCGCAGATAATGCCTGCAATGGGAATGCAGATGCCGATCAGAGAGATGATACCCAGCACCAGTGCCGCAGTTGCTTTTCCGCTAGATTGATTCATTGTATGTTCACCCCGGTTGTAAAAATTTCCTCCGTGAAATACGGATAGATTTAATAAAATTATATCATATCTTTTTCCTGTTGTCAAGGCGGATACTCTGTTTTTTGCACAAAATCTGAAAAAATCATTGCTTAACATTGACACCATGCAAAGAAATATGCTATCATAAACACAAAATATGATGAAAGAAGTCCTGCCGATGCAAACACAGACCATCTATCATTCTCCTCTGGGAGATCTCCGACTGACAGCAGATACAAACGCTCTTCTGGAAGCACGTTTCGATGTATCGCTCACTATGCCCCAGGAAGAATCCCCTGTCCTGGCAGAAACCATCCGCTGGTTGGAGCGTTATTTCCAGGGAACAAATCCGGGAGACCTGCCGCCCATTGCGCCGAAAGGTACTCCTTTTCAGCAGCGCATCTGGCGTCTGACGCAAAATATCCCCTACGGCTTCACTGCAAGCTACAGTATGCTTGCAAAACAGGCAGCCATCGAAATGGGCAAAGCGAAAATGTCCGCACAGGCAGTGGGCGGTGCTGTCCGGCGCAATCCCATTGCGATCCTGATTCCCTGTCATAGGGTAGTCGGTGCAAATGGTGACCTGACGGGCTATTTCGGCGGCATGGAACGCAAGATACGCCTGCTGACCCTGGAAGGGCTGGACATGACGCAGTTTACGCTTCCAACCCAGTGATCTCCACACATCGTGCAGCGACCCGTTCCGTAAACATGGCGTCATGCTCCACAAAAAGCAGTGTTGGCTTTGCTTGTAACAGTAGTTGTTCCAACTGTATCCGAGAATAAACATCCAGAAAGCCCAGCGGTTCATCCCAGACAAACACATGGGCAGGGGTACAAAGACTGCCTGCCAGAAGCACTTTTTTCTTCTGTCCCATACTGAGGAAATCCATATCTGTCTCCAGCTGCCACCGTTCAAATCCAAGCTTACGCAGAATGGTTTTCAGCAGAGATTCATCGGCACCCAGGGTTTCGGCATATGCAGCAATAGATCCCTTTAAGTGGGAAGGTTCCTGTCCGGCGTAGGAAATTCGCAGACCGCTCTGGCGGTATACGTCACCGGTATGAGGTACTTCCTCACCGCAGATGAGCCGCAGCAGACTGGATTTTCCACAGCCGTTGGCGCCGCACAATGCCAGCTGTTCTCCCGGTTCCAGTGTCAGCTGTACCGGATGACAGACTGGATGGGACGGGTCATATATGATCTGCACCTGATGCAGTCCCACAAGCGATGTGCCACGGCAGGGCAGCTGGGGCAGTTTCAGGGCATCCATAGTTTCCACATCGTGGAGCAATGCAGCCTTTTGTTCCATTGCAGCTTCCTGCCGTGCCGCAATGGACTTGGAACGGCGCATCATTTTTTCCGCCTTATGTCCGATATAGCCCTTATCCGGTTTCAGACCGCCGCTGCGTGTGCCATTTTTGGTCTGTTCCACCTTATCTGACCAGTTCGCCGTACGGCGTGATGCCTCTGCCAGGCGGTCGATTTCCCGGCGGAGCTTCTGGTTTTCCTCCAGTTCCCGTGCCTGTTTCTGCTCCATGGTCTCCCACCATGTGGAAAAGTTCCCCTTTTGCAGTATCATACTGCTGCGGTTCAGTCCCAGCATATGATCCACACAGCCGTCCAGCAGAGCACGGTCATGGGAAACTAGCAGGAACCCCTTCTGCCGTGCCAGAAACTCCGCCACCAGCTGCCGCGCCTGTCCGTCCAGATGACCTGTCGGTTCATCCAGCAGCAAAAAGCAATCCTCCTGCAAAAAGGATACTGCCAGCAGTGCCCGTGTCTGTTCGCCGCCGGATAATGTCTCGAAAGGACGGTACAGCATTTCCTCAGTGATCCCCAATCTGGTGCATTCCCGCTGTATCTGCCAGCCCGGGATGCCGGCAGCGCATTCCTCCAGCACATCCCACGTCAGCCAGGCAGGATCCGTCACCTGCGGCGGAAACCGGCGGATGACACAATCGCTGCGAATGCTCCCGGTATAGGGTAGTTCGCCGCACATAAGCCGCAGCAGGGTAGTTTTTCCTCTCCCATTCCGTCCTGTAAGCCCCAGCTTCCAGCGGGTGTCGATTTGCAGAGAAATATGGTCAAACAAAGGTGTTTCCTGTCCCTCATAGGCAAAGGTTACATCTGAAATATGAATATAAGGCATAGTTCCTCCCTTCTGTGTCTGTGACACAAAAACAGACGCCGCAGGAGAAATTCTCCCACAGCGTCTCAGAGGTTATGCGCAGCACATCCGCCGGCAGACAAAAATCCGCCGGCGTTTCTTTCTGAGTGACAGTCTATGGGTCGTTTCTGCAAGCAGCGCAAGACTGACGGCAAGGCATACCTTGCCCGTCTTACGAATTGTACAAATGTTTCATACATGCTTAGCAAAAACAATCCCGCATTGGACTATCGCTCCTTTCGTTTCTGTTCGTTTTATTATATCACTGCGTGTGCAGCTTGTCAAGGGTGGCGTATCTTATTTCACGGAAATATGAGACATTCCATGTAGGGACAATGTGTCTTATCCACAATGTGATATTATTCTTCAAATGTCTCATCCGGCTCGTCTCCGTAGGC
>JBJFHO010000088.1:0-14697 GCA_051893675.1 Ruminococcus sp. | reverse complement strand
AATCAGTAGAACAAAAGAAAGGAGACAACAAAACGAGTGATAAAATCAAATGAAAAATTCGATAAAACCATGAATAAAAAGAGGTTTTCAGTCGAAGACATTCTTTCATCCAATCAGTTTATCACCTTTTATATTATACACAATCCCCCTGCAATCGTCAAGGGAATTTCGCTAAATTTCCGGTAAAATCGGTTTTTTTGTAGAAATGCACAAAAAGAATGGTGCGGTATTATTGATTATTATGAAAAAATGCGTCGGTTTTTCCACAAGTTTTGTCGAATTTTGCTGTATTTTCCCGCATACTGCACCTCATGTATAACACTTCTCTCTCGTGGAATACTATTTCTGCACATCTGTAGAAAGCGGACAAGTATTTTTACAGCGAGTGCGGAAATGAGGTGAATGCTATGTGGGATAAGCTTGCACTGATCCTGCTGATCATTGGCGGTATCAACTGGGGTCTGGTCGGCGTATTTGAATTTGACCTTGTCGCCTGGATCTTCGGCGGCGCAGCATCATTCATCAGCCGTGCGATCTATATTCTGGTTGCGATCTCTGCACTCTGGTGTATGACGTTCCTCTTCCGAAGAGACGCACTGACAGAGCCGTCAGCTGCAACGGAACGGCGCTGATTCAGAGGGAGCCTGCAATATGGCTCCCTTTTTTCGGCATATCCGCAAGGCAGCACGCATAAACATGTATCAGTTGCATCATGACTGCTGCATTTTTCGAAGGAGGAAATTGTTCATGCCAAATCAGAACCAGCACCCCCGTACACCGGAGGAATATCAGGAGGAACTTATGCGGCTGTACCGCAACGCACAGGCGGCAAATCCTGCGCCGCCAGCTTCTGCATCGCCCCAGTCTATTCCAACACCAGAGCCAGCCCCGGTGCCCAGACCTGCACCGATTCCGGAACCGGAGCCTGCTGCACCGCCGGAGCCAGAGCCAATGCCCGAACCAGAGACACAGCCTGAACAGGAACCAGCACCAGTGCCAGAGCCTGTACCCATGCCGGAGCCAACACCTGCGCCGGAACCTGTGATTCCTGCGGAGCCTGCGCCTATGCCGGAACAGCCCAGTCCTGCACCGGAGATGGAAATTCAGCCGGAAACACAGCAGCGAGGAAATGCGCCACAGACTGCCATTGGCTGGCTCCAGGTCATCACACGTTCTGCCGGAAACGCCAGAGCCATCCCCGGTGTTTCCGTTCTCATCACCAACGGCACCGGCACGCAGATGGAACTGGAGCATGTGGCGGTCACCAACGAAAGCGGTGAAACGGAGAAAATTGCTCTGCCCGTTCCGGCAGCTTCCCTGTCATTGGATCAGAACGAGAAATTGCAGCCCTACAGCACCTATGATGTGAGTGTATACGCTTCGGGCTATTACCGTCAGGTCAGCGAAAACGTGCCGGTTTTCGCCGGCATTACATCCCGTCAGATCTTTTCCATGATTCCCCTGCCCATCTATCCCCAGGAAGAGCCGGAGACCATCACATACCGCAACACTGAGCCCAATCTTTAAGGAGAAACACTATGCCAGTCGGAGAACCTTATATCCCCAGAAACATTACCGTACATCTGGGACGTCCCCAGGATGATGGGGAAAATGTCACTGTTTCCTTTCCGGATTACATCAAAAACGTGGCATCCAGCGAAATTTATCCCACATGGCCGGAGAATTCTCTCCGTGCCAATATCTACGTCATTGTCAGCTTTGCCCTCAACCGCATCTACACGGAATGGTACCGGGCAAGAGGATATCCCTTTGACATCACCAACTCCACCCAGTTTGACCAGAAGTACATATACGGCAGAGAGGTATTCGAAAATGTCGCCCAATTGGTAGACGAATTATTCAACTCCTACGTTCGCCGGCAGGGAAGTGTGGAGCCGATGTTCACTGCATTCTGCAACGGCACTACAGTGACATGCGAAGGGCTGTCCCAATGGGGCACCGTTCCCCTGGCGCAGCAGGGCATGACGCCGTATGAGATCCTGCAATATTATTACGGCGAAAATATTGACATCGTGTCAAATGTACCCGTTATGACACACACGCCATCCTATCCCGGATTCCCCCTGGAGTTGGGATACAGCGGTGACCCGGTACGCACCATTCAGGTACAGCTCAACCGCATCTCCAGAAACTATCCTGCTATCCCGAAAATCGGCGATGTGGTAGGCGATTTCGATTACATTACAGAGGATGCCGTAAAGGTATTTCAGGATATTTTCGGTTTGCCGGAGACTGGTGTAGTCAACGAAGCCACCTGGTATCAGATCGCCTATATTTTCACCAGCGTCAAGAATCTGGCAGAGCTGAACTCCGAGGGGCTGACCATGGAAGAAGTGGAACAGCAGTTCACAGGCACGCTGCAAATCGGAATGCAGGGGCAGGATGTCCGCACGATTCAGTATTATCTTGCTGTCATCGGCGCCTATTATGCAGCAGTGCAACCTGTGGAAATTACAGGTTATTTCGGGGCACAGACGGAGACTTCCGTGAAGTCTTTGCAGCAAGTATTCGGGCTGCCCCAGACGGGGATCGTGGACGGCGACACCTGGTATGCCATGTTCGATGCATACTCCGGCATTGTGGAATCCGTACCCATTGATACCACTGTCAATGATGTGGTACTCTATCCCGGCGTTGTCCTGCGGGAAGGCACTACCAGCGAATATGTGAAGCTGCTGCAAACGTATCTCTCCTATATCCACGAGACTTATCCGGAGATACCGGCGGTAAATGCCACAGGCTATTTCGGGCCTATGACAAAGGCATCCGTCATTGCCTTTCAGCGGCAGTTCGGATATCCTCAGAATGGCGTAGTGGGTGCGGCTGCCTGGAATGCCATTACAAGTCTGTATTCAGATCTGAAATATGGGTATAACAAGCAGCCGTATCAGGCGCCGGGGTATATTATCAGATAAGGAGGTGCGCAAATGGCCTATACCGAAGAACAAAAACGGGAGCATATCCGGGAATTGCAGACCTATCTGCACGGGCTTGCCCATGTCCAGAATCTGCCCCATGTTTCGCCGGACGGCATCTATGGCCCCAAAACTGCCGCCGCTGTCCGGGATTTTCAACAGAAAAACCAGCTACGTCCCAATGGCGCAGCAAATACCGCCACATGGAATGCACTTGTGGAAGCATATCTGGAAGAGGTCGTTCCGCCGCTGAATGCCATCGTCCTCTTTCCGGCAGGCGTCAGCAGCTATTCCCCCGGCGACAAGGGTGCCGGCGTGTATCTCATTCAGGGTATCCTACAGGCGATCCAGTCGGTTTTCCCCCAGCTGCCCCCTGTGCAGGCAAGCGGTGTGTTTGACAATACCACTGCACACGCTGTCCGGGAATTCCAGAAGCTGACCAGTGCTCCACCGTCCGGCGAAGTCGATGCGGCAACCTGGAACCGGCTCGTTGCTGCGCTGGACAATGAGGTAAATGTGAAGCCAAAAAGTGAATCACTGACGTGGGATTGATAAGATTGTATGAAAGCCACTTCTGATGCGGTGTGTCAGAAGTGGCTTTGCGTTTTTGTGATTGGATTGACTTTTGTTTCTTCTGGTGGTATAATTGGTGTGATAATAAATCAGATTTTCAGGAGGAATATCAGAATGTCTAAAAAACCGGAATCCAAAAAAGTGCTCGCTATTTTTGCACTGCCAGTTTGTATTTCATTAGGCATCAGCGTCGGCATGATACTTGGTGCAGTTACAGGCAATATCTCAATGGGTATTTGCTTTGGGATCATGGGCGGTGCTGTTGTTGGAATAATCGTTTTTGGTTTATTATATTCGTTTTTCAATAAAAACGATGAATAAAATCTAATTTAGTAAGTCAAAAAAGCAACCTGAGAAGAACAAAGCTTCCCAGGTTGTTTTCATTATCGTGTTACCTTTACTATTTTCATAGCCACCACAGGCGGCGCATGAGAATGCATAAAATGGCGAGTGGTTAGCACACGCTCTCCATCAAACTATTTCAATAGTTTGATGGAGAATTAGTATTGCAAGCAAAATTCACCAGATCATCCGATACTGCGCCGAAAAGGGCTTCACATGAGCCGGATGCTCTTTGGCATAGTCCAGAATCTGCTGTGCCAGTCCCTGAGACAAGAAGTCCCGGAGCTGCTCCTCTGTATACTGCTCCATGCCCGGACAATAAGACGCCACGGCAATCCGCAAAGCGCCGGACTCATCCTGCATCATGCGGAACGGCCAGATCTTGCAGTCAAAGGGTTTTTCCTCACCCATGGTACAGCCGGATTCTCCCAGCATGGGACAGGCGTAGATTTCGCTCTCCCGGAGTTCCGGCGGGGCAAAGGTCTGTTCCTCGCCTGCCGCTGTAAGGGTGACGGCAGAATCTCTGCGGCGAACAGCTTCCACGGTTTCCGCCGGCAGAACCGGCAGTTCCCAGAGGTCGGTGCAGTCAAAGCCGCAGCAAAGTCTGCATTCTGCACAGGTCTTGGGGGAAAGAATTTCTTTCAGCATAATCGCAATCAGTCAATGGGAACGATCCAGCCGAATTCGTCCGGAATCTTGCCCCACTGGATGCCGGTCAGGGTGTCGTAGATCATCTGGGAAACAGGTCCGATCTTGTTGTCGTTAATGATCATGACCTTGTCGCCCCACTTCAGGTGGCCTACCGGAGAGATAACTGCGGCAGTACCTGTGCCGAATACTTCTGTCAGCTTGCCTGCATCATAGGCATCGGCGATCTCCTGGATGGTGATACGGCGCTCGGATACCGGAATGCCCTTGCTGCGGCACAGTTCCAGAGCAGATTTTCTGGTGATACCCGACAGAATCGAGCCGCTCTCCAGAGACGGTGTCACAACCTCGCCGTCAATGACAAAGGCAATGTTCATAGCGCCTACTTCTTCGATGTACTTCTGCTCTACGCCGTCCAGCCACAGTACCTGGGAGTAGCCCTGCTTATAGGCATCGTCCTGGCTATGGAGTGAAGCTGCATAGTTACCGCCGGTCTTGGCATAGCCTGTACCGCCACGGACAGTGCGGACATACTTGTTTTCAACATAAATGTTGACCGGATCCAGACCGCTTGCATAGTACGGACCGGACGGAGACAGGATAATCATGAACAGATAGTGTTCGCCCGGATGTACGCCCAGGAACGGATCTGTAGCGAAAATGTACGGACGGATGTAAAGGGACGCACCTTCCTGATGGGGTACCCAGTCCTTTTCTACAGAAACCAGTTCTTTCAGGCACTGCATGCCCAGTTCAACGGGCAGTTCCGGAATGACCAGACGCTCGTTGGAACGGTTCAGACGCTTGAAGTTCTCCTCCGGACGGAACAGCTGTACGCCGCCGTCTGCACGGCGGTATGCTTTCAATCCCTCGAACACGGTCTGACCGTAGTGCAGGCACATTGCCGCCGGGCTGAGGGTGATATCCCCATAAGGCAGGATCACCGGATCGTGCCAGCCCTGACCCTCGTCATAGGGCATCATGAGCATATGGTCCGTGAAGATATGACCGAAGCCCAGCTTGCTCTCGTCCTGGGGCTTCTCCTTCGGACATGTGGTCAATTGTTTCTTGATTTCCATCTCAAAAACCTCTTTTTTTGATAGTTTTGCCGCAAATCATCAGGTTTCCCCTGGATTCGGGCGGCTTTGGTTCTATTATAACACATTTTTCTTCGTTTGGGAATGGGTTTTTGAAATTTTTTTATGGGTTACGCGTAATTTTTTTCAATTCAGGGTAATTTTGCTGTGTAATAGCCGATTCCAAATAATCCGGCATGGGTTTGCAAGATGGCGGTATCTCCCATTTCCACATCGTCATAAATTGCACAGTTACTCAACGTCTCTTCTGTGCCGTCCTTTCGCTGTAATGTCAGTTCATCCCAACCCGGACTTTTTGCACCGCCGCTGTGATGCTCCTTTTCTACAACTGTCACAGTTTCTTCCAATGGCGGATACGGATCATAAACATGGTTTCCTACTCCTACAGACAGGCAGGAAAACAACAGGGAAAGTCCGATCATCCAGGCAATACCAGAAGCTGTCCGGTTCCGGCACGTACAGAGAAACAGCAGACACAATACAACACCAAATATTGCACAGATCAGGACGTATCGTCCCAGCCCATCCCCTGCCGGATTACTGCGGTATGATTCATAGTAAAGCAGAAACAGCATTGGCGCAAATAATGCATAGTGTACACAGGGCGATGTTCCAAATAACCCCGGCTGCTCTGTATCATCCGCCTTTCCCCAGAAGAAAAGGCTGCCATTTGTCCAGCACAGCAGCATCAGAAGTACAGTGCAGATCAGCCAGAATGTCACAGGCAAAGACAAATACGACGATGACAACATTGTAAAAGAAAGAAGCCACGCCGTGGAAAACCACAGCCCCACCTGCAATATCAGATTACAAAGTCTCGGTGTCCCCAATGTTTTCAAAACACTCCAGACTGTGTTATATTCCGGCGCCATTTTCGTTTCATCCACAAAGGGCACAGGCTCGAACATACGGGCAAGTTCTGCCGCAGACGACTTCGATAGCAGATAATAGCGGTGTGGTCTCTTATCCGCATTGTCCTGCATTTCCAGTTGCAGGATACCGAAAGCCGCATATCGTGTATTTTCCACAGGTTTTTCTATATAGGAGACAGACTGTACCTGACTCACAGGAAACCGGAAATCTTTCTTGCCGCATTTTTTGCCGCTGCTCAGATTGGGGTAATATGTCACCAGATGGCTTTGTAATAATGCATCATCGTTCAGGCTGTGTCTGGGACGAAGCATCCGGAAATACAGGACATGCTTATAGCGGATGATCTGAAACAGGTTTCCGGCATCATCCTGTGCCAGAACGGACTGCTCCGGTACTGTGAGATGCGTCAAGGATGGCGTAGCTTTCCGGCTGAACAGACGGCGGTACACGCCCCGTTCCGCTGTGGGATATCCACGCACCCGGTCAGCATAAGGATAATATTCCCGTAACAGTTTCCAGAAGATCAGCTGCGCTGCCCAGGCAAGAAAGAGAATAATTCCAAAGGGATGCGGCAGAAAGCCCATTCCAATAAGTGCGGCAAAGCCCAGCAGAAGCTGCAAAAGAAACATATTGCCCTCCTTTCTGCAAGATGCAAGGAATCTCCGCACCCGGAGGCACGGAGATCTGTCATACTATTATAAAGTGAATCAGCCTTCCCATGGCGTGGTATATGCAGAATCCACACCCAGGTATTCCTCCAGAGTCAAGCCGAGGGAATTCATTTCTTTTGCAATATCCACGCCTACATAGCGGATGTGCCACGGCTCATATTTATAACCGGTGATATCCTCTTTTCCCTCCAGGAATCGCACGATAAAGCCATAGTCCGCACAGTGTTCCGCCAGCCATTCTGCTTCTTCCGTATCACCGAATGCGTCATCAATGGTATTGCAGTCAATGGTCAATCCTGTCTGGTGCTCAGAATGTCCCGGACGTGCTGAGAAAGTATCCGCCATTTCCCAGCCGTACAGCTCGCTGTAATTGTTATAAATGGTCACCTGATACTGATAGTCCCGGTAATCCGAACCAATATAGATGCTCAGATTTTCCTTTGCGGCATCTGCTTTCAGCTGCTCAAAAGCTGCCCTTGCAGTCGCATCCAGTTGTCCCGGATCAAAGCTTTCCGGCAGACCATAGGTCTTATTGACAATGAGAATGCCGTCAACATAAGTGCAGCCGTCTTTCTGTTCCAGTTTCCGTACTGTCACCGGCACAGTCTGGGAGATCCCATCGTTTCCCTTTACTGCAACGGTGATATCGCACTTACCCTGCTTCACGCCGGTAACCGTACCGGAAGCGTCCACTGTCGCAACGGATTCATCACTGCTGCTCCAGACCAGATCGCCGGCACTTGCCTGACCAGTGGTGGACATGTTCACTGCAATTCCTGCCGTGTTTCCCTCCAGCACTGCCAGAAACTGCTGATCGACTTTCAGTTCCAGAATATTGGCATTGGTCGCTTCGCTGTTTCCCTCTGTTTCCAGAGCATTCGTGCTCTGTACTGCAGTGCCCTCTGCCGAGGCAATGACATTGTTGTTATCGGGAACAATGCTCGTGCTCCGTTCGTCCGAGAAGAACAGCAGACGCACTGCAAAGCCCAGAATAATAAACATCACGTACAATAAAATCAAGATAACTCCTGTTCTCGAAAAGCGTTCCCAGACGCCGTCTTTCGATCGTTTCGCCATAATCGTTCCCTTTCTCTCTGTTTTTACTTCTTTGTCGTTTTTCTTCTTGCTTTTTCTCCAAATTGTAATGTTTCTAACAAGAAAACCATCTAAATCTTACAAAGCGGTTACATCTCTTGTATTATACCACACTTTTCCTGGACTGTCATGTGGTAAATTCGCCAAATGTTCTCCCCAGTTTTTGTGCAATATTGAGAATATTGTGCATATTGCCGGAAAATCGCCCTGTTCTGTAGAAACAATGCACAAATCCTGGATACAATGTTATTTCATTCTTGCAATTCTGCACAAAGTATGGTATAATAAGAAAGTATAAAATTGATATCTGCCCGGCAGTGCAATGGGATATTTGCACTGCCAAATTCTTTGGAAAGGGGATCATCCATGAACAAAAAGAACAAATGTATTTCGGTTCTGACGGCGGCAGTTCTGTTGTGCACCGGCATTGGCACTGCCAGTGTTGTATCACCGCTGAAAGCCCAGGCGACAGAATCTGTTGAAGCCTCAATGAACTGGGACACCGTGGAAATCGGCGGCGGCGGCTTTGTCTCCGGTATTATCACCGGTGATGACCAGATGTATGCCCGTACTGACGTAGGCGGTGCCTATCGGTACGACTACGACAAGGAAGAGTGGGTACAGCTCCTGGCATTCCTGAACGAAGAGGACCGTGGTCTTCTGAGTGTGGACGCCATGTGTCTCGACCCCAACGATGACAATACGATTTATCTGCTCTGCGGATGTGCTTATTTCAGCGGCGCACGCACTGTCATTTTCCGTTCTCACGATGCCGGAGAGACCTTTGATCAGATCGACGTCACTGACCTGATCCAGGTACACGGCAATGGTGACGGCAGACAGTGCGGCGAAGCCATTGCAATTGACCCGGACAATCCGGATATTCTGTATTGCGGCGGCGATGTTGCAGGCGGTTCTTCTGCGCTGATCATGAGTGAGGACGGCGGCTCCACCTGGACACCGGTAAAGGGCTATGACGATCTCGGCATGTTCACCAGCACCATCAAATGGCCCACCTGGGATGACCATATGGTAAAATCCATCACCAGCGACGAGTACAATCACCAGAACGGTGTGGCTTCGGTTGCGATCCAGGACGGAAAGGTCTATGTTGCCACCTCCATTTCGGGACAGACCAATGTCCATGTTGCCGATGTAGGCAGTGATGATTTTGAAGCCCTGAGCGCTGATCTTCCCACAAACTATTACCCGTCCCGCATCAATGTGGATGCTGACGGCAATCTGCTTATCAGCTATGTTGCCGGTATCGTATTCGACGGCAGTGCCGGCGGCGCATACAAATACAATACCAAAACAGGCGAAGTGACAGATATTTCTCCCTCCGGAAACGGCTTCGGCGCTGTTTTCAGTGACCCCAACGATTCTAACAGACTGATCGCAACTACCTGCGGTCTGTGGTATTCCCAGATGTGGGAAGAATGGTCTGACGAACACGGTCCCGCATGGGGCGACCGTTTCTTCAAATCCGAAGACGGCGGCAAGACCTGGACCAGCATGACACCCGGCAATACCAAAGGCTGGGGACAGCCTCTGGAGGCAGAATATCTCCAGGACGGCGGCTTTGCATGGGTACAGTACAAGGCCATCCACTGGGCAGGTGCCATCGTACTGGATCCGAGAGACAGCGACCGGCTGTTTGTCACTTCCGGTAACGGCGTATTTGCCTGCGACAACACCTGGGATGAAACTCCTGCATTCTACTTCCACCCCAACGGCATTGAAGAAGTCGTTGCACTGGATATGGTAAGTGTTCCCGGCGGCGCAGCATATTCTGCCATCGGCGACTATGACGGCTTCAAGCATACAGACACTTCCATCTCCGGCGAACAGTACCAGCCCAACATGGGTTCCACCTGTGCCATTGCCTATTGCCCGCAGAACCCGGATGTAATGGTTCGTGTTGCTGAAAATCAGAACGACACCGCTTCCGGCTTTTACACCACTGACGGCGGCAAGACCTGGACAACAATGGCAAACTCTCCCGGCGGAAAGGCTGCGATCACACAGCTGGACGACAGCACTTACCGTATTTTCAAATCCGGCAAGGATGACGGCAATGTCAGCTATTCTGACGACTGGGGACAGACATGGAACAGCTGCTCCGGCATTAGTTCCACATATGGTTCCAAAACCACCTATATGCTGGTAGAACCGGATCAGCCCAATGTTGTCTATGCCTATGCGACCTACTACAATTCCTCCTGGTTCTATTCCAAGTCGGCACCGGATTTCTCTGATGCACACTACACATTCTATGTGAGCACCGACTACGGCAAGACCTTTACCGGTACAGATATCTGCATGTACGACCAGTGTGACAGCGCCGGCAGAATCGCTTATCTGGGTGAGGATAACATCATCCTGGGCGCAGGCTGGTACGGTATGTATCACGTGACAAACGGCGGCAAAACAGTAGAGCAGTTGGATGTCTTCTACTGCAAGACCGTTGGCTACGGTGCACCGGAAAAAACAGGCGGTGTGAATACCCTTTATATGTACGGCAAGCCTCAGGAATCCGATCCGGAGGGCATCTATCGCTCTGTTGACGGCGGCGAATCCTGGGTACTGATCAATCAGAACAAGCTCTACGGCGGTACCGGAAACGGTAACTTCCTGGTAGGCGATATGAACACCTTTGGTACAGTTTATATGTCCACAGTAGGCTGCGGTATTATCAAGGGTGAGATCTCCGGTGCGGAAGATCCCATCATTGTCACAACGACTACACCGGCTGAGACTACGGCGACTACTGCCGGCACAACTACTACAAAATCCACGGAAACCACAACCAAATCCACAGAGACTACAGTTTCTTCTGCAAGTGCTTCCGGCACAACAGCTACTACCTCGGCAACAGCTTCCGACACAACAACTTCTGCGGAAACAACTGCTCCGGGCACTGTCTCCAGCACAGATGATTCTGCCGAGGATACCACCACGACGACCTCCAGAAGCACTGTCAGTGCTGATACCAGCGTTCTGTATGGTGACGTAAATATGGACGGCAGAGTAGACATCACAGACTCGGTTCTGCTGAACAAGGCGGCTTGCGGTGCGGTATCCCTGGGAGAACAGGCGGCACGGAATGCAGACTGCGATGCCAACAACGAGCTGAGCAATAACGATGCATTGGTGCTCCTGAAATTCCTGGTATCCCTCATTAAGAGCCTGCCGGATGCATCGTAAGAACATGCAATTCGATTTGAGATAATATAAGAAACCTGCACTGACGGAGATGATCCGTTGGTGCAGGTTTTTTGTGCTGCTGTATCAGATTTTATGAATCCTGAAAACGTTCCGGTGGAACGTTTTCAACGGAATAACTTTACGAACAAACCATATTCTCCTACAAAAAACGGGCACCTCACGAAGAGATGTCCGTCTTTGTCATAATTAAAAATAGCTTTCGCCTGTTGTTTTATTCCGTGGGCAGAGAACTAATCAGGTGTACCAGGAATTTCAGCAGAGCAATGGCATCATCTGAGCCAAGTTCGCCGTTGGCGTTGCAGTCGGCATTTGCTGCTGCCTGGTCATTCAGGGAAACAGAACCGGCAGATGCCTTGTTCAGCAGAACCGCATCGGTAATGTCCACTCTGCCGTCCAGGTTCACGTCACCATAGAGCGTTACACCGGATACACTGCCAGAGGATGCGGTGGTAGTTGTGGTTGTTGTGGAAGAATCCGCTGTGGTGCTTTCGCCGTCGCCGACGGTGATATCAAAGGAAGCCGTAGCAAATACATTTTTACTCAGGATGTCATTATATGTGCTGTATGTCAGGGTAATTGTCTGCGTGCCGGTCGCAGAAGGATCAAATCCCGAAACTTCGATGCTGTATGGCTCTTTGATATCGTCAATTGTGATGCTGTTTCCGGTATTTACTTCTTCGCCGTTTTCTTCAATGAAATATGTATTCAGTGTCAGACCTGCCAGATCCAGTTCTGTATCCGAGGAAGTGTAGGTCAGCTTATCCGGAAGAGATGCAATCTCGAGACCCAGTCTGAAGTCCGCATCGTAAATCACTGTAGTGCCTTCAGTCGTTGTTTCAGTAGTGTAGATATCCGAATCGGTTGTTTCCGAAACAGAACTGGCGGTAGTGGTAGTTTCTGTAGTCGTGGTAGTCTGTGCCGGCTTTGTGGTGGGTGTGGTAACTTCCGGTGTGGTGCCGTCCGGCTCGACACCCCAGATGAGGGTATCTCCGTCATACATGGTGATCTTATCCGTGATCACCATGGCATCCTCGCCGCCCTGGGTAAGTCCTTCATAGGAATAGTCATTGGTGGGATCCCACACGCCCTGGATGTTATCCGGAATAGAAATACGGAACTGGCACTCGCTGCGGTGCTCCGACTGTCCCGTAGGCATTACCACGCTGCCGTCTGCAAAGGACAGCTTCACATAGTAAATATTGCCGTCATACTGAATCGGATCGGAAATGGACATTGCCCCCTTATCCGATGCGTGCTGGTCATAGCCGATCTTCACGGAAACATCATCAATGGAGTATCCGGCTTCAACCAGTTCGGTGATATCGAAATAGTAATTGTAGGACAGATCCTTGATAACTCTTGCCGGCCATGCTGTGTGGTTCAGAGCGAACACTTTCAGCTCGGTATAGCTGGATGCAGACTGGTTGATAGAAGCGGAAATGGAGAACTCATCCCACTTCGGTGTCTCAGTGGGCGGGAAATCCGGGTCAGAAGTGCCGCCGTACTTTTCTACCATAGCACACAGTGCTGCGGTATAGCCTGCGTTATAGTCAATGGCAACCTCGGTATACTGATAGTCACCGATCTTGTCAGAATAACCATCGTTCTGATCCGGACCGCCGACCAGTGCACCATACAGGATATGGGCGTGCTCCTTGGCATCCTCGCCCTCGGTCTGACCGATACCACTCCACTTGTCATTCCATGCGCCGCTGGAGGTTCTGTGGTGCCATGCCTTGGGATAATCCTCACCCATGCCAACGACATAGCTGAAGTTTGCAGAGTTATCGCCGAAGCAATAATTCATGACGCTATCTGCAAAGTCCGTGTACTTTGTCACAAGGCTTGCATCATCGGCATACAGTTCGTCCACTGCCACATATGCCAGGAATGCTGTTGTTGTGGCATGACGGAGAGAACCCCACTGGAACAGCCACGGCAGACCGTCCGGCGTATAGGTGATACGTGCGCCGTTATAGCCGGTTGTCCAGTATTCCAGATGCTTCTTGAACTGATCTTTCCATGTGGCATCGCCGGTATTGATCGCATACAGCAGTGTGCCGCCCTGCTGTGTATCGTCCCAGCAGTGACCCCATGTGAATTTCAGTTCACTGGACTGCTGCTCCCGTCCCAGCTGAGAAATATAATCACTCTCGCAGAGATCCAGATACTTCTGGTCGCCGGTTGCCATATACAGCCAGTTTGCTGCAAAGAACAGATCGTCATAGAATGTGGATATCTTATAATATGCCTGTTCTTCCGTATCGTCACCGATGGAACGGTTCTTGTCGGCACGGTCGAACAATGCCTTTGCATGCTCCAGATATTCCGCAGCCTTTTCCGGCTGAGAATCCTTGAAATTCAGATAGCCGGTACACAATGCCGCTGCCATCTGTGCTTCAATACAGCTGTCGTTGCAGGTGTAATACGGACGAACTGTATTGCCAGTCTGCAGTTCATACTTTGCCATGTACATTTCGGCAGCGCCCCACCACACGTGGTCAAAGGAGCCCTCGCCGATCATATAGACAATTTCATCGCCCAGGTCGCAGCCCACCAGATAATCCAGCGCAAACTGCAGGTTATTCTCATACATTTCGGTCTGACCGCACTTTTCTACGCCGTCACTGTATTCCAGCAGACCCCAGCCCAGCATGGTTGCCGCATAGGCGTTCGTCAGGGTGAATTTCAGGTGGTCGCCGGCATCGAACCAGCCGCCGGGAACATAGTCGTTTGTCATAGCGTCAGCACGCCATGTGACCTCGTTCCACTCCGGCAGTTCACCGCACTGCTGTACCTCGTAGAAAAACATTGACTTTTGCAGGGCTTCACCATAGTTGTACTCGCTGTTCGGCTCAGCAGTTACCATTACAGTCGGTACAGCCGCAGCCGTTCCGGTGAATGCCAGCACTGCGGCGGAGATCGCCGCAATCCATTTCTTCATAATAAAATCCTTCCTTTCACAGAATGCACGTGCTTTTTTCGCACTGGTGTCAATCCAATTATTTTTATTGTACCATATTCTCACGGAGAAGTCAAGATTTTTTGTGGAAATGAACAAAAGCTGTTTGTATCAGAAATGGCTCGCTTTTTACCCAAACATATCTGTGCGAAGCATAGACAATAAAGTTTTTTGATCCAGCAACTTTTTCAAAAAATACTAGTATTCTGTAACATCTAAAAAATGTATCCTACCCGCTTTCAAAAAGGTTGCTCAGGCTGCTGGTCCAGCTG
>JBJFHO010000087.1:0-3228 GCA_051893675.1 Ruminococcus sp. | reverse complement strand
GTGAAACCATCTTACCAAGTAAAGCCTTGCAAACGTCCCAGTGGGACGTTTGCAAGGAAATAAATTTTTAGATGTGACAAGGGTACTAGAGAACAATAAAAAAGAGGCTGTTGCAGACAGTCAAAATCCAACAGGAACACGGTGCGATATGGGCATCGCACCCTACAAATTACCACAATTGCGTGACGTTTTGTAGGGGTCGATGCCCACATCGACCCGTGAACCGGGATTTTACTGTTTTTGCAACAGCCTTTTTGTTATGTTTTGGGGTTTGGGTTTTGGGAAGTGTGCGTTATGATGTTACAGGATGTGAACTGACTTTCTCTTACTTCGACGACGGCATTACTCGTGCCAGTGCGTTTGCCAGTCCGGACAGAGGCAGGGTCTGGAGCCAGATTCTGCCGGGGCCTGTTACCTTTGTATTGAACAGACCTTCGCCGCCCAGCAGCATATTTCCAACGCCCTTCACAGTCTCTACATTCAGGGTACAGGTGGCATCCATTGCGGCAAGATTGCCCGTATCCACCATCATGGACTGTCCCGGTGCCAGTTCATAGGAAACAACGCTGCCGTCAATCTCCAGGAACAGCATGCCATTTCCGCTGAACTTCTGCATGATGAAGCCCTCACCGCCGAAAAAGCCGCCGGCGATCTTTTTCTGGAAATACATCTCAAAGGAAACGCCCTGCTCCGATGCCAGGAACGAGGATTTCTGTGCCACGATGGGCTTGTCCGGTGTCACCTGAATGGGCATGATCTGCCCCGGTACTGCCGATGCAAAGGCAATCATACCCTCGCCGCCCTTTGCGGTGTATTCGTTCTGGAACATTGCCTCTCCCGAAATGGCACGGCTGAACATTTTTCCCAGTCCGCCGCCCTTTGTCTGCATTTCCATATTGGGTGTCATCCATGCCATTGCGCCTTTCTGGCATAGTACAGTTTCTCCCGGCTGAACGTTCAGAACAACCACCGGATAGGGCTGACCTTGAATCTGATACTGCATAATTGTGTCCTCCTGCAATAGATTATTTTTGGCGAAACATATCCGCCCCTGCAAAAACGGCATTATGCCGCTCTTTTCGTGTTACTTCACCGCAAAATGTGTAGGGCGGGGGCTTGCTCCCGCCGCTGTATACGGTTTACTCCGCAACGATCCTACAATTGCTTTTCATATTCCCAGCAAACCGGATTATCCTCAATATACTGCCACACTTCGGAATAACTCTTATCATTTCGAATGATTTTTTCATAAAACGATGTCTGAAAAATCTTTCTCCCTGGTGTGTTGTCCCTCTGATTGCAGATTCTCGTCGTTAGAGATTTATACGCACAAACGATGTCTGTCAGCGTAGGGCGGGGGCTTGCTCCCGCCGTCTTTTCTGTCTCCTCAAAAAGAATCAGAATAACATGTATATGCGTTGGCATAATTGCATATTTATCAATCTTCACATATGAAAAACGCTTTTCCAGTGCAAAAAGCTGTTCCTCTGCAATCTTTCCAATGGCAGACAACGATAGCATTTCGGCGGGAGCAAGCCCCCGCCCTACACTGGATAACAGTGGCATATTGCGGTGTGTATTGATGGTAACAAAATAATATCCATTTCGGCTGTAATCATATTCCTTTAGCCGGGGATGTTTTCGTTTGGGATAATCCATTACTGCACCGCCTCGCACAGCGCCTCGATCAAGCCCTCTGTGCGCCACTGATACGCCTCCCGATCGTATTCACTGCCGTTATCCCAGAAGAATGTTGCCATTCCCCGTTCATGGCACATCTGTGTCAGCGTTGCACTGAACAGAATGCGGCTGTTGGTATCGGTGGAGACCATGCCGTATTCACCGACAATCACCGGCACGCCCTGGCTGACAAAATTGTCCTCCATCTTCTGGATCAGTCCCTGCATCCGCTTGATGTCACCGTCTGTCCCCCATGTGGATTCTTCCCCGGTGATACAGAACTGATAGGGCGTATAATAATGCACCGACACAATGCAGTGCCCTGCCGGGTCATCGGGCATCCGGAATTTTTCATCGCATGTCATTTCAATATCCGTCCAGTAGCCGGCAATGAGGAGATGCCGCTTGTCATTATTGCCGCCGCTGGCACGCACCAGATCCACAAAGTCCTGATTCAGGGTATTGAGCATGTCATAGGCACGAGCCTTTGCCACACTGTCAAAGCCCACCTCGTTCATGGACTCGAAAATCAGCCGTTCATCATAGCCGGAAAAATATGCGGCGATCTGTTCCCACACACGCTTGTATTTCTCCCGGACAGCCTCAAAGCCAGGAGCATCCGTGCGGATCCATGCGCCGAAATCCGGGTCGCCGCCGCCATCGTGGTGGATATTCAGGATCACGTACATGTCCCGGTCATAGGCATAATCCACAATTTCCTGAACACGCTGCATCCAGTCCGGGTCAATGGTATTCTTGCCGTCGTCGCTGATATGGTCACGCCAGGTCACGGGAATGCGGACAGATTTTACCCCATCGGCTTTCAGATGATCGAACAGCTCCGGCGTGGTGTAGACATTGCCCCACAGGGTTTCGTCTACCTTTTCCCCCTCTGCCGGGGCTTCGTTTACTTTTCCATCCCCATCCCGGTCTGCGGCGCAGACATCCAGGGTATCTCCCAGATTCCAGCCCACGCCCATATCCGACACCAGCGTCTGGGAATCCATATCCTCCATGGTATCAGATCTGCCGGAAGTTGCCGTACTGCCGCACGCTGTTCCGGTCAGGATCAGGAGCCCTGCCAGAAGCAGTGCCGCCATACGGACACAGTGCTTTGTCGTTCTCATCATATGTACATCCTCTCTGGTTCATGCGGAATGCAGCTGCCAATGCAGTTCGCAGCTGCCATTTTGTTCGATTTATACTATTACCTTGTCACATCTAAAAATTTATTTCGTTGAAAACGTCCCACCGGGACGTTTTCAAAATTTCGCTTGATGAAAAAGGTTTACAAGGGGAAAGCGGTCTTGTTCGCTTTCAGTCGAAGCCCAGCGGAAATGGCTTCGACAGACTTCACCAAGGATGTTCAGCCCCCTCGAAAAGCTGTCGCTTTTCTCACCCCTTTTCTCCGTGGCGCAAAAGGATGCGCCGGGGTGTTTCGCCGTCTGCGGACGGCGACAAGGGGCTTTGCCCCTTGACCCCACCAGGGCTTCCGCAGCCCTGGACCTGCGCCAGCTGTGCTCAGCTGGACCAGCATGATGAGCAACC
>JBJFHO010000086.1:0-3259 GCA_051893675.1 Ruminococcus sp. | reverse complement strand
AAAGCGACAGCTTTTCGAGGGGAAAGCGAACAAGACCGCTTTCCCCTTGTAAACCTTTTTCAACAAGTTAAGCCTTGAAAACGTCCCGGTGGGACGTTTTCAACGATCAACGAATAAATCTTTAAATGTGATTGGGCAGTTAGAGCTACCATTGTTCGCCCATGGTTACATTTCTGGTAAATTTCGGGCAAACAAAGTTCACCCCTACACAATTCACCTGATTTCTGCATAAGGAGAATTTTTGACTTGAAAAGAGGATGGGTTTATGGTATAATAGAAAAATCAGAAAAGAAAATGCGATCCGGTTTCCGCCGGATTCTGAGAAACCCATTTGAGAAAGGACTATGCAGCATGAGCACAAAACCCAATCCGAATCAACACGCTCCTCAGGAGCCGCATAAAAAAACAACATCCGATCAGAACCGCCGTGTCAAAGGCGGCAGTCACGCCAAGCGCCGGAAAATCCGGTTCGACCGGATTGCCGTTGTGGTCGTTCCCATGCTTCTGATCATTATCCTGATCGGTGCACTCTGTCTCCACAGCTGCAACAAAAGCGGCAGACTGAATATCGGCGAGAGCAGCACGGAATCCACATCAATTGCAACTGCCACAAGCACAACAGTGCAGTCTACAGCAGAAGGTACAACGGATGCCGCAGCTATTACCACAGAAAGCAGCATGAATACCAGTGCAAACGCAAAGCAGATCACGCTTTCTGCAAAGGGCGTCAATAAGGGCAATCTGATCGTTATCAACAATGACCACAGCTATGATTTCCCCACCGGTGATCCGAAGCTGAAAAGCGTCTATGAGGAACGCAACAGTTCCTACAGCGTCAGCGATATGGAAGTACAGCTGGATGAGGAGACCATTGCACAGCTGAATGCCATGATGGCAGCTTTTGAGGAAGAAACTGGTTTCAGCGGTATGCAGGTATTCAGTGGCTATCGTACCAAGGAAGATCAGGACAGCCGTTATGACAGCGGCAGCACAGGATTCCGTGGCGGTTATTCCGATTATCACAGCGGCAGAAGCTTCAATCTGAAAATCAACTTCGGGGACGGCACTTCCGATTATTATAATGCAGAAAAATATCCGGACTATGCCTGGATCTCCGAACATGCGGCAGAGTATGGCTTTGTTGTCCGCTATCCCGATGGCAAGGACAGCGTCACCGGAGAGGAAAGCCGATCCTATACTTTCCGCTATGTAGGCGTTCCCCATGCAGTGTATATGACGGAGCATAAGCTCTGCCTGGAAGAATATGTGGAAAAGGTACACAGCTATTCTGCCGATGCTCCTCTGGAAATTACCGTGGGCGAGACAACCTATTCTGTATTCTATGTTTCCATCGGCGGCACAAATGACGTGGATGTGACCATCCCCAGCGAGAATTACACTGCATCCGGCGATAATATCAGCGGATATATCGTTACCTGCCAATAATAGCTTTTGTTTTAATGTACACCTATTGTTTTTGAAATGTTTACAATTCAAACCCGCAATTTTTCCCAGTTGATTCGTTATACCAGATAGAGAGGAAAAATTTCCGGGTTTTCACGTGCCGGGAATGAACTCGGCGGAGATACGGATGACGTGAACGAAAATGAGAGGTGTATTTTTATGAAACGGATGAAACAAAAATGGATCGCAGCCTTATCCGCAGCGGTATTGAGTGTCACCGGTCTGCCCGTATGCAGTGCAGCGGCGGCAGGTACTGCCGGAGATATCAATCTGGATGGAACCCTGAGTATTTCGGATGCCGTGCTGATGCAGCGGTATCTGCTGAACACGAGACATTTTACACAAGAGGAATGGGTGGCGGCAGATATGAATGCGGATGAAACCGTCAATGCATTTGACCTGTCTCTGCTGAAACAGGCTTTGCTGGAAAAGGGGATTACCTTTGATGCAGAGGATCTTCTTGCGAATCTGGTATCACGGGATGTGGCAGGTGCAGAAGCTGACGAAGCTTTTGTTCTGGCGCAGACGGAATTTGCCCTGTCCCTGATGCAGCATACAGCGGAAGAGGACAAAAACACCCTGATCTCACCCTATTCCGTGATGCAGGCACTTGCTATGACGGCGAATGGTGCAAACGGTGAGACAAAAGCGGAAATGGAAACAACGCTGGGAGGACTGCCGCTGGATGAGTTGAACGAGTACTTATATACTCAGCGTACCTCTCAGCCGGACAGCGATGCCTGCAAGCTGCTGACTGCCAATTCCATCTGGTATCGAGATGATGCAGAACGTCTCCAGGTCTCTCAGGATTTCCTGCAAGCCAATGCAGATTATTACGGCGCTGCTGCATATAGTGCACCATTTGATGACAGTACGGTTCGGGACATCAACAGCTGGATTGCCAAGAGTACAGATTACATGATTCCGAAGATGATCAACGAGCTGGATCCCACTACCGTCATGTGTCTGATCAACGCAGTGACCTTTGACGCAAAATGGCAGAGCCCTTATTTTGAGGAGCAGGTCAGCGACTGGACGTTTACCGCCTATGACGGCAGCATCCAGCCTGTGGAAATGATGTATTCCGATGAATACTACTATCTGGAGGATGAAAACGCCACCGGATTCTACAAATATTATGAGGGCGGACGATATGCCTTTGCGGCATTGCTGCCCAATGAGGGCATTACGGTCACGGAATATCTGGACGGACTGACGCCGGAGTCGCTTCATGAGACTCTGGCAAATCCGGAACAGACCTCTGTTATCACCGGACTGCCGAAGTTCAGCTGTGACTATGACAGCAGTCTGAAGGATATCCTTGTGGCAATGGGTATGCCCGGCGCATTTGAACCCACAGCGGATTTTTCCAACATGGCAGAAACGGCAACTGGTTTGCTCTATATCGACGATGTTCTGCACAAGACGCATATTGCTGTGGATGAAAACGGCACCAGAGCCGGTGCAGCAACAGTTGTTATGATGGCGGATGTCTGCATTCCCATGGGGCATGAAGTTATCCTTGACCGTCCGTTTGTTTACTGCATTGTGGATACGGAAACTTCATTGCCGGTGTTTATGGGCACGATGCTGTCTATGGCTGAATGATTGTTAAAATGATTTGAAAGAAAAACGTTCCAGGCGCAAAATGGAAAGCGCTTGGAACGTTTTGGGTTATATTGAGATTTGTTACTTTGCCTTTTTCAAAAAGGTTGCCTGGCAAGCTGGTCCAGCTGAGCCCAGCTGGCGCAGGTCCAGGGCTGCGGAAGCCCTGGCAGAGTCCAGGGACAGCGTC
>JBJFHO010000085.1:0-14937 GCA_051893675.1 Ruminococcus sp. | reverse complement strand
GCCCACCAATTTGCGAGAACTGCTGCGTCAATGAAATGATGCGGCAGTTCTTTTTATCTTGACGGTTAGTGTAAGTATACTGTCACATCTAAAAATTTATTTCGTTGAAAACGTCCCACCGGGACGTTTTCAAGGTTTAACTTGTTGAAATGCTTTTACAAGGCGGGGCGGTCTTGTTCGCCCCGCCTCGAAAAAGCTGTCGCTTTTTCTCACCACCCTCTCCGCACGCCGGAGTACGGCGCAGGGAGTTTCGCCGTCTGCGGACGGCGACAAGGGGCTTTGCCCCTTGACCCCACCAGGGCTTCCGCAGCCCTGGACCTGCGCCAGCTGTGCTCAGCTGGACCAGCAGTATGAGCAACCTTTTTGAAAGCGGGTAGGAAACATTTTTAGATGTGACAGGGTACTACATTGGTACAATCTTACCGGATAACATATGACGCTAACTTGACACCATTCAATTTCCATGCTACAATGAAACTAACAAAAATTCCAGGAGGGAACCAATGAAAGCAATTGTATTTGACATGGACGGTGTGCTCTTTGATACGGAGCGTGTGGGGGATCAGGCGTGGCGGCGTGCGGCTGAGGAGATGGGTTTTGCCGGAATCGACGAGGCGGTGGCTGGCTGTCGGGGACTGAACCGCAGGGATACGGCGGCATTTTTTGCGGCGCATTTTCCGGACTTCGACTATCCGGCGTTTCACCAGCGAAACCATGCCATTATGGCGGAGATGCTGGCGGATGGTATGCCGGTGAAGCCGGGTGCCTATGAGCTGCTGGACTGGCTGAAAGAACAGGAGTGGAAAATTGCACTGGCAACCTCTACTGGATGGGAGAGCACCATGCATCACCTGGAATCAGCAAAAATGACAGAATATTTTGAAGCAATTATCACAGGGGAACAGGTGGAGCACGGCAAGCCCGACCCGGAAATATATGTGACTGCGTGCCGGGAACTGGGCACCGAGCCGGCGCTAACTTATGCGGTGGAGGATTCGCCCAACGGGATCCGCAGCGCTTCCGGGGCGAAAATGCGTGTCATTATGGTGCCGGATCAGATTGCGCCCAATCTGGAACTGCGGCAGATGGTCGTGACTGTGCAGAAAACGTTGCTGGATGTGCGGGAGTTTTTGGAGAAGTTTGGGGAGTGATGTGGCTATTTGCGCAAAACAATTTGTTGAATTTTGTGAAATTTAACTATTGACAAGTTTATAAAAATCACATATAATATAATTAATGATTGATTCGACTTTTTTCGACACTCCGATGTAAAAATAACTGTGTAGAATTTGTTTGTTTTAGTAATTGACAAATTCGATGAAATAGGGTATGCTATAATTACAAAGTAAGTATTGCGCAGTACAAAAAAACAAGGAGGTCAATCAATATGATTCAGTCGAAAAAATGGAAACGTCTGATGGCAAGTGTAATGGCAGTCGGTTTTGTTGTTGTGGGTTCTTTGCAGTATGCAGATTATTTGTCGGCGGCGAATGTAACTGGGGATGTTGAACTTGCGTATGGTGAAGATGAGGTTGATCTTAGAAGTTACGCAACTGGAGGAATATATTCTCCTCCGGATGATTCCATGGAAGAAACTGAGGTTATTCAAAGTGATATTGAAGCCCAATCAGTTGTTACAAGCTTTGATGTTACAACTGATTCTTCTACGGCAAGATATTTTCCAGAAATTGGAAGACAAGGCGAAATCAATTCCTGTTCTGCTTGGGCAACGACGTACTATCAGTTCACTTATGAGGTAAATAAATTTAGAGGAATTACGACAACGCCATCTAATAGCTATTCTCCCACTTGGACTTATAATTATATCAACAAAGGTAGTAATATTGGCACAACTCTAAGTGCTGCGTATCGCATTCTGGAAAATCAGGGGGCTATGACATTGGCAGATATGCCATATTACGAAGATTTATCTACATATTCATTTGCGTGGCCTACGAACATAAAAAAAATGTTGAATGCACTTCATTATCGAGCAAAGAGTAGTACGATAATTACTCCTTCTTCATCTAGTGCGTATATGACAAGGATTAAACAAAAAATAGCAAGCGGTCACGTTGCCGTTGTACATACTGATGCATATGGCTGGTTGATAAAAACGAATGCGGATGGAGAGAAATTTGTTGTTAGAGGTTCAAGTGGCAATGGTGGTCATTTTGTTACAGTCGTTGGTTATGATGATGATATTCAAATCACTGTAAATGGCACTACGCTTACTGGTGCTTTTAAGATTGCTAATTCCTGGGGGGATTCTTGGGGCAATGATGGTTATATATGGGTAGCATATGATGCTTTGAACAGTACTAGCGCATATGACACTGGTTGGGATGATGAATACACAAGTGATCGTCAGAGTGTATTTTCTGGTGGTGTATTTAATTTTATTACACCGTACCAGTGTAGTGCAGAATTTTGTGAATGTGTAAGGTTTACTTCTAAATACCCATGGTCTATTAGCCTATGGGGCAATAAGGGGACTACAGCTTCTACAAATAAATGGAGAAGTAGCGTATTCAATTCCACTTCAACGGCATCAACGAGATATCTTGTTTTTGATTATGGCAGTCTTGGTGGATCATTTGTACGTAGTGCTATTTTGTCCAGTCAATGGACAATGCAAATGACGGGAAACACATCATCAATGTCTACATATAACATACAATCACGGATTGTGGATAGTTTGAATCAAGAAATTGAAGCATTTGATTCTGTATATGGAACAATGACTAGCGGAGAGTACACAAAAACACATGAAGTATCTCTTGCAGTAGGACGTATTTCTTCATATGATGACGAAGAAATCACCAATGAAGACATCTCATTATTACAAAATTATCTTCTTGGAAATGCAGTGTTATCTAGCTTACAATATAAGCTTGCTGATTACAACGATGATGGCCTTGTAAATGGGAACGATTTGGCAGCAATGCGGCAATATGTTGCAGCTGCAAATGGACGGTCGATTTCTTTCAATGAGTGTGTAAATGATTTGATGGAAGTTGTTTCTGATGAACTTGATGAAAATGGTGTTACTTTTGATGCGTTTATGTCTGGCGAATTAGCAATGGATACTGTAGACATTGCTGCTTGATTTTGGAGGTGTTGCATATGAAAAGAATACTTATGCGGTTTTCGTCTGTTTTGCTATCTGTATTAACGCTGTTTTTAATGCTTGAAACATGCTTGGCATCTGCCTACACTGCTGAAAAATATTCACAGGAACAAAAAGAAGAACCGTATTATTCCAATTATTCTTTTCAACAGTTTTACGAATTGCCAGATGAGGAATTGAATTCCATATTCTCAGAATGCGGTTCTTACCTTGAGAATACAGTATTTCATTGCTGTTATGAATTGCTGGCAGAAGAAGAAATTGTTGTAGGAAAATATGCGAATCACTTGAGACAATGTGATGCAGAATTGATGGACGAATTTTGTGCTGAATTTGGTCTCCCTAGTGAATATATCTCGCAGGTTGATTTTTATGGATCACCAGAAAATATTATTAATGTTGAAACGTTAGATGGAATCATCACACTTTATGAGGGCTTTGACATCTATACTGTATTTCATGATACTATTATTAATAATAATGAATTGGACGAAGAAGACAGCAAGATTTCAAATATCATAGCAACAATTCTGGTACTGAATAAAGATGTTTACGTAGATCTTGTAGCGACTGCGTTGGGTGCTGGATGTACTACGCCTTTAAGTATTGTTGGCGACATCAACCTGGACGGTAAAGTAGACATTACTGACGCTGTACTCATGACCAAAATGGCAAACGGCAGTGTGAGCCTCAGCGACAGTCAGTTTGCCGTGGCAGACTGCAACAGTGACGGCGAGTTCGGTGCTGAGGATGCCCTTACATTGCTGAAATTTCTGGTGCATCTGGTGGATACCTTGCCTTATACCGGCTGAGATGCAGAACGAATATTCTTTTGAAAATTGGAAAATTTGATCTATGGGCGGAGCAGATCTTCGGAGATGCTCCGCTTTGCTTTGTAAATAAAATGTAAACAATCCGGATTTTCGCTTGACGAACTTAGCAGACGTGTTATAATAGTGTTAGCACTTAAATAAAGAGAGTGCTAATAACGCATTCTCTTGCAACATTGCAGAAAGGAGTCGTGCCCGGTGGGGCACGGAGAAAAAGAGATGGAACAGAAACAATTTCAGGCAGAGTCCAAGCGTCTGCTGGACATGATGATTCATTCGATCTATACCCATAAGGAGATTTTCCTCCGGGAGCTGATCTCCAACGCCAGCGATGCTATTGACAAGCTGTATTTCCGCTCCTTGACGGATGACAGCGTGGGCATGAACAAGTCCGACTTCGGCATTCGCCTTGCCATTGACAAGGATGCCCGGACGCTGACCATTTCGGATAACGGCATCGGTATGACCAAGACGGAAATGGAAGAGCACCTGGGTACCATTGCAAACAGCGGTTCTCTCCAGTTCAAGAAGGAGAACAGCCTGTCCGATGACAACCAGATCATTGGTCAGTTCGGCGTAGGCTTCTACTCTGCATTTATGGTGGCAAAGCGTGTAACCGTAAAGTCCCTGGCATTCGGCGAGACACAGGGCTATGAATGGCAGTCCGAGGGCGTTGAGGGTTATACCATGGATACCTGTGACAAGGATACCGTGGGTACGGAAATTATCCTGGAGCTGCTGGACGATGTGGATGCTGACGAGGACGGCAACGGCGGTGAGAATTACAGCGAATTCCTCGACCAGTATCGCATCCAGAGCCTGGTAAAGCGGTACAGCGATTATATCCGCTTCCCAATTACAATGGATATGACAAAGAGCCGCAAGAAAGAGGATTCCGACGAGTATGAGGATTACATCGAAAACGTTACCCTCAACAGCATGGTTCCTCTGTGGCACAAGAATAAGAACGAGATCAGCGAGGAAGAGTATAACAGCTTCTATAAGGACAAGTGCGGCGACTATACCGATCCCCTGTGTCATATGCACGTGCGCAACGAGGGTACCATTACCTATGACGCACTGCTTTACATTCCGTCCCATGCACCGTTTAATTATTACAGCAAGGACTATGAAAAGGGCTTGCAGCTGTATGCAAATGGCGTACTGATCATGGATCGCTGCGAGGATCTGCTGCCGGATTATTTCAGCTTTGTCAAGGGTCTGGTGGATTCCGAGGATCTGTCCCTGAATATTTCCCGAGAAATGTTACAGCATGACGCCCAGCTGCGCCAGATCGCACGGAGCATTGAGCGTACCATTAAGAACGAACTGAAGCGCATGATGAAGAACGACCGGGAGAAGTACGAGCAGTTCTATCAGTCTTTCGGTCTCCAGCTGAAGTATGGCATTTATTCCGATTACGGTATGCACAAGGAACTACTTCAGGATCTGCTGCTGTTCCCGTCGTCAAAGGACGGCAAGCTGACTTCGCTCCAGGAATACATTGACCGGATGCCGGAAGGGCAGGATAAGATCTACTATGCAACCGGCGAAAGCGTTGCCCGTATTGAACTGCTGCCCCAGACAGAACAGGTCAAGGAAAAAGGCTATGAGATCCTGTACTTTACAGAGAATGTGGATGAGTTCGCTATCCGCATGATGCAGAGCTATCAGGAGAAGGCGTTCCAGTCGGTACTGGACAGCAACTTGGATCTGGAGACAGAGGAAGAGAAAAAGGAACTGGAAGAAAAGCAGGAATCCAGTAAGGATATGCTGGAGGCAGTTCAGAAGGCACTGGACGGCAAGGTCGGCAGCGTCAAGCTGTCCGGTCGGCTGAAGTCTCATCCGGTATGCCTGTCCAGCCAGGGCGATCTGTCCATGGAAATGGCAAAGACCCTGAATGCAATGCCGGGCAGCGAGGGCGAAAAGCTGAAAGCCAATACAGTATTGGAGATCAATCCGGAGCACGCCATTTATCAGACTCTGATGGATCTGCAGGCGTCCGGTTCCGACAAGATGGACGACTATGCAAAGCTGCTGTATGATCAGGCACTGCTCATTGCAGGTATGCCCATTGAGGATCCGGTGGCATTCTCCAACCGGATCTGCAATCTGATGTAATTGAAAAAGAGAAGATAGATTATAGATCACCGCCGCAGAGGGAGACTTTTGCGGCGGTGGTTTTTTGTAAGGCAAAGGGAAAAGGGTGTAAAAAATCCCCACAGAGCTGCAACTCTGCGGGGATTCGTCTTTGTGAGCCTGTTTGGAGATACTTACATTTCATTCTTATTATCCCCTAATTCGAAGGAATTGTCAAGAGCTATTTTAAGGATTCCACGGAAATCAATTTTTGTAAAATATGGATTATTGTAGGGGCGACCATTGGTCGCCCGTTGCGGTTTGCCTGGATTTTTGGCGGGCGAACAATGTTCGCCCCTACATAAAATGATTCATTTCAAAGTATATAATTTAAAAATTGATTTCCGTGCGGCGGATTCACGGAAATCGTCTTAACAGGAAAAACAGTCCGCCCTCTACAATGTCCCATGGGTAATTCCTATGGGCATTTGCTATTTTTCCGGCTGTTCCGGGGAATGCACCGGATTCCGTGTCAGCTCCAGGTCGGACAGGAGCACTTGCTCCTCACAGCGGCATTGGAATTTTTTCAGACGTGACAGCTCCTGTTCCAGGACTTGTATGGTGTGCGTCAGCTTTCGCTGGGACGCATAGTATAATTCTTCGTAATCTGTCATAGGGAGTTCCTCCAAATTATTTCCTTATATAAGTATACATCTATATAGGGAAATTGTCAAGCATAAGGATATCCGTTATAGTGGGTATAAAGGCAGAACGACACGCTCTGCGAATGTTTGAAACGTTGGAGGAATACACCATGATTCGTATTAAGCTGGACAAGCTGCTGGAAGAACGTGGCATCAGTCGGTATCGTCTGGCACAGTTGACAGAAACCAAGTATCAGATCATTGATAACTACTACAAAAACCGTGTGGTACGATATGACGGGGAAATCTTATCCCGTATCTGCGAAGCCCTGGATTGCAGTGTGGGAGAGATTCTGGAATACGAGAAAGAACCGGAAAAATAGAAAATATGTTGTTTTTATGACGGAAACGTATTATTTCATGCGAAATGCTGTTCTTATTTTGTAAAATCCCTTGCGAAAAAAATTGGGATATGCTATAATAAGGATAGTTGCATGGGATAAAACGGTCATGCGCTGAGCTTCTGAAATCGTCCGGAGACAATGTGGCAGATGCCGAATGCAGGGATACAGAGAAAAAACCACAGCCCCGTAAAGGGCAGGCAGATCTGTCCGTACAGATTCAGGGGCATATTGCTGTAATCCCAGACGTGCCAGTCCATGACCATGTTGTCGAATACGCCTACGGTGAATTCGATGGCGGTGATCAGGAGTGCACCGCAGAGACATTGCAGCAGAAGCGTTCGGGGCGGTGCGGCGGCATGGAGCAGGTACAGGGCTACGGCTGCGATGCCGCCGGTGAGTGCCATGGTCCAGTGGGTAAAGCCACGGAAGAGAATTTCCAGCATACTGTAGACAAAACAGCCCAGTAAAAAAAACCAGCACAGTTCATAGGGTTTGACGTGCATTGGTGTCACCTCTCTCTGAGAGAATTTTAACATGTGAAATGCGTAATGGGACGGAAAATCCCAGCGTCCCTACATTGCTTTTCTTATCCTATGCAGATGAACGAAAAATATACAGGCGGCAAAATATGCCGTCTATTCTAAGGAGGAATAATGATCCATGCGAAAAAGCGGAATTTTAATGCATATCTCCAGTCTGCCCTCTGATTTTGGCATCGGCAAGCTGGGAGATGCGGCGTATGTATTTGCCGATTTTCTGGCTGACTGCGGTGTTCAGGTATGGCAGATCCTGCCCCTGTCACCCACAAGCTATGGGGATTCTCCGTACCAGTCTTTCTCGGTACACGCCGGAAATCCCTATTTCATTGACTTCGAACGGCTGGAGCGGGCAGGCTATCTGGCACCGTCCGACTACAGCGGTATTACCTGGGGCGATGACCCACGCCGGGTGGATTATGCCCGGGTGTATACCTATTGTTTCCATGTGCTCCGCACGGCGTTTTCCCGATTCAAGCATACTGACGAGGGCTATCAGGCATTTTGCAAGGCACATGCTTCATGGCTGCCGGAATATGCCCTGTTCATGGCGTTGAAAGATGCCCATCATGGAAAGCCCTGGAATCAATGGGAAGAACCTCTTGCCATGCGTGAGGAAGAGGCACTGGAGCAGGCAAGGGAAAAATATGCCGAAGACATCGCCTTTTACAGTGTGCTGCAATACTGGTTCTATCAGCAGTGGAATGCGCTGAAAGCATACTGTAACCAGAAGGGTATTTCCATTGTGGGGGACATTCCCATTTATGTGGCGTATGACAGTGTAGAGGTCTGGTCTCAGCCGGAATTGTTCCAGCTGGATGAGGAACACGTGCCCACCGCAGTGGCAGGCTGTCCTCCGGATGTCTTTTCTCCTACGGGACAGCTCTGGGGCAATCCGCTGTACGACTGGGAATATCACAAGAAAACCAATTTTGCTTGGTGGACAGAGCGTCTCAGAAGTGCGGCAACATTGTATGACACTGTGCGTATCGACCACTTCCGGGGCTTTGAGAGTTATTACGCCGTGCCCTATGGCAAGACCACTGCCGAAGTGGGCGAGTGGCTTCCCGGGCCGGGAACGGCACTGTTTGATGCCGTGAAACAGGAGCTGGGAGATATCTCCATCATTGCCGAAGATCTGGGCTTTGTAACGCCGGAAGTGCGCAAGCTCCTGGAGGACTGCGGTTATCCGGGGATGAAAGTCACCCAGTTTGCCTTTGACGGCGATCCCAAGAGCGACTATCTGCCTCAGAATTATGCTACCACAAATTGTGTTGCCTATACGGGTACACATGATAATATGACCCTGCGGGGATGGCTTCACGGTTCACCGGCAAAGACCATTGCCTTTGCAAAACGCTATCTCCACTGCCGGAATACGGTAGATCTGCCGGCGGAAATGCTCCGCATTACATGGAGCAGTACGGCAAAGCTTGCTGTGGCACAGATGCAGGATTTCCTGGATGCAGGTCCGGAGGGGCGTATGAACACACCGTCCACCACCGGGGGCAACTGGCAATACCGCACATTGACCGGCGATTTTACCCCAAGACTGGCAAAGCGGATCTATCAGCTCAATGAATTATACAACCGGCTCCCGGAAGAACCGAAGCCGAAGAAAACCAAAAAGGCAGTGCGAAAGACTGCGAAAACGGGAAAAAAGGAGAAGAGATCATGATGACAAAGGAACAGATGAAGAACGGTATTTGCAGTGCACTTCACGGTGTGGATCCGAAAACTGCAACGCCCCAGCAGCTGCATCAGGCACTGGGCGAGACTGTTATGGCAGCCATTGCAGAGGATTGGGCAAAGAGTACCAAGGCGCATGAAGAATCACGCCGTGCCTGCTATTTCTCCATGGAATTCCTGGTGGGACGTGCCGTATATAATAACCTGCTGGTGCTGGATGTCATGAAAGAAGCCGAGGCGGCATTTGCAGAGCTGGGCGTTTCGCTGGCAGATCTGGAAGTCATTGAAGATGCTGCGCTGGGCAACGGCGGTCTGGGACGGCTTGCGGCTTGTTTCCTGGACAGCGCAGCTACACTGAATCTGCCTCTGGACGGCTATGGCATCCGCTATAAATACGGTCTGTTCAAGCAGTACTTCGAGGATGGCTTCCAGAAGGAAGTTCCCGACGACTGGATGAAATACGGCGATGCCTGGTCGGTACGCCGGGAAGAGGATGCAGTTCTGGTAAGATACAACGGACAGACCGTCCGTGCCGTGCCCTATGACATGCCCATTATCGGCTGCAAAACAAGCCATATCGGCACGCTGCGTCTGTGGCAGGCAGAACCGGTACAGACCTTTGACTTCGATCTTTTCAACCGCCAGAAGTACCTGGAGGCAGCAGCAGAGACTGTCTATGCCGAGGATATCTCCCGTGTGCTGTATCCCAATGACGACACCTGGGAGGGCAAGAAGCTCCGCCTGAAACAGCAGTATTTCTTCTGCTCTGCATCCTTGCAGAATATCCTGAAAAAGCATAAGGCAACCTATGGTACGCTGGACAATCTGGCAGACAAGCTGGCGGTGCAGCTGAACGATACCCATCCGGTGATCTCCATTCCGGAGCTGATTCGTCTGCTGACAATGCCGGAAAATGGCTATTCCTTTGAGCAGGCATTTGCCATGGCGCAGAAGATCTTCCACTACACCAACCACACTGTTATGCCGGAAGCGCTGGAGAAGTGGGACTGCCATCTGGTGGAGGAACTGCTGCCGGAGGTCTATGCCATCATTCTGCGTATTCAGGAGCAGTTCATGAACGACATGTACCGTTTGGGCGTGGCAAAGGAGAAGCGGGATGCCATGAAGCTGGTACAGAACGGTATGGTACACATGGCGCATATGGCTGTTTATGTCGGCGCACATACCAACGGCGTTGCGGCAATTCATACGGAAATTCTGAAGGATTCCGTGCTGAAAGACTGGTACAGCATTTATCCGGAACGGTTCCAGAATAAGACAAACGGTATTACCCAGCGCCGGTGGCTGGCACTGTGCAATCCGGAACTGTCTGCCCTGCTGACAGAGCTTTGCGGTTCTGACGAGTGGAAAGTCAATCTGGATGCACTGAAGCCCCTGGCAAAGTATGCAGATGATAAGACGGTGCTGGAGCGTTTTGTCTCCATCAAGCAGACCAAAAAGGAACAGCTGGCAGCCTATATTGCCAAGGCAGAGGGTGTGGAGATCGACCCGACATCCATCTTTGATATCCAGATCAAGCGGCTCCATGAGTACAAGCGGCAGCTGCTCAATGCGTTCTCCATCCTGTATATTTACTTCGGACTGAAAGACGGCAGCATCAAGGACTTTACGCCTACTACATTCCTGTTTGGTGCAAAGTCTGCGCCGGGCTATCGCCGGGCAAAGGCAATCATTAAGTTTATCCATGAGGTAGGCAAGCTGGTTTCCTCTGATCCGGAGGTTTCCGACAAACTGAAAGTGGTATTCGTCACCAACTACAACGTTTCCTATGCGGAAAAGCTGGTGGCTGGGGCAGATGTTTCCGAGCAGATCTCCACTGCCGGCACAGAGGCATCCGGTACAGGCAATATGAAGCTGATGCTCAATGGTGCTGTGACACTGGGTACCTATGACGGTGCAAATATTGAGATCGTCCAGGAGGCTGGCGAGGAGAACAACTATATCTTCGGCGCAAGAGTGGAGGAGCTGGAAAAGATCGTGCCTACCTACGACAGCCGGAAGATCTTCGCTGAAAATGAAAAGATCCGCCGGGTTGTAGAGACGCTTATTGACGGTACATTCTCCGACGGCGGCAGCGGCGATTTCCGGGAACTGTACTATGCACTGCTGGACGGTGCAAGCTGGCACGCACCGGATCACTACTATCTGCTGGGCGATCTGGAATCCTATGTAGAGGCAAAGCTCCGCTGCAATCAGGATTACTGTGACCGCATGGCATTTGCCAAGAAGCAGTGGCTCAATGTATGCAATGCCGGAAAGTTCAGCTCCGACAGAACCATTGCGGATTACGCAGAAAATATCTGGGATATCCAGGCGGTGGAGGTCTGAAAATCCCCTCGTAGGGAACGACCCCTGTGTCGTTCCGCAAAATAGATTGGTATCGTAGGGAACGACCCCCGTGTCGTTCCGCAAAATAGATTGGTATCGTAGGGAACGACCCCTGTGTCGTTCCGCAAAATGGATTGGCATCGGTGGGAACGACCCCATGTCGTTCCGCAAAATGGATTGGCATCGGTGGGAACGACCCCATGTCGTTCCGCAAAATGGGTTGGCATCGGTGGGAACGACACAGGGGTCGTTCCCTACATGTCAAAATCCATCTCCGTTATAAAGAAAAAACAGGAGGAAAACCTATGAGCTATAAAACGTTGAAAAAAGCAATGAAAATTGCAAAAAAATGTGATGGCTATGATTGCGGTGACGGCATTTCCAATGCAGTACTGGAGCGTGCGCAGGAATTGCTGGGCGTTACATTTTCCCGACAACTATCGGAATATCTGAAAAAATATGGTTGGATAGAATTTTACGGCGTAGAAATATACGGTATTACAAATCCGGAACTTTCCAGCGATGTTTATGAAGGATGTCTTGTAGAATGGACATTGCATGAAAGAGAAACATCCGGACTGCCGCAGAAATGGGTGGCAATTCGGTTTGAGGATGACGGCATGATGGCGTTCCTCGACTTCGGAAACTGTGATGAGGATGGTGAGCCTCGGGTGATCCTGGCAGAAAACCAAGGCAGCGGCTACGTAGAATTAGAGGAACTGGCAGAGGATCTGGGGGATTACTTGCTGGAACTGGCTGAGGATGCACTGGAAGGTTAAGGCACTTTCCATATGGGCACAGCTATCATACTATGCATAATCGGCGTGCTGAACCTGGCATTTTACATTCTGTCCGCCGTGTTTTTGCACGGCAAGGGCGCAGGTCTCATTGCCGGATATAATACCATGACAGATGCCGAGCAGCAGCGTTATGACAGGGAAAAACTTTGCAAGGGTGCCGGCGTCATGACATTGGCAATCAGTATTGCCATGACGCTTGCCATTCTGGGGGCAGTTCTGACAGATGTCTGCCATATTCTGCCCCATTGGGTGCTCTGTGTATCATTTGTGCTCTTTATGAGCGTCACCCTGGGCGGTGTGATCTGCTATCAGATCTACGTTGCACGGTGCTGTAAACGCCATTGAAACTCTCATAGAACAGGAGGAAAACCACATGGGTTCTTGGATCGCATTTTTGCTGTTTAGCCTGTTGGCTGCCGCAGATACGATATTTGCTGTAAAGCTGCTGGGGAAAAATCCGTGGCATTTTCTGCTGGCAGGAAACGCAGTGACGCCGGATGGAAGCCGGCTCTATGCCATGGAACAATGGCAGCGTGCTGCCGGGATATTCTGCGCAGTCTATGCCGGAGCATTTGCCGTTGCGGCAGTGATGACAGCAGTGACCCAGCTGGGCGGTCTGCTGTCGGATAGCTTTATGGCGGCAACACTGTATATTCACGGCGGTGTGCTGGTGCTTGGCGCAGCGGCATTTCTGGCTTATGTGGACACCGCCTGTCAGAATGTGTCCGCATATGCAAAGGTATTATCAGAAGAAGAAACACCGTTCCTGGAAGAGGAGACAGTATGAATAAGAAATTTCTGGGTCTTTGCTGTACGGCAGCATTTTTCGCCACTGTACTTCCTGTATGGGCTGCTTTCGCAGATACCCCAACAGAACCAGTGGCGGTGTTGTCTGCCCATTTGCTGGGAAAAGGCTGCGCCGACCGTTCCTATGACCAGAACGGCGATGGCATCCTCAACGGATTTGATCTGGCACTGGCACGGCAGGCGGCTGTGACCACACAAACGGATACTACAGAAACCACAGTGGAAACCACAACCGAAACCACGGCAGAGATTACGACGGAAACCATAGCGGAAACCACCGGAACTACCGAAGAAACAACGGTGACAACAACTGTACCTGAGGGGACAGTGCGCCTTGTGGAAGTATCGGATACCGACCAGCTGCTCCAGGCGCTGGCGGATGCACAGCCGGGCGATGATATTGTCCTGGCGGAGGGTATCTATCAGCTGAGCGAATCTGCCGGGCCAAAAGGCTCTCTGTTCTATTCCGGGGCGGAGGGCACGGCGGAACAGCCCATTACCATTCGCAGTGCTGACCCGGAACATCCGGCACTGCTCTGCGGCACGGATGCGGCATCCCATTATGTGCTCTATCTCACCGGGGACTGGTGGCAGGTGCAGGATCTGAAGATCAGTACCGGGCAGAAGGGCATTATGCTGGACAATTCCAATTACAGCCGCATTACCCGCTGCGAGGTGTATGACATTGGTTCCGAGGGCATTCACTTCCGGGACGACAGCTCCTACTGCACCGCAGAGGACTGCTATGTCCACGATACGGGAACTGTGACGCCGGCGTATGGCGAGGCGGTCTATGTGGGCAGTGCCAAAAGTACCACGGGCTATGGATATTCCTGCGATTATAATACCATTATCGGCTGCCGGCTGGGCCCCAATGTAGGTGCGGAGCATGTGGATATCAAGGAATATACCACCGGCACTGTTGTGGCGGAGTGTATCTTTGACGGCACAGGTATGTCCGGTGAAAATTATGCAGACAGCTTTGTGGATATTCAGGGCAATGACTGCATGATCCGGGACAACGAGGGCTATCGGAACGGCTGCGGGAATATTACGGCTGCGATACAGATGCATGTCCAGGTGGACGGCTGGGGCTTTGACGCCCAGGTTTATGGCAACCGGATGTACATGGATATTGCAGATAATCCCGACGGCAGACCCATGTATCTGCTGGACGGATGGTATAATACCGCTACCGTGTGGGATAACTGGATTGCCTATGAGGACGGCGCTTTGTTTGCGGCGACAGAGGAACAGTATAATCTGGAGAGTTATACGATGCAATAATTTTCACACTACTGATACTAATTCTCTATCAAACTATTGAAATAGTTTGATAGAGAGCGTGTGCTAACGCACTCGCCATTTTATGCCGTAAAACGGCATAAAATCCGTCTCATGCATTCTCATACGCCGCCTGTGGCGGCTATGAAAATCATGATTTTTTATCATGATTTTCAAATGAGAATAGTATGAAAACGAAAAAATCCACGGCTGTTTTTGACGAACAGCCGTGGATTTTTGGGTATTGCGGATTGACAATCCCTGTCCAATGTGTTACAATAACAACTGAGAGTACACCGAAGCGGATACATATTGTGTATGTGTATAGGCGGTCAAATCCTCGCTCCCAGAAATGGGGGTGATTGCTATGACATGGATGGAGTTT
>JBJFHO010000084.1:0-3266 GCA_051893675.1 Ruminococcus sp. | reverse complement strand
GCCAGGGCTTGCGCAGCCCTGGACCTGCGCCAGCTGTGCTCAGCTGGACCAGCAGTGTGAGCAACCTTTTTGAAAGCGGGAAATAAACATTTTTAGATGTGACAGGATAGTAGGGGCAAACCGTTTCTATAAACTGAAAACACGGGCGAACACTGTTCGCCCCTACATGACACATTATGCGAACTTGCCCGTAGAAAGGAGACAAATCACATGCTGACCAAACGTCTCGCCGCCTGTGCGGCACTGGTGACAAAGGGCGGTGTTGTCTGCGATGTGGGAACAGATCACGCCTATCTCACCGCAGAACTGCTGCAAAAGGGAATATGCACACGTGCTGTTGCCACGGATATCCACCAGGGACCTCTGGATGCCGCACGCCGTACCCTCAGTGAAGCCGGCGTGCTGGCGCAGACGGAATTGCTCCTCTGCGACGGACTGGAACAGGTACAGCCGGAGGGTATCACCGATGTAGTCATTGCCGGCATGGGCGGCGAGACGATCGTGCATATTCTGGAGCAGTGTCCGTGGAAAAATGCGGTGCACCTGATCTTGCAGCCCATGACAAAAATCCCTACCCTGCGGCAGTGGCTGGCGGCACAGGGCTTCAGCTGGAGGGAGCATGTGATTGCAGAGGGAGAAAAATTCTACGTGATTCTGGATGCCCGGTATGACGGTATGCAACGTACTTTGAGCATTCTGGAACAGGAAGTGGGCTGTCCGGACTGGACGGAGAAAACGGCACAGCGTTATGCCAGCTGGAAGCGAGTACGTTTTCAGAAACTGGCACAGCAGCTGGAGACGGCAGGGCAGCCCGAAGCACAGAAATGGAAGGCAGCTGAGGCACAGCTGGAACAAATGGAACATACATGGGAGGAATCCAAATGCTGACAGTCGGAAACATCTATGAAACCATTGATACATTCGCACCCTTTGCATCCCAGGAATCCTGGGACAATTCCGGTCTCCTTGTGGGCAGCATGTGCCAGCCGGCACAGCGGATTCTGAC
The DNA here is from genome assembly GCA_051893675.1 of Ruminococcus sp. Lineage (GTDB taxonomy): Bacteria > Bacillota > Clostridia > Oscillospirales > Ruminococcaceae > Ruminococcus_C. Next base: position 2,260 of record JBJFHO010000084.1, on the reverse strand, counting down.
CACCCTGGATATTTCGGCAGAAGTGATCTCAGAGGCAGTACAGCGGGAAGTGCAGCTCATTGTGGCACACCATCCGGTAATCTTTTCGCCCCTGAAAACACTGCCGGTTTCCAGCCCGGTGTATCAGCTGGCAGCCCATGGCATTGCCGCAATCTGCGTCCATACACCTCTGGATATTGCGCCGGAGGGACTGAATATGTATGCCCATACGCAACTGAAAGACATCTTGTCGCTGGAGGGAAATCCCGCAGTACTGGAACCCACCTGGAAAGACGGACGTGGCTTCGGTTGGGTGGATATGAGCCGGAGAGAATGGATGCCGGAGGAACTGGCAAAGCAATTGAAGACGGCGTTCAGCTGTCCGGCAGTGCGCTTTTCCAATGGGAATCAGCCAATCCGGAAAATCGCATTCAGTTCCGGTTCCAGTGCGTCCCTGCTGGAACTGGCAGCGGCGCAGGGCTGCGATGCCCTGATTACCGGGGATATCAAGCATGACCGCTGGTATGCGGCGGAATTCCTGGGGCTGTCACTGTTCGACTGCGGTCACTACGGCACGGAGCAGATTGCTGCACAGATTCTCCATGACAAGCTCCGGGCGGCATATCCGGAGGCGGAGATATTCTGTATGCCCGGTACGGATCCGGCGGCTGTTCTGGCAGGAGGTGCATTGCAATGAGCGTTTGGAAATGCCCGGTCTGCGGTGCATTTATGCAGCATCGAGGACGGTGCTGGAGCTGTACCAAGGGGCATACCTTTGATATGGCACGGAGCGGCTATGTGAATCTCCTCCCGGCGAACCGCAAGCACGCAAAGAATCCCGGAGACAATGCGGTCATGATGCGTGCCCGGCGGAAGTTTCTGGATGCCGGACACTATGCGCCGCTGCGAAGTGCTCTGGAACTGGCAGCGCTGTGCTACGGCAGAGCCGGAGGGGTGCTGCTGGATGCCGGCTGCGGCGAGGGGTATTATACAGAGGGCGTGGCGAAGGCACTGGAACAGGCAAATATGCCCATGCAGATCTACGGTGTGGATATTTCCAAAAGTGCTGCGGATGCGGCATCCAAACGCTGTCCGGACGGGCACTTTGCTGTAGGGAGTGTCTACCATCTGCCGGTAACTGACCACTGCTGTGATCTGCTCATGACGATTTTTGCACCCTACTGCGGCGAGGAATACCGCCGGGTACTGCGGAAAAACGGGGTGATGATGATGGTGATCCCCGGTCAGCAGCATCTGTGGGGGCTGAAAGAGGCAATTTACGATGTGCCATATCCCAATGCCGTCCGGGATTATGCCCTGGAGGGCTTCGAGCTGATACAGGCAGAGTATGTGGACAGCTGGCTGAAGCTGGACAACCCGGAGGATATCCAGAATCTGTTTCAGATGACGCCCTATTATTATAAGACCGGACGGGAAGAACATGCCCGGCTGGAACAGCTGCAAAGCTTGTCCACACAGATTTCTTTTGAAATCTTGCAGTATCGGGTGGTGGATATCGGAGAATGAGACAGTAAGCAAAGAATATTGCGACATGAAAAAGGCGGACTGCACATGAAAGAATTTAATATTTTTTGCAAGACTCTGGAAAATCTGAAAATGTGTAAAGCGTATGAGGAACCATATGATCTAGTGATTCGAGCTGGGATTGTTCAGCTTTTTCGGATTTGCCTGGAACAAGCGTGTCGTGTCATGAAAGCCTGTCTGCATGAACATGGATATGAGGAAAGCAAAACAGGATCGCCCAAAATGGTGATAAAAGTTGCGTATCAAGCTGGTATGATTCATGATGATGAAAAATGGCTGAGTGCATTAGAAGCACGAAATGAGGTAGCACATTCTTATAATGAAGAAATTGCCCTGAATATCATTCGCAAAACAAAGGCAGATTTTATTGGATTATTTGAAGCATTAAAACAGGAACTTGCAGAAAAATGGATTTGAATCGTATCGCTGAATTCCTCCAAAAGAAAGGATGAAAACACATGGCATTAGACGGTGCATATTTACACGCAGTACGGCAGGAACTTCTGCCGCTCATGGATTCCCGCATTGAAAAAATTCACCAGCCGGCACGGGAAGAGCTGATTCTGGCACTTCGCAGCCGTACCGGCGGAGCAAAGATTCTCATTTCCTGCGCCGCAGACCGGGCACGGGTGCACTTGACTCAGGTGGCAGTGGAAAATCCGAAAACACCGCCTATGTTCTGTATGCTTCTGCGGAAACGCCTTGGCAACGGCAAGCTGCTGGATATTCGCCAGGA
>JBJFHO010000083.1:0-3283 GCA_051893675.1 Ruminococcus sp. | reverse complement strand
GCCTGTACGAAACTGCGGATTCCAGCAGCTACAAGACCATGGGCTATCATATGTATAATGGCAGCGTGGTAGTTCCGCCGACAACAACGACAGGCACGACATCCTCCGGTCAGACAGAGACTACCACAACCGTTGCTACCGGCACATCCGGCAGCGACAGTCCGGTGATCCCGGCTGGTGCACAGATCCACAACTTCACCCTGAACGGTACAAACAGCACATTCTATACCATCAGCGGCAATCTGTCCACCAACAAGGGCACTGTAATCTACGACGGACAGGAACTGACTCAGTGCTTGAAGATGGAAACAGCGACTTCTATTACATTTACCAATACGGCTGATGGCAATCTGACGCTGGTATTTCTTGAACCGGCTGCAACAGTGATGGTGGATAACACCAAGTACACAGCAAGCGGCGATGGTATTATTACTGTTCCGGTTTCTGCCGGCACCCATACCATTACAAAGGCAGATACTGCAAATCTGTTCTACATGGTATATGCCGATGAGAGCAGCGTGACAACGGATACGACAACGACTGCAAAACCGGACGAGACCACAACGGCAAATTCCGGTGATACACAGACAACGGCAAGTTCCGGCGATACGACTACTGCAAATCCGGGTGAGACAACAACGACTGCAAAGCCGGATGGAACCACCACCAGCATTTCTGTAGACAAAAACACGCTGTTCGGTGATGTGAATCTGGATGGCAGAGTGGATATTACTGACGCCGTTCTGCTGAACAAGGCGGCTGCAGGTGCAGTACAGCTCAATGATACCCAGTTTGCAAATGCAGACTGCTATTACAACAAGGAACTGAGCAGTGATGATGCACAGACGCTTCTGAAATTCCTGGTACACCTTATCAGTTCACTGCCTGTAGTGGAATAACGGCAATATTTCAATTCAATAGTATGCTTTTGTCAGAATGAGATGATTCTGACGGATGAAAAAAGACGGGTACGATTTTGTGCCCGTCTTTTTGCATCTATTTCAAAAATGTTTTTTCGAACCATTCCACGCACTTCAATTTAATTGCATATCGCTCATGATGCTCCAGAAGATCCTGTTCCTCTGCATTGAAATACGCTTCCTCTGTTTCAGCATTATCCGTCACTTCACAGGCATTGGGGACGCAGAGAGATGGATACATGACACACCACCAGTTCTGCCCCTGGGCTTCACCGATGGTAATACGCAGTGCGTCGTACTCGCCGGCAGGCATGGTCAGTTCGCCATAAGTACGGTCGTCAAATTCCATTTCCACCAGTTGGGCAGTGACATCATAGGAATATCCCTCATCCCGGATCAGTTCCCGGGCAATCTCCTCCAATTCCTCCAGATGTTCTGTAACGATCTCTTCCACTTCCTCCAGCGTATCTCCCGGATTTGCCAGAATATCGCTGGCGTATTCCAGTATCCGGTCACGTACTTTAAGCTTTAACGCCTGATCGTCAATGCTGTCGGAGTTGGCAAGAATGTGCAGCCGCAGGACATTGTCCTCCAGATTAGAACGGCTTTCGGCTGTTTTGGTAAGGGAAGAAAAGCAGATTGCCCCGGCAAGTCCAAGCAATAACGCAAGCTCCAGTTTTTTCATATCGGTCACCTCAATAGGAGTATGCACCGGAAAAATTTGTTTAAACAAAAATTGCAGAGAATGCACATGGCATACCCTGCAATTTTTTTGTAATTATTTCGGACGTTTTTACAGCACCGGCTGATTCTCCGGCGTTGTTTCCTCATGGAGTATAGCGCTTGCCAGATAGAGGGAACCGCAGACCACGACCATACCGCCGTCCGCCTTTGCCTGCTGCAATGCTGCTGCGTAGGCTTGTTTCAGCGGCGCAGTCTGTACCTGCTTATGATCTCCGAAGCACTTCGCCAGTGTTTCGGCAGCTACAGCTTGCTCCGAGAAATCGTCCACGCAGATAACCGTGTCCAGAGTCTGCCGCAGAATACCGCAGGCTGTCTGATAATCCTTGTTTTGCATCATGCCGCAAATGCCGTGTACTGGCTTGCGCCCGGCGTACTGAATCAGATCTGTCAGTGCCATGACACCCGCCTGATTGTGACCGCCGTCCAGCAGAACCAGCGGATCCTTTTGCAATACCTGGGTGCGTGCCGGCACCTGTACCTTTTCAAATGCCTGCTGGGTGACAGCGGCGGAAATGAGATAGCCGTGCATTCCCAGCAGCCGTATCACTTCAATGGCAGTCAACGCATTGTATACCTGATGCCGTCCGGGCATATGCAGGGTGTAGGTGAAACAGTGGTACTGGAATGCAGTTTCCTCCAGTGTTTCTGATACGATCCGACAGTCCTCCATGGCTGGGGTGATCAGTGCAGCATGCTTGCGCTGCGCCGTTTCTTCTACAAGACAGGTGACATCCAGGGGATTGTCCGGAGAAAGCACCACAGGACATCCCGGCTTGATAATACCGGCTTTTTGCGCTGCGATCTGAGTCAGAGTATCCCCAAGGATTGCCATGTGGTCATAGGAAACCGAGGTGATGACGCAGACCAGAGGATGCTTTACCACATTGGTGGCATCCAGCAGACCGCCGATTCCTGTTTCCAGAAAGACCAGATCGCATTTCTCCTGTACAAACCAGAGAAGTGCAATGGCAAATGTGATCTCAAACTGGGAACAGTCCCCGGAGACCGGACACTGCTGCACCTGCTCGCAGAGGGTGCAGAGGGTCTCCATGGGAATATCCTGCCCGTTTATCTGGATCCGGTCGGTGTAATGCCGGATAAAGGGAGAAGTCAGCGTGCCCACCCGAAAGCCTGCCGCAGAAGCTGCCGCTGCACAGAATGCCAGTACGGAGCCTTTGCCGTTTGTACCGGCAATGTGTACTACACGGAGAGAATCCTGGGGATTGCCCAGTGCATCCAGCAGGGCATGAATCCGGGAAAGGTCATGGACAGGCTTGCCGCTTTTCTGAAAACTCTGGATATAGTCCATGGTTTCGGAAATGGTCATTATCATTCACCTCGTTTTTTTTTTTTTTTTTTTTTTGTGGGTTGGTAAACTTACATATCGGTTGAATCAAAATGCGGAGAATGTAGGGGCGGATATTATCCGCCCGCATTTTTCTGTCAGCAAATGATTTACTTGCGGGCGGCTAATAGCCGCCTCTACAAATGCAAGCGTACCATAAACTAGAGGCAACACCGCACAAAGAGCGCCTGTCGGCTTTACACGTCATATGCTTGCATATTTTTCGTCATATTTCACAAAAATGCTCGTGAATACACAAAGTATTCACTGCGCT
>JBJFHO010000082.1:0-15028 GCA_051893675.1 Ruminococcus sp. | reverse complement strand
TGGACGTTCGTCGTCAGGACGAAAATCTGCTCGAAAATCCGACTGTCTCCAGATCTTAAACAGACTCTAAGGAGAAAACGTCCTGACAGACCACAGAAAGCGAGGAACATATGTCATTTTTTGATAAGCTTGGAAAAACCATCACCGACACCACCCATACAGTCGTAGAAAAGACAAAGTCCTCGACGGATACCATCCGCCTGAACGGACTCATCAACGACGAAGAACGCAGCATCAACGCTGCCTACCTGAATATGGGTAAGAAGTATGCAGAACTGCACGGACAGGATGCAGAGCCGGAATTCCAGGAATATCTGGACGCCATTACAGCCAGCCAGCAGAAAATTGAGGAATACCGGGAGCAGATCCGGAAGAATAAGCACCTGCTGATCTGCCAGAGCTGCGGCGCAGAGATTCCGGAAACTGTCCTGTACTGTACCAAGTGCGGCGCAGATAATCCCGTTGGCAAACAGCTTGCGGAAGAACGTGCAGCAAAAGAAGCCGCAGAGCGTGCCGCCAGAGAAGCAGCAGCCCAGCAGGCTGCAGCTCAGCAGGCAGCGGCTCAGCAGGCTGCAGCAGCACAGCCCAATTACACCCAGCCTGCCGCTGGCGTGGAGCTGTGCCAGAACTGCGGAAAGCCCAGAACGCCTGGCGCAATGTTCTGCACCAGCTGCGGCACACGGTTTGTTCCCACACAGCCCGTACAGACAGAAGCACTGTCTGCGCCAGCACCGGCAGCTGCAATCCCTACGCCTGCCCCTGCAGAGATGAGTGTCAGTCATTGTTATGACCCGGCTATCGCTACTCTCCCTTCGGAAGAGGAAACTGCTACTGCAACAACAGATACCGTAACCCCCACACCTGCCTCAGCAGATGATACCGATATTCCGGTAGGAGGTTCCGTAACCATCACATCTGCCCCGACAGAAGATACTGCCACTCCGGCAGCGGATACTGTAACGCCCGCAGAGGAACCTGCATCCATTCCGGAGCCTGTTTCCGCATCCGGACGCACTTGTCCCACCTGCGGCAAGGAAGTGCCGGAACAGTATAAGTTCTGCACCAGCTGCGGCACAAAGGTGGACGATACAGACACACCGGTATCCAGTCCGGAAAAGACCTGCCCGGTCTGTGGTAAGACTGTGCCTGCACAGAATAAGTTCTGCACCAACTGCGGCACAAAGGTAGAAGATTGATTTGTTGACATGAAATAAGGAGAATGAAGTATGAATTGTAAACAGTGCGGCTTTGAAGTCGAAGAAGGAAAGAAGTTCTGTCCCAACTGCGGCAGTCCTTTGCAGGAACCCGCTGCGCCGGAGACAGCAGAATCTATCGCTGTTCCGGAGGAAGCACCGGAAGTAACAGCAGAAACCACACCGGAAGTAACTCCGGAAGCTGCACCCCAGGCAGCGCCGGAATCCGTTTCCGCCGATACCGCAGCATCTGCACCGGATGCAGCACCTGCTGGCAATGCCATTCCCACACCGGATCCCATTCCCGGCGCAATGCTCAATTCCGATGCAGGGGCACCCTATGGCGCAATGCCCGGCGGTGCATCCAATCCCATTCCCGGCGCCGTGCCAAATGGTGCCTATGACCCGCTGACAAACCCGGTGCCGCCTATAAACCAGCCGCCTAAGAAAAAGAAAAAGGTATGGCTCATTGTCCTGCTGATCTGTATCCCGATTCTGATCATTGTCATTATCGTGGCATGTCTGTTCGGCTATGGCGTATCCCTGGGCAAGCGTGGCGCTGAGGCTGTCAATACATATTGGGATGCCTATGTGAACTGCTCCGGTGAGGACTATGCAAAAATGGTACCGGAGGCATACTGGGATTATATTGAGGACACCTACGATGTGACCAAGGAAGATGCAATTGCCGGTATGGATCTCTTCCTGGAGGAAAATGCCGAATCCCTGGGCGGCGACCTGTCCTATGAATGGTCTCAGACCGGGGTAGAATTCGGCTTCGGTGATACGGATACGCTGGACGATGTCCGGGAAGTGACAGATCAGTACGGTCTGGAGATCTCCAGCGGTATCGGCATCGGCGTTGATGCAACCATCACCGGTGCAGAGGATTCCATGCAGGAGAGTTTTGCCATCTGGTCAGTAAAGATCGACGGCGAGTGGTATAATGTTTCCGCCATGGACGATTTCGAGACCGTCTGCCAGGGGGATTATGCAGCCGCTGCAAAGTATCAGAAGGAATACGGCGATATGATGGACGCCTACTGGAATGCCCTGCTGAATGCCGATGCAGCAGCAATGTCTGCATTTGTACCGGATATCTGGTGGGATTTCATGAGCGATCAGTACGGCTATTCCCAGAGCGAAGCGGAGGGCTATCTGGAACAGTATCTGATGGAACTGGTGGCATCGGAATATGACGACACCTCTGATATGAGCGTAAAGGTCAGCATTACCGATGTAGACGATTATGACCAGAGCGACCTGTCCGATCTGAACGAAGGTCTGGAGGAATACGGTCTTGCCGGTGATGATGCCAAGGATATCTACGTAGATCTGACTGTTACCAGCGGCGGCAGCGAGAGTGACGAATCCAGCTATGTGACCGTGACTCACATCGGGGATACCTGGTATGTCTATGACGCAATGTATTACTATGCAAACGCCTGCTATTACGCAGACTATATGGGCTATCTGGAATAAGGAGTGAGGGATGACTTGTTTTCAATGCGGCAGTGATGTGCCGATAAACTCCCGGTTCTGTCCCGTCTGCGGCGCTGCCATGCCAGTGCAGCCCCAACCTGTATACACACCCCAGTTTGCCGCCGCTCCACAGAAAAAGCAGAGAAAGGTCTGGCCGTGGGTATTGGGCATCAGCCTGACGCTCATTGTGCTGCTGTTTGCACTGCTGATGATCCTGTTTTTCACTGTATTCCGTACTGCGGTAAAAGAGGAAGTGATCTGCGAGACTGCTGACTACTGTGCCTGCGTCATGGCGAATGGAGAAGGTCTGGAACTGGGAGAGGAACTGCCGGCGGCATTCTGGGACTATCTGGTGCAGACCTACAATGTTTCACGTGAAACAATCGAGGATGGTCTGGAGGACTATCTGAATTCCGACTGTCTCTATGCGTCGGATTCCCCGGAGGCAGACTATGCCTGGCTCTGGGAGTATGATACCTTTGAACTGGAAGACATGGACGATTCCCGGAAATCCCATGCGAAAGCCTGTATGCAGACCTACGGACTGACTGCCGATGGATACCAGGCAGCCGAAGCCATTGCGCAGCTGAGTAAAAAGCATGTAGGTACATTTTCCATGGTGCGGATTGATGACGGCTGGTATGTGCTGGATGCCATGGAAATGACAGATATGCTCTGCCAGACCATGTACGGTGCAGACTCCGCATTCCGGCAGCTGACAGATCAGTACTGGGCGGCATATGCAGCAAAGGCACCCGGACAGCTCAGCGAGATGGTGCACGGGGAATTTCCCGGCTATCTGGCAAAGGAATACCAACTGGATACATCCGAGGCGGAGACTGCCATGGGGCAGTATCTGGATCTGTTTGAGGATATTTCCGAAGTAGGCACCATGGAGCAGATCACCTACAATGTGGAAGAAGTGCTGTGGTACAGCTGGAAAACGAAATATAATATGCCGGATTTCGGCTTTTCCATTGACCGCATGGTGGATGTGAGTATGACATATACCATTGAGGGAACAGAGGGGAAAGTAAGGGATGATACATATCTGACGCTGGCGGAAATTGACGGAAAGTGGTATCTCTATGATGCCATGTACGATTATGATATGGTGTGCTATGTCTACGTGACCGGCGGATTTGAATCGTATTATGACGACAGCGATGTACTTCCGGAAGAGATCATTCCGGAGATCGACAGTCCGAATATTGCAGCATAATTTCGTATCACCCCGATATCAGACTGCTATATTCTATTAACGCCGCAGGCGGCAATGAAGTTTTTTGATCCAGCAATTTTTCAAAAATGCTGGCTCGCCATCTTTCGGGCGAGTCTGCTGTGCTCAGCTGGACCAGCAGCCTGGGCAGCCATTCTCAAGAATTTTGAGAAAACAGTTCGAGTTTTCAGTTGCTGAGAATTTATTCCCAATTGCACCTAACCTGTGAAAGGAAGAATCAAAAACCATGAAATGTGAACACTGCGGCTACGAAGCCCCGGAACGTGCAGTGATCTGCCCCGAATGCGGCGAGATCCTGCCCCGGAAACAACAGGAAGAAACGGTGCCGGAAAAGACTGCCGGTCAGGAACCGGTGACATTCTCCATGCCCTTTCTTTCCTCCGGCGGCGAGGAAAAAACTGACGGCATTGCCACTCAGGATCCCACGGAACAAAAACGCCAGGAACAGGAAAAACATATCCGTCTGGTGCGGCGTGTCGTCAGCCTTTGTGTGCTGGCAGTGCTGATCCTCGGCATCGTCCTCTATCAGGTATTCCTGGGCGGCTATAAGCTGGCGGCATATCGCTATGTCAAAGGCGTAGACCACTCCAGCGGCAGCATGTACGTCTCCCTGGTACCCGATGCCTATATGGACTACCTGGAAAACACCTACGATACCACACGCCGTGACGTAAAGGAAATGCTGCACGACTATTTTATCTACTGGAATGAAAATTACGGCACTGAGGGCAGAATGTCCTATGAGATTCTCTCTTCACAGGAGATCACCGATGCCGCCGAGCTGTCCGAACTGGCACAGGAACTGAAAACGTCCTACGGTATTTCCGTGGAAATCAAAAAGGCAGTTACCGCAAAGATCTCCATTAACGATGGGGGAACAAAGGCATCGGAAAATGCCACGTTCGTGAAGATCGGCAGCCGCTGGTGCTGTATGGAGGCAATGGAGGATGTGGACTATGTCTGCCAGTATGACGGCTATAATGCGTGGTAATCGGGTATCTGAGGACGGAGGAATTTGAAACATGGGAAAAACAACGAAAGATCAAAAACAGCAGGAACAGCAGCAAAAGAAAAGCCGCCGGATCCGTCTCCTTGCAGGTATCATACTGATCCTTGGGGCAGCGGCACTGGTGATCGGCGGTATTCTGCTGTTCCAGAAAGAAAAATCCGCCGACGATGCCGCACCGGATGCGTCCGGCTATGAGGACACCCTTTCTGCATATTACAGTGCAATCGTTTCCGCCGACGGAAAGACCATGTCTCAGATCATGGCACCGCCGGAATACTGGACATACTATCTGGAGACCTACGGCAAGACCGAGGAAGAGGTCATCGAGAATTTCGCCGAGGGCTGCAATAATGCGATGTCGGAATGGCAGTCGGAATACGGCACCGATGTCAAGGTATCCTACCAGATCGCCGGCATGTCCCAGCAGGGGCAGGAGGGTCTGGACGAGTGGAATGCCGATATGGAGGAACTCCTGGGCAATGACGGTGCCTCTGTTTCGGAGGCAGTGACACTGGAGGTAGATCTGACCTTTACGGGCAGCATAAAAACCGGCAGCGATGTGGTATATCCCACCCTGGGTAAGATCGGGGAGAAGTGGTATATCATCTCCGAGGACAGCGAAGAGCTGAAAGGTGAAGCCTCTCAGGAATAAAAGAAACGGGTGAACCCATGAAAAAGGTTCACCCGTTTTTTGCTTAAATCACGCAGTCTTCTGATCGAGAATATCCTGTAATGTCGTGCTGTCCAGATAATTGGTCACTGTCTCATACAGCCCCTTCCAGACATTTCTGGTGAGACAGTCTGCCATTCTGGGACATTCATCCGCATCGGGCAGAACGCAGGAAACACATGCAAGATTCCCCTCCGTGACCCGGAGGATGTCACCTACAGTGTACTCTGCCGGGGTTTTCGTAAGCTGATAGCCGCCCTGATATCCCCGGTTTGCTTTCAGCATTCCGGCCTTGTTGAGGGCAGGCACGATCTGTTCCAGATATTTTTTGGAGACGCCCTGCCGTTCTGCCACGTCCTGTAGGGAAATAAAAGCCTTGTCCCCTTCATTTTGTGCAAGATCCAGCATAAACCGCAGCGCATATCTTCCCCTGGTAGATATTTTCATAAAATCATCCTTTCCATGGCAATTGCAATTCAAGATAATTAGTCGTATTCTAATTATACCATAGGTTTCGTATGATTTCAACCCTTTTGCCGACAGATTTCTATTGGATTTGAAAAAATGCATGTTGGAATGTTTATAACATCTGTCAAAAAGTTGAAAACTCTGTGGAAAACCATATGCAGTGTCACACAAGAACGGAAAAAAATGTAGGGGCGGATATCATCCGTCCACCGTTCCCGAATAACCGAATGGAAACCCATTGTAGGGGCGACCATTGGTCGCCCGAAGTCACTACAATGGGTTTCTTTTAGGTTCTTCGGGAACGGCGGGAGCAAGCCCCCGCCCTACGCTTCTGGTTTTCAAGCCAAAAGTAAAGCTTTCGGTGGGACAACCTAGTAGGGGCGAACTGTGTTCGCCCGCTGGTAAACCCATTCTGATAAGTAAGAGAATCTTGTTGAAAACGTCCCATTGCGCAGCAATGGCGGAGAGGTAAAAAATCACTGAAACGTTCCCTCTGTGATCTCCGTGCCCGGATAATAATGCGCCAGAATTTCCTGCCAGCCGGCGCCGTCCTTTGCCATAGCATTTGCCCCGTACTGGCTCATGCCTACGCCATGCCCATATCCCCGTGTGGTAAAGGTCAGCTTTCCGTCAGCATATTCCACCGTAAACGCCGCCGACCGCAGTTCCAGCAGTTCCCGGAATTCCTGCCCCGTCAGCTCCTGTCCGCCCACCGTCACCGTCAGTACCGTCCCGGCTTCGGAAGTATCCCCCAGCTGAATCCACTTTGCCGGGTCATCGTCCCACACGGCATCCGGCAGAGCTGCCGACACGATCTCCCGGAACTCGTCCGTTTCCATTTCCTTTGTCTCCAGATACCGGGGCGCCGTGGTATCCGCACTGCTTTCCACCGAGACAAGATAATCCACCCGACTGCCCCAGACCGTTTCCGCACTTTCCGTAGTACCTGAGGACATGGAACAAAAAGCCGCAATAATGGGTGTTCCCTCGTATTCCAGAAGATAGGGGAGCACCTCGTCTACGGCATCGCTGATCTTGCTGTAACAGGACTCAAAATTTTCGCCGTAATACTGTTTTGCCTGATTTTCCGTAAAATACGCCTGATACTGACTGCTGTCGTTGGAAAAATCCGCACCGTACAGCGCCGGCGTCGGGTCATTCAGTTCCAGAAGATGCTGCCGTTCTGCATAGGTGTGGGCAGCCACTGCCTGGGCTTTGAGGGCTTCCGGTTCAAATGTTGCCGGCATTTCCGCACAGACTGCGCCGATGAGATACTCCCGCACAGAAATTTCCTCCACCTTGCCGCTGGTGATATCCAGCATAGCATAGCTGCTGCAAAGCTTTGTTTCCGCTGTGGGGATATCCGTTTCCGGTTCCTCCGTGGAGATCTGAGTTGTCTCCGTGGCAGTGCTCAGATCTACCGCCCGGGGTGTCTGACCCAGAAGTTGGGTAGGAATCGCCGTGATGAGGAATAAAATTCCGGTAAAACCGCCTAAGATCATCAGATATTTTTTCATTTTCGCCACGCTCTTTCTTTTCTTTTGCAGTTGCTTCAAAATGATTGACAGATGCGTCCTTTTCGTGTATAATAAAAGGTATAGTTTGAGAGGGGAGAGGCATTCCTGCTGTACTTTATCGCCGCAGGCGGCGAAGCACCCACAAACACCTACCCGAACAAACCAAAAAGCAATTGAGAAACCAAAACAAGGAGGTAATCGTTATGACACCGCAGCTGATATACAACCAAAGCATTGAAGATTCGGATATTCAAAATTTATGCAAAGATCTGGTGGAGTATTCCCAGATCAGCCCCAGCTATTATGAACGATTCGATGTGAAGCGTGGTCTGCGAAATGCAGACGGTTCCGGCGTAATTGCCGGGATCACCCGGATCTGTAATGTACACGGTTATGTAATGAATGAGGGCGAACGCCAGCCCATTCCCGGCCAGCTGATCTATCGGGGCTATGATATCAACGACCTGATCGAAAATGCAGAACGGGAGGATCGCTATGTATTCGAAGAGGTTGCCTATCTGCTGTTGTTCGGCAGGCTGCCGGACGGTGCTGATCTGGAGCGAATGACACGTTCGCTGGGAATGCGCCGTGAGCTGCCGCCGGGATTCCTGGTGGATTCGATCATGCAGTCTCCTTCCAACAATATCATGAATAAACTCGCCCGGAGCATTCTCTCCCTCTATTCCTACTCGGATGTGACAGAGAATACCACGCTGGAGGACGAGATGACCATTGCCCTGGATCTGATCGCAAAGATGCCCATTCTCATGGACGGCGCATATCAGGCAAAGCGGCATAAGTACGACAATGCAAGTCTCATTATGCATCCCCTGCGGCCGGAGGAGAATACAGCCCAGTCCATACTGTCCCTGATCCGCAGCGACCGTTCCTACACCAAGGCAGAGGCACAGCTGCTGGATACACTACTGGCACTGCATGCAGATCACGGCGGCGGTAATAACTCCACCTTTGCCTGCCGTGTGGCAACTTCTTCCGGTACGGATCCCTTTGCTGCGTACACCTCGGCGATCAATTCCCTGAAGGGACCTCGCCACGGCGGCGCCAATATCAAGGTGATCCAGATGCTGGATGATATCAAAGCCCACGTGAAGCACTGGGATAATGAGGGCGAAGTGGCAGACTATCTCACCAAGATCCTGCGCAAGGAGGCAAACGATGGCTCCGGTCTGATCTATGGTATGGGACATGCGGTATACACCCTGTCCGATCCCCGTGCGGTAATTCTGAAGCGCAAGGCAATGGCACTTGCGGCAGGCAAGGAGATCGAACGGGAATTCCAGCTGCTGGATCTCATCGAGACCCTGACGCCGGAGCTGATGAAGTCCGTGCGTGGTATCGACAAGGCAGTCTGTGCCAATGTGGATATGTATTCCGGTCTGGTGTACCGGATGCTGGGTATCCCGGATGAACTGTTCACGCCCCTGTTTGCCACAGCACGTATGGTAGGCTGGGCTGCCCACCGGATGGAGGAAATCCTCACCGGAAAGCGCATTATCCGTCCGGCATACAAGGCGATTGCGAAACCAAAGGAGTATGTACCCTTATGCGATCGGGACAAATAAGAGTTCGTCCGCATTTTCCGGGCGGAAAGGTGAAATCTGTCGGAATGCGGCGGCGGCTGGGGCTGCCAGCCGCATTTTGCCTGTTCTGCTGCCTGATGATGACAGGCTGTACCCTTGGGGGATCAGTGGATTCTCTCCTGAAACCGCCCAGCCTCAGTGAAGAACAGCAGCAGATCTATGTGGCATTGCAGGACGCCGTGGGAAGCGGTATTACCCTGCAATATCCCAGAGCCGGCGAGAATCTCTCCGCCTTTACGGTGGCAGATCTGGATGCAGACGGCGAGGACGAGGCGCTGGTGTTCTATAAGAAAACCAGCCTTGTCGCTGCGGAAAACGGACTGCGCCTGAGTATTCTCGACCAGGTGGAAGAGGAATGGATGTCCGTCTGCGACCGTCCGGCAGATGGGGCAGAGGTAGAGCGTATTGTGATATCCCCCATGGGAGACAGCAAGCAGAATCAGATCTTCATCGGCTACAGCGGCGTAGATCAGTCGGACAAATCCCTGACAGTCTATGACTACAGCCAGGGTGTGCTGGAACAGATGTTCACCACGGCATATACCATGTTCGATGTGGCAGATCTGGACAGCGACAGCTGTCAGGAACTGCTGGTGCTGGGGAAAGCGTCGGATAATACGGCATCCTCTGCGGCGGTATACCGTCTGCAAAAGGACAGCATTGCCGCCGGGGGAAAGCTGGATCTGCGGGCAGGCTTCACGGATTACAGCCAGATCATTTACGGTACACTGCCCGATGGAAAAACGGGCATCTATATTGACGGCTCCACCAGTCCATCCTCCCTGCAAACGGAGATCCTCACCATGGGAGAGGGAACCCTTTCCTATGTGCTGCCGGGTTCCGATGCACCGGCGCAGACCACACGTTCCGTGGGCTATCTTTCCATGGATCTGGACGGCGACGGTACAGTGGAAATTCCCGTCCAGGAACCATTTCCCGGCTATAGCAGCGATTCCTCAGAGCAGGTGCGTATGACACGGTGGCTGGGTGTTTCCGGCACATCCCTGACGGAACAGGCGAGGGGCTATTTCAGCCTCAATGACGGCTGTATGTTCTTTCTGCCCCTGGAATGGTACGGTACCGTGACGGCGATCACTGATGCACTGACGGGAGATATCGTATTCTGCCGCTATGACGGCGAGATCAATGATCATATGACCGAGCTGCTGCGCTATGGCGTGGCACAGTCGGAGGAGGAGCAGGAAGAACGGGAATCGGACGGCTACCAGCTGCTCCATACCCGGGGCAAGGCTGCCTATTATATGCGTGCTGCCGGAACTGAGGATGCTCTGGCACTGTCCTGGCAGGAATTGATGGTGCAATTTTTGTTTTTAAATTAGATGATGATGTAGTATAACCCCTCAGTCAGTGCTTCGCACTGCCAGCTCCCTTTCAGGGAAGCCTGAAATTGCCTCCCCTGAAAGGGGAGGGGGACCATTGCGCAGCAATGGTGGAGGGGTTGTACATGAAATACCCCCAATCAATCCCGGATCCGGATGATCCGGACAACAAAAAGAAAGGAGACATTACGTCATGAAACGGATTCTGGTTTGCGAAGACGAGGATGTCATTCGTGACTTTGTGGTGATCAATCTGAAGCGTGCCGGCTATGACGTCTGCGACGTAGGCTGCGGCGAGGATGCGCTGCGTGTATTTGAAGAGGAGCACGGCAATTTTGATATTGTCCTGCTGGATATTATGATGCCGGGCATCGACGGCTTTACCGTCTGCAAAAAGCTGCGGGAAAAAAGCTCTACCATCGGCATTATCATGCTCACCGCCCGCACCCAGGAAATGGACAAGGTCAGCGGCCTGATGTTCGGTGCGGACGACTATATCACAAAGCCTTTTTCGCCCTCGGAGCTGACCGCCCGTGTGGATGCCATTTATCGCCGTGTCTGCATGAGCTTCATCAAGGACGAACAATCTCCCATTATCGAAAGCGGCCCCTTTACCCTGAATCTGAAAAGCCGTACTGTTACCAAAAACGGGGAACTCATTGACCTGACGCAGGTGGAATATCAGATCATGGAGTATTTCCTGAACAATCAGAACACGGCGCTGGATCGTGCCAGCATCCTGAACCACATCTGGGGCGACGGCTATTTCGGAGACGACAAGATCGTGGACGTAAATATCCGCCGTATCCGCATGAAGATCGAGGAAGAACCCAGCAAGCCCCATTACATCACCACCATCTGGGGCTATGGATATAAATGGAATGACAAATAAACGCAGAAAACGAAAAACCACACCGGTGCGGGGGACGATCACACGCCGGTGGGTGATGAATAACCTGGGGCTGATCACGCTGGTGCTGCTGGTGCTGGAATTTGCATTTATCTATGCCATCCAGAGCTATTACTACGGTGCATCCAAGCAGTATCTCACCACAAAAATCAGCTCTGTCACCGGCGTACTGAGCCGTTATTCCCAGGATGCGGACATGAACTTCTCCACGGAAATGCGCAGTACCATCGAGAATTTTTCCGATAAGGACAAGATGGAGCTTATGGCGATCAATGCCCGTGGAAGAGTGGTGCTGACCTCATCGGGCTTCACCCCGGCAGACGGGGCGGCAATGCCTGATTATGAGGACGTCATGGAAGGCGGCGACGGCTATTGGATCGGAAAGCTGGGGGACGAGACCATTATGGCGGTTTCCGTGGATATTTCCGACCTGAGCACGGAGTATAACGCCATTCGTGTGGTGACTTCTCTGGAGCAGGTGCAGGCAACGCTGCGCACCTATGTGATCGGCATCACTGCCATCTGCATGGGCGTCCTGCTGCTGCTGGTGGTAACGGGTGTGTATTTCATCCGTTCCATTGTACGTCCCATCAAACAGATCAGCGCTACCACGAAAAAATTCGCAAAGGGTGATTTTTCCGTGCGTATCGACAGCGGCAGCAACGATGAGATCGGCGATCTCTGCGTGTCCATCAACCAGATGGCGGACGAGCTTTCCAATACGGAGAACATGAAAAACGAGTTCATCTCCTCTGTTTCCCATGAATTGCGGACGCCGCTGACTGCCATCAAGGGCTGGGCGGAAACCATGTGCATGGAAGCCGATCCGGATACAGTGCAGCGTGGAGTGCATGTCATTGTCAACGAGACAGAGCGTCTTTCTGAAATGGTAGAGGAGCTGCTGGACTTTTCCCGGATGCAGAGCGGACGGTTTTCACTCCAGTGTGCCACCATGGATGTGCTGGCGGAGCTGGGGGATGCGGTGCTGATCTATACGGAAAAGGCGAACCGGGAGAACATCCGCATTATCTATCAGGAGCCGGAAATGCTCCCCTTTGTCTACGGGGACAAGAACCGCATCCGTCAGGTGTTCATCAACGTCATAGACAACGCCATCAAATACTCCAACCCCGGCAGCACCATTACGGTCAGCGCCGAAGAGGTGGGGAATATGATACAGGTGACCATTACAGACAACGGCGTAGGTATCAGCGAAGCCGACCTGCCCCGTGTCAAGACGAAGTTTTTCAAGGCAAATCATACCCGCCGGGGATCGGGCATCGGACTTGCGGTGGCAGATGAGATCATTACGATGCACGGCGGCAGACTGGATATTACCAGTGAACTGAACGTAGGCACAAACGTGACCATCACACTGCCCATCGAGAACCATAGGAAGAATTAGGAATCTGTAGGGAACGACCCCCGTGTCGTTCCGCCAGGGGAACCGATATCAGATGGAACGACACAGGGGTCGTTCCCTACGGTTTTCACCAAATGGCTGGTGGAGGGGTCATGTTTCTGATTCCTAACATGTAATATTGAAACCGGAAAGGAATACCAAATGGCAAAACAACCCAGAGAAAACCCAAAGCATATGACAAAAATCGGCGGACAGGCGCTGATCGAGGGAATCATGATGAAAGGCGCAGATACAGGCGCCATGGCGTGCCGTCTGCCCAACGGCGAGATCGACGTGGAAACATGGGAGGAGAACAACGGCAAGCATATGCCCTGGTACCGGAAGTGTCCCCTTGTGCGGGGCAGCTTTAACTTTGTGCTGTCCATGAAGGACGGCTACCGCTGTCTCACAAAGTCGGCGGAAAAGCAGATGCCTGAGGACGGCGAGGAGGAAGAGGAAGAAATGAGCCGCTTTGAGCAGTGGCTGGATGATAAGCTGGGGGACAAGCTCTTCGGCATCATCATGACCATCGGTATGATCATCGGCATTGCCCTTGCCATCGGTCTGTTCGTCTTTGTGCCGAAATTCCTCATCGGTCAGCTCATAACCCATACACCCATTCCCGATGACAGCCGCTTTGTGCGCTCTTTGCTGGAGGGTATCATCAAGATCGCCATTTTCCTGGCATACATGGCGTGCACCGGACTTATGAAGGATATCCGCCGCACTTATGAGTACCATGGCGCAGAGCATAAGACCATTGCCTGCTATGAAGCCGGGGAAGAGTTGACGGTGGAAAACGTGAAGAAGCATACCCGGTTCCATCCTCGCTGCGGTACAAGCTTTATCTTTATCACCCTGATTGTCAGCATTCTGGTGATGTGCATCGTGCCTGTATACCAGACTCTGCCCCGTGTGATCATCAGTATCCTGCTGCTGCCCCTTGTGGTAGGCATTTCCTATGAATTCATTCGCATTGCCGGACGGAGCAATAACTGGCTGACACGTGCCCTTTCCTGGCCGGGATTGCAGATTCAGCGCATCACCACAAGAGAGCCGGATGCATCCCAGATCGAATGCGCCATTGCCGCATTGAAGCCCTGCATTCCTGAGGATATGGAGGATGACAAGTGGTAATGACACCCGGACAGGCGCAGCGGTTCACCCGGCAGCAGATGGAAGAGGCTGGTCTGGAATCCGCACGGTTTGAGAGCCGGGTATTGGTGGAAACAGTGCTTGGCATATCCGGCAGCGCCGGGATTCTCCCGGAAACACCCCTGACCGAAGCCCAGGCGGAACAATTGGCGCAGCTGACAAAACGCCGCTGTGCCCATGAGCCGCTGCAATATCTTTGCGGCACCTGGGAATTTTTCGGGCTGGAATTCGCTGTGGGAGAGGGCGTGCTGATTCCACGGCAGGATACGGAGACTCTGGTGGAAACCGTGCTGGAATTGCGCCGCAGTGCGGAAGGGACGCATTTGTTGGACTTGTGCAGCGGTTCGGGCTGTATTCCGGCAGCCATTGCAGCCCATCTGGAACATGTCACGGGAGATGCCGTGGAGCTGTCGGAGCAGGCACTGCCCTATTTGCGGCAGAATCTGAACCGTCATGCGCCTCAGATACGTATTCATGCGGCCGATGCATTGCAGCCTCCGGCGGTACTGGCAGGGGAGCAATATGATGTCATTACCTGTAATCCGCCTTATCTGACGGAGGAGGATATGGCACAGCTCCAGCCGGAGGTAACCTTTGAGCCGGAGACGGCATTGCTGGGCGGTAAGGACGGGCTGGCGTTTTACCGGAACCTGACCCCGATCTGGAAGGCATATCTGAAAGAAGATGGATGGCTGGTCTATGAGACCGGCATGGGGCAGGGGCAGGCAGTGAAAGAAATGTTAGAGCAGGCAGGATTCAGCCAGTGCCGGATCATTCCCGATCTGGCAGGCATTGACCGTGTAGTCATTGGAAAAAAGCAGTAACAAAAAATTCCGATACATACGCCGCCGTCCAAAAAAAAGGCAGCCCGGACTGCTGGTCCAGCTGAGCACAGCTGGCGAGGTCCAGGGCGAGTAGCCCTGGTGGGGTCAAGGGGCAAAGCCCCTTGTCGCCGCCCGCAGGCGGCGAAACACCCTGCGCCACGCTTTGGCGCGCGGAGAAAAGGGGTGAGAAAAGCGACAGCTTTTCGAGGGGAAAGCG
>JBJFHO010000081.1:0-3293 GCA_051893675.1 Ruminococcus sp. | reverse complement strand
CGGTAGGCGGTCAATCCACGCTCCCGGAAGGGAGTGGTATTATGGATAACTATGTCACATGGAACGAATTCATCCAATACGGAATTTTTCTGGTTGGATATACTTCATTGTTGTACATGATTTTTCACAATAAATGGAAATAACCGCCCCAAGCTGACTACTTAAGCGGTTATTTCTTTTCAACTCATTAAGTGGGAGCTGACCGTCTACTGGTATGCTCTTCCTTTATTCTCATTATACCCGATTCCACCCGGTTTGTCAAGAGACAGACCGGATTTTTTTATCCGAAAAATGCGCCGCACTGGTAAGCGTCCAGTTCTTCCCGCGGAATGCGGATGCGCTCTTGAATCTTCGCGATCCTGCGGCGCTCCTTCTGATTCTTGATGGACGCCAGATTTACCGCACGATACCCCATGCGCTGCTTGATTGGCGTATCATCCGGCAGTGCATCGAATAGCGCCAGAAACACGTGCCAGTGCATCTGAGGCACCGTCATAAGGTCGATCTGGTACACAGACAAAAACGCCGCATAAATATATGCTGCATCGAAGCTCCAGGAAAGCACCTTGTCTGTGGATTTCCGCTGCGGCTCTCTTTCGTTCTCCGGCTGGGGCGCGTCCTTTCTGGATGCAAACAGGATCAGCGCTTCCATGGATTCCTGGAGCAGCTCAGGCGGCGGCTTTTCTCGGTACCACTCCAGCATCAGCAGCAGCTTTTCCCGCTTGTCGATGCTGCTGTCCTCCTGCATATCAAAAAAGCGCAGCCAGTCCCGGAAATCCGTATAGACTGGATACGCCTTTCCGCCAACCTCCACGGTATCCGGCGGTGCTTCATACAGCAGGTTCAACGTTTGCCGCCTTTCGGCAGATACTTCCGGCGAATCTGCACCATCTCTGCCTGAGACTGTGCCGCCTGCTTTGAGACAAACGCCAGAAAATCACCGTACACAGCAGTATACTTGCGGACATTGTCCGGCACGTCTGCAAAGATCCGTGCAGCTGTACCATCCCCGAACAGGGAATCATACAGTGTCCGGAATGCCTGACAGTATGCCCGGATGTATGCGGCAGCTCCGTCGGACTTGTCCTTGGGGAAATCTGCTTCCAGCTGATCCATGGCAGCTTCGTATTTCTCCACCGTGTCTGCATCCTCAATATCCAGATGCAGCTCCAGTCCATTTACCTTCCAGATTGTCAGATCTTCCATTATGCATCATCCTCCAGAGACAGTGTGCTTGTGGCAGAGCACTGAATGGTATATGTCCTGGTGTTCACAGCACCAGTGCCGCCATTGTTGACCGTGATATAAATGAGATCGCCGTCTGCCACATTGGAGAAGGATGCAGACTTGCCATTCAGGTCATAGTCAGAGCCCTTGTAAATGGCGGTGACGTTATACCCAGAAGATTCCGCCGCGGCAAACATAGTCAGATTGCCTGTTTCCGCAATGGTATAGCGCTCCGTTGTCTTGTTGAATGCAGGAGACAGGTCAACCGATGCACCGCCGGTCTTGGCAATAGAAAGGGATGTCAGATATGGAGCTGTTTGCATCCCGGCAATGGATACCGTCTGGAAATCGTCTGTTGTCACAACTTCCACATCCTCCATCTCGCCCCGGGTTTTGAAGTTGCCGGAATAGGTCATGCAGTCCGTGGTATCGCCGTCCGTGTCCGGAATCACAGCAAAGTCCCGCATCTTGCCCTTTGCCGTCCATGTGCTGCCGCCTTTGTTCTCAGCGGTTGTCATATCCAGCTGAATGATGGAACGGATGGCATCCTGCCCCAGATATTCGTTTTCATGGATCAGGATAATATCATCCGTCACAGGATGCCCCTTGTATCGGTCCAGTGCGTATGCAATGGCGGAATTGTAGCCGGTGATGTCCGTGCGCTTGAAATCCTCATCCACATACTGCCGTTCGTATTCTGTTGGATTCTTGCTTGTGGAAAGGCTGGTAAAGCCCTCCATACGTGTATATGCCGAATTGCCCGGCACCAGATAAAATGCCAGCTTTCCGGTACGCAGCACAAGGTCTGCATTTTTCAGGTTTTTACCCATTTGTGTAGTACCTCCTGTCTTGATAGTACAATAATCTCAGTTGTATCTGATACCGTGCCGTATCGTCCCCGGTATCGTAAGCATAGCCGCTGGACGTGATCTCTATCCGGTATGGTGTGCGGTATTCGCCCAGCTCCGGGAAGATGCCCATCCAGTTGTTGTGCTCCACCCAGTCGGCGAACTTGTCATAAAAGTCGGAGTTTGCAATGTTCTCCAGAACCTTTTTGCCGTATTTCTCCCGGCTGGCAAACACGAACAGAAACTGCCGCTTGTCGCTGCCGTCCGTGTATTTCTGCACAATGGGCTCGCATGGCGTGGTGTCCACCGTGTAGCCAATGGCATCCGCGTCCAGCTGGTCAACCTTAAGAATGGCACCGTCTTTCAGCAAGGGACAGGTGGCAATGTAATCTCGTATTGCCTGAATCATAGCCATAGACTACTCCTTTCCCCGGGCGATGATGCGCGCCGATTTCAGGATCATTTTGCCGTGATCAGCCCACGCCCGGAGCGCCCACTTTTTGCCCCGCAGCCCTCTGGATTTCCCATAGCGCCATTGCTTGATGGCATACGGTGTTTTCCACATGAGATAGCCGTCCTCCGGCTTGCTGTGTGAAACGCCGGAATCCCGGAGCATACCAGTGTCAAACGGCACATAAGGGTCGCATTTCCGCAGCAGCTCATTTCCTACGAAAGTAACAGCCTTCTTTTTCAGCGTTTCAGATTTTGCGTGAAGTTTCTTCGTGTTGAAATGCATCTTCACTTTGATGATCATACCGCCATCACCTCGATGTGCTGCACCTCCGGCGAACCATAGCGGAAATCCTTGACGTCCATGACTGTCCGGCATTCCTCCGGCGGCTCTGCATCGTTGCATCTGCCGCAGATGATCCGGTCGTTCCGCTTCGGAATGTAATTGGACAAGGAAGATGCCGGAATGATGCACAGCACGCTGTCCTGCTGCTTCATGTAATCCGCACAGTCGCTCACACCTAAAAGCTTATCTGTTTCCGTGTAAAATGGACAATCAGGATTGCATCCACAATAGGAATAATTCTTGCACATCCTCGCAAAATCTTTGATTTCAGCCATTCTCGATCTCCAGCTTGTCCAGGTCAATGCCGTACAGATCGCGCATCCGGTCAATTGCCCCTGCAGCCGTTGCCGCTTTTCCCATGGTTGGCGGGAAGCGGATCATCTCCTGCACTTGCTCTGCAAATCGCTGCAGCCTTGTCTTTT
>JBJFHO010000080.1:0-3325 GCA_051893675.1 Ruminococcus sp. | reverse complement strand
GTTATATAGCCGCCGACCACCTTGTCGGAATAGCCTGCAAATTCAAGCTCACAATCCTGGAAAATAACATCACCCTGTCCGAATATATAGTCTGTATTGCCCTCAATGTGACAATCACGGAAATAGCCATGCTCGCACTTTGTAAAGAGCGTATCCTGACTGCCGAGGAAGGTACACTTGTAAAACTCGCTGTAATCGCCCTCAACCGCAATGGCTGCCGCACGTTCTGTAGCAGTCTTGCTTGTCACATCTACGCCCTTTTTACGCTGGAATGTGATAGACTGACTGCCGGACGGTTCCACACCATCGGCGATTTCTTCATCCGTCATATAGCGGTTAAAGGAGTTTTCAAAGGTGATATATTCCGCACGGAAATAATCGGCATTACCCTTCAGCCCCACAGCGCTGCCCCAGCGGGTTGCCTCACCCTTGGCGGACTTGCTCTCTGCGTTGGCGGCGTTATAATAGCCGTCACTGCCCATACTGTAATATTGGTAGCTGATACCATAGTACCACGTCAGCTTGACTTCCTTGGTCGGATCATCGTTGATAAAACTGATATACGGTGTATTGACGATGACTTGTTCCCGGTACACGCCGGGCGCAATGTGGATACACGATTTTCCTCTGAACCGGGATTCAGTGCGGCAGCAGCATTGACTGCTTCCTGCACGGTTTCATAGTTCGGCGACTGTGCGCTGTATCCTACATAAAGATTCGTACCCCGCCGCTGTATGGGCGTTATGGGGGCGGTGGTTTCCTCCAGCTCAGGAAGCGTACCAAGCTTTACATTATTGGCAGGCCAGTTTCCATACCATGCATAGCCGGTTCTGCGCTCCTGACTGATCTGTGATACGTCCGAATATGCCTGACCGTCACGGTCAGAGAACAGCGGCTGGCTCTTTTCAAGATCGTAAAATCTTGCCCAGAGCGTAGATCCGTCTTGCGTTGTAACAACCTTATCCGTCTTATCCTCATTCCAGTCAAATTTGATATTCTCGATCTTGACGGAATCAAACCACCTTACGCCGCATTGATGCTCTTGATAATTCTTGCATCCGGATTTGGAATGGTACGCAGGAAATCTACAATACCAACACTCTCCGAGGTACAGATAGACGGCAGCTCATAGGCTCTTGCACCTGCCGGTGCAAGCGTATATTCGTCATGCTGCTGACACCATGCGGTCAGTGTGCCATTGACAGTGATCTGACAGTTCAGAATACACGCAATACCCTTATCCACGGAATTCTGCGCTTTCTGTTTACGGGTGCTGTCAATGAAAGCAAAGTCTCCGCTGCCATTGGCAATTTCCTGCATAATACGCAGAACAGACACCATTGCTGTGTCGTTAAATGTAATATGCGCGTGATACGTTCCTGCATCATTAAATACCTGTGGCCATCCGCCGTTGTCATACTGCCCATTGATGAGCAGGTCAATCCCCTTCAGACAGGATGTCTTGTACTTTTCCGTGCCTGTTGCATTGTAGATTCGCGCCAGATAGCGTATTTGTCCCCAGGTGGCGCCGTTGTCAATGGTAGATTTATTCCACGAGCCTGACGTTTCAGTTTTCATATCCTTACGCCAGCCGCCGTCAGAAAGCTGATATGCAATGATCTCATCGGCAATGCTGATAGCTTCGCTGCCCGTCCACCATGATGCGTCATTTTTCTCATAGTCTTTCCATGAGAAATTATTTTCGCCGGCATATACGACCATACTGCCCATATTCATGCTTCCACTCCTGCTTTGCGGCATATAAGAAGTTACCGCAGAGGTCAGCAGAATTCCGGCTGCAAGCACATCACCTACTGCTTTTATGATTCTTCGCTGCATAGAAGTCCCTCCTCAGAATGATAAATAATACTAATCCCATATCAACCTATTGAAGAATTTGCCGCTATCATTTCGTCACTCTGCGTTGCCCGCCCTTGCCAGGCAACAGCCTGCCTGCGGTTGGGCGCCTTGACTGACAAAATGCTATCTGGCAACTTCTTCAACAGAACGATAAGGGATTAGTATAAATACAAAAAACGATTCTTTCTGCAATAATTATAGTAAAAACAAATAGGACAGTCAATGCGAAATTATCCCATCAACTGTCCTATTGTTCCATTTAATTGAAATATTATGGTTTATTCTTCTGCTGATCAAGCCACTCCAAGGGAGTCAATCCGGTCAGCTTTTTGAACTGATACATAAAATAAACATCTGAACTGTATCCGCAAAGACCTGCTGTTTCTGCGATACTGTTTCCAAGCAGCAACAGGTCTTTTGCAAGCATCAGTCTTGCATTAATAAGATCAGAGGTGGCACTGACGCCAAATGTCTGCCGATAGATACGCTGGAAATGTGTACGGCTCAATGATACGGAACGTGCCATTTCGTCGATCGTCCACCTTTGTTCGGGATGTTTGTAGAACGACTTGCGCAGTTCGTCGATATTCTCTATATGAAACTCTCGTCTGCGATCATTCAAATGTTTTTTGTTCAGTTTGATCTCCATTGTATGCAAGATACTTTCCAGACTGCGGTCACCAGGCTGTTCAAAAAAAGCTGCTATATCTATCTGAATCAGATTTTTCTCATCAACGCTTGCCAGCTGCTTGCGGCAATCCTCTACAAAAGCCCTATGAATGTCAGGTGAAGAGTGCTTGTCCACCGGATGAGTTCCTACAATCCAGAAACAACCGTCCTGTATACGGCAGCACTGCTCATTCCCCTGCAAATATCTGCTCATTATTTCGGAAACTGCAATGATCGCTTCATCGGTCTGCTCAAAGCCGAGCACCTCACTTGCCTCTGACAAGTTGTAGAGCTTGACAGCACACAAAAGGAGTTTTTCCCGATGTATCACGGCATACTCATACATCTCAGCTGAAATTTCCTCGAAACCACGACGATTATAAAAGCCTGTCAGATTATCCCGTATGGCTGAAAGATGCCGCCGCTCGCTGAAACGTGTCAGGTAGCTGCGGATGCGGAGCGTTTCCAATGCATTGTTCAGAAGTTCTATCCAGCTCCAGCACAGCGCATCAGGCGCATAACGGCTTTCTGTAAAATGCAGACACAGAAATCCAAACGCCCTGTCCTCATAATGAATGGGAAACAGAAAATAGGTAGTCGGTTCATCCGTGTCAGAAATATATCCCATCAGCTTGCTGTGATGTATCTGACAGTGGCTGCTGCCATTCAGCGGAGAGTGCGTGTGAACGATCAATCTGTCGAAATATCCCTCGGAACGATAGTCACCGCTTGTCTGGTTATTAAGGCAATACCGCACAAAGATTGTGCGTCAGATGCGCCGTCAGATTTTTCGTCA
>JBJFHO010000079.1:0-15280 GCA_051893675.1 Ruminococcus sp. | reverse complement strand
AGGTGTCCACCTCGTGGAATGCCAGCTGGTGCAGGAAGTCCTCACGGATGGAACGCGCTGTTTCCATTTTCAAGCGGTCACCCGGAGAAAGGGCATCCATACCCACAAGCTTGACGATTTCTTTCAGCTCTGCCTCGTCATGGAGCAGTTCCATAAAGCGTGCCCGGAGGGTCATCCAATCCGGGGAAACATTTGCCTTATACCAATCGGCCAGCATATCTGCATAAAGAGAATAGCTGGTCAGCCAGTTAATGGCCGGAAAGTGCCGCTGATAGGCAAGGTTGGAATCCAGTCCCCAGAACACCTTGACAATACGCAGTGTTGCCTGAGAAACTGGCTCAGAAATATCACCGCCGGGAGGAGATACGGCACCAATGACAGAAAGGGTGCCCTCCCGATTTTCGCTGCCTTTGGAGATCACTCTGCCGGCACGTTCATAGAACTGAGCAAGACGGCTTCCCAGATACGCCGGATAGCCTTCCTCACCAGGCATTTCCTCCAGACGTCCCGACATCTCACGCAGTGCTTCTGCCCATCGAGACGTAGAATCTGCCATGAGGGCAACGGAATAGCCCATATCTCTGAAATATTCCGCAATGGTAATACCTGTATAAACAGACGCCTCACGTGCCGCAACCGGCATATCCGAGGTGTTCGCAATGAGAACCGTCCGCTCCATCAGGGATTTTCCTGTATGCGGGTCGATCAGCTCCGGGAATTCATTGAGGACATCGGTCATTTCATTGCCACGCTCGCCGCAACCGATATAGACAATAATATCCGCCTCTGCCCACTTTGCCAGCTGATGCTGGGTTACAGTTTTTCCGCTGCCGAATGGTCCCGGAATCGCAGCTACACCGCCCTTTGCAATGGGAAACAGGAAGTCAATGACACGCTGTCCTGTAATCAGGGGCTTTTCGGGAGAGAGCTTTTTCTGATAAGGTCTGCCCCGGCGGACAGGCCATTTTTGCAGCAATGTCAATTCCCGTTCGCCCTTGTCGGTCTCCACCACGCAGACGGTGTCTGTTACATGGAATTCGCCCTCAGAGATAGACTTGACAGTACCCTTTACACCGTTGGGCACCATAATCTTATGCAGTACCAGATCTGTTTCCGGAACTGTGCCGATGATATCTCCGCCGGTCACCTGATCGCCAGCTTTGACAGAGGGCGTAAACTTCCACAAAGTATCCCGTTTCAGGGACGGTACTTCAATACCTCGTTTCAGATTGCTGCCCGAAATTTTCCGGATATCATCCAGAGGACGCTGAATGCCGTCGAAGATACTGCCAATGAGTCCCGGGCCAAGCTCTGCGCTCATGGGTTCGCCTACGGATTCCACCGCTTCTCCTGTGCCAAGTCCCGAGGTTTCCTCATATACCTGAACCGATGCACGGTCTCCGTGCATTTCGATGATCTCGCCAATCAGACGCTGGTCGCTGACACGTACCACGTCAAACATATTTGCGTCACGCATCCCCTCTGCCACAACCAGAGGACCTGAGATTTTTACGATTTTGCCAATACTGCTCATGCAGATAACGACACCCCTTTCTAACGTAATATATCGGAACCAACGGCTTTTTCCACAGAGATATGGAGATTGTTCATGCCGTCGCCGGTATTGCCGGTGATTCCTGGAATCAGGATGATCGCCGGCAGCTTTGCATTTCTGTATTTCTGTATAGTTTCACTGACTCCCGCAGCAGCGGCTTCAGTAATATAGATCACTGCAAACCCATTCTGTGCCAGTTTCGGGATCAACTTCGAGATCTTCCCTGCGTCCGTCTCCGGAAACACCGACAGACCGAGTGCAGCAAAGCCCCATACACTTTCTCTGTCACCGATGACAGCAGCTTTATACATAGAGTTTTCGCATCCTTTCTGTGATCGTTTCCTGTGCGGCACCGCAGCTCTTGCATACCAGCAGAATCCGGAGATTCTTGATCTCCGTCTCCTTTGCCAGATAATATGCGGCAAGCGGCTCAATGCCGAAGGATTGCAGCTTTGCCTCCTCCGCAAGAGAAATCACTGCATCATCACACCATTTTTCAAAGCGTGCCGGAGATATGGTCAGTGCCTCCGCTGCCTCACTGTACGGTGTTCCGCCCAGATAGGTCAGCAGTGCATCCACACCTCTCGCAGCGGCACGCACCAGAGAAGTTTTATCCAGTTCCCGGCTGCCGCATATAGCAGTATCCAGAAAGCTCTCCGTTTTCTGCATCAGGCTGCACCGATAAGCCGTTTTCATATCCGCACACACTGTGATGAGCTGGGCGTATTTTTGCAGAAATTCACTCTTATGCCGTTCCGCAGCTGTCTGCATTGCCTGCAATGCCGCTGTATCCAACACTGCATCCGCAAGCTGACCATCCAGCGTCCTTGTCAGAATATCATATGCCTGTGCAGCAGCCTCCTGCATATATGTCGGAAGCATATCATAATGCTTTGCGGCAACAATGCCGGGCAGTTCGTCCAATGACAGACTGGTAGGTCTGAGAAACAGCCGCTGTGCATCGGTATCCATAATCAGTGCTTTCAGCGCAGCTTTCAGATTATGGAAATTGTTCCGATACAGCAGGATCTCAAGCTCCTGATTTTCCGGCGCATAATCGCTGAGAAATTCCCATACCGCTTCCAGTTCCTCATCCATTGCACGGAGCAATTCTTCCTTGTCCCGTGGAACCGTTCTGCCGCAGGAGGTCAGAATTTCCGCAATGGCAGCGGTATTTTCCGCAGCCGCCATACGTTCCATGTCTGACTGGGTCAGCAGTGTGCTTTCCATGGCTCTGACTGCGGCAACTGCGTTTGCAAATTCAGTACTCATCTGGTCACTCCTCAAATAAAACGGCAGCTGCCTTATCCCGGATATCATTCTTTTCCGCTTCGGCTATGGCACGGAAACTACAGTTCTCTGAAATCTTGCCATAGCGCAGCAGGAATCCGTTTTCGATGTCAGCCGGCTTCTCCGAAATGGCAATGGATGCCCCTTCTGCCCCGGCAAGACGGTTCACATTCTCCCCGAAATCCCCAGGCAGTCTGGCGAGATCCTTTGCCCCGAAGGAAAGGATACCATTCCCCGGCTGCAAATGCTTCTCCACCAGTTTCAGGATGACCGCAAAATATTCCGGATCCGGAAGTGCAGCAGCCTGTTCCATAGCCTGTTCCACTGCTGCATTGATGCATTCCACTCTGCACGCAAGGAGTTCCCGGCGCATTGCCGCATCTGTAGATGCACACGCATTGGTATACGCCGTTTCACATGCGTGACGATGTTCCTGCATCAAGGCGTTATATTTTTCATCGGCGTTTTTTTCGCCCTCCGCACGGATGGCATCCGCTTTTCGCATTGCCGTTTTTTCCATGGCATCTGCGCTCTGCCTGCCCTGATTCTCAATTTCCTGCAGGATCTTATCCAGCCCTGACATTTCCATCCCTCCGTTCTTTCCAGCAATACATTCCGATCAGATCGAAATATTGTAGATCAGAAGAATGGAAACCAGAAGTGCAAGGATGGCGTAGGTCTCTACCATTGCCGCCATAATGATACCCTTGCCGTTCTGATCCGGCTTTTTCGCAACGATTCCCACACCGGCTGCAGCTGCTCTGCCCTGGGCAATACCGGAAAACAGTCCCACAAATGCAATGGGGAGAGAAGCTGCAAAGAACATCAGTCCCTGAGAAAGTGTCAGGTCTGCCGGTGTGCCGCCGATGATACCAATACGGCTCATCATGAGAATGGCGGTCAGCAGTCCGTAAAGACCCTGGGTGCCCGGCAGAAGCTGAAGAATCAGCACCTTGCTGAACTTAGACGGATCCACGGAAACAACGCCTGCTGCTGCTTCTCCCACAAGACCAACGCCCTTTGCCGAACCAATTCCGGCAAAAAGTGCTGCAAATACTGCGCCGATTACGGCGAATGCGATACCCATACTATTCATCGATAGATTCCTCCTTGAATTTGACATATTGACTATTGACTTTTAACGGATGAAATGCTCTGCCGCCGCCCTCGTAGAATTTGGAGAACAGCTCCACAAACTGGAGACGATCCGTATGGACATAGGCGCCCAGCAGATTGATAGCAAGATTTGCCGTGTGTCCCACCAGGAATACCACTACCAGCATAATGGTTTTGACCACCATATTCTGGGGCATGGTGCCGATGAGGTTGATGACGCCTGCAATACTGCCCGTGGCAAGTCCCAGGGCAAGCAGACGGGAATAGGAAAGAATATCACTGAGATATCCCGTTGCGGTATTATAAAGGGCATAGAGTCCCCCGAAGAATTTTCCGAAAATGGACTTGGAGCTTCTGCCAGCCGTCAGTACCAGCAGCACAACGCCTACAATTGCCACATAGCCGCCGATGGTTTTCAGGATACCCGGCACATCGGTGAGAATTCCTGCCGCAAGAGGGCAGACACCCAGAATGGTCAGATACACCGGAACAGTATCCAGAAAGGCATCCAGCTTTTTCCCTTCGTCCCAGCGCATTTTAAAGGATACGCCGATACCCAGGAACAGGTGTGCGATACCCAGCGCAAAGGAATAGAGCAGCAGCCTGATAGGATCGTCCAGGGGCTGGAACCACAGAGCAATACTGCCGATCTCTTTCCCGAAAAATTCCCGTCCTACCACCTGGACGATATCTCCGAACCAGCTGCCAAAAAGTGCGCCGAATAGAATAGTAGAGATACCACAGTTGCGGAACATCGTCAGAGTTTTCCGCATATTTTCTTCCAGCTTCAGTTTTTTCAGGGCAATGACTGTGCCCACCACCATGACAATGCCATAGCCTGCATCCGAAAGCATCATGCCGAAGAACAGATAATAGAAAAACGACATGACCGGCGTGGGATCCACATCCTTTTTGCCGGGCAGGGAGTACATTTCCGTGATTCCCTCCACCGGCTCAGAAAACTTGCTGTTCTCCAGCAGCACCGGCACATCCTCGTCCTCTTCGGGCGCATAAAACCGGATCGCCGCATGGTATTTGGCGTCAATTTCCTTTGCAATGGCGTCCGCATACTTCTCCGGAATATACCCTGTCAGCACAAATGTACTCCGGGTAAAGGCAAGTGCATTCAGCGCTTCATACTTATCCTTCCGCATCTGGAGATAGTCGGCGGCAAATTCCAGGCGGTCTCTCTCCTCACTGCGTTTGCGGATGATTTCCAGGCATCCGTCGATTTGCTTCCGGAGACGTTCCGCCTCAAGTTCCAGCAGAGCTTTCTGTTCACGAGGCGTTTTATTTTCTGCCTCTGTCAACGGTGCAAAGGCATTCTGCCGGAGAAGCTCATAGGCTTCCTCTGCAATGCTGCGGCTGCACAGTACGAACAGATTTGTCTGCTCCTTCGAGGAAAACAAGATTTCTGCATGGCATTGCTCCGGCAAAAGTGCTTCCAGTTCCTCCGCCGTGACCTTTTCCGGCATAGTGCCGATAAAGCAGGCTGTCGCAGCAGTTCCCTTGAAATTCATTGGCACATCCAGTGCCATCCACTGGCTGAGCGTATCCAGCTTTACACCAATTTGCGCAAGATTCGCCTCGCTTTCCAGGATCATACGGTTATTCCGCACGATTTCTGTTGCGATCTGCATGATCTTTTCCAACCGGGCTGCCTCTTTGCCGAATTCATGTTTTTCCATTTCCCGTTTCCCGGAGAAGCTGTCCAGAAGCGACTTCTTTTCCGGTGCACGCTGATCCAGCACTTCCAGAGACTGTGCCACAATATTCCGGAGCTTCTCAAACTCTGAGATCACTGAGGTCACATTGGTTTTGACGAGACTGTCATCTGTTTCATTGCATAGTTCCACAATGCCCCGCCGCTGTAACAGCTCAATGATTTTTTTGCTGTCTGTCAGAAGCGCAACCAGTTCAATTTTCTGCATTTTCAGTTTCGCCATTTGTCACATCACCATCCTTTCTTTCCGCTGCATCCGTCACCCGAACAGCTGGCTGAGGATCAGTTCCACAGCGGCATCCATATTTTTGTCCGCTTTCTGCCGGATCTCCGCCTGTTTCCGGGCGCATTCCTCAGCGGCTGCACGGCTGTACTGTTCCGCACGTGCCTGATTCTCTGCACGAAGCTTCGTACCCTCTGCATCCGCAGCCTCTGTTTTTTCCTTGCAGATCCGGTCGGCATAGGCTTCAGCATCTTCAATGATCCTGCTGCACTTTGCCTTTGTTTCCGCCAGAAGTGTATCGGCAGCGGATTCTGCGGAAAGTACCTGCTGTACTGTCTCTGAAACCATATTCTCCCTCCTTTCGATAAAAAAGCAAAAAGGGAGCCATCTCTACAGACAGCTCCCTTACCATTTATATTCAAGAATTGTCTATATTATAATATATTTTCTGCTGGGTTGTCAAGTCTTTCAGGAAAAAATCAGACAAACGAACAATTATATATTAAATTTATTGTGTATTATGCATAAACCGATGGTATTATTTTCTAGTTGTACAAATAGATGTCTATCCTTATCTTTACACTTTTTCACATATCTATTCCTCCGAATCTCCTGAGGAAAAGCCTTATAAAGATCATAACAGAAAAGCACAAAAAATACCACGGTCAAAGTACATATTGTGAGAGATGTTCCACAAAGAGTGAAAATTGAGGGGAATCTTTGGTGGATATCTCGTGTCAATATTAAAAAGAGCATTGCCGTGGATGTATTCCTCTGCGGCAATGCTTTTGATGTAATTTATCAAATATAATATTCCGGCTCTGACATTTCCGCAATGGAATGGCAGCTGTCCCTGACGATCAGTGTTCCCTCCAGTTCCATTTTGGAAATCGTACGATGACCGCCCTGGATACGATCCAACAGCAGCATCATAGCAAACCGCACCATTTCATTTTTCGGCAGGGATACCGTGGTCAGCATGGGCGTGGTATACTGCGCCTCGGCAATATCATCGCTGGAGATAATGGATGGATGATAATACCGGTTTCTGCGTTTGTTCAGACATTTCAGCATACCGATCGCCAGAATATCATTGGCACAGTAGATGCCTGTGGGCGGCGTATTCTGTTTCAGGAAAAACTCCATGGCTTTATAGCCATGATCTTCATTCGGCGTGGTGTCAAAAATGTAATCCAGATCTGATTCCAGGTGATACTGCATCTGCGCTGTCTGGTAGCCGATGAACCGCATATCATTATGGCAGTCTCCCACATAGCCGATCTTGCTGTGTCCGCACTTGACCAGATATGCAATGGCTGTCATGGCGATTTTTCTGCCGTCACACAGGACTTCGTCAACTTCATAATTGGTGGAATTCCGGTTGATGGAGACAATATTCTTCTCCCTCTTTTTCAGCGCTTTCAGAACCTTTGTGCAGCACTTCCCGATAATGAGCAGACCGTCTGATTTCTGTTCCTTGGATGTATACATGGCATTGACATCGCTTTCCACATCCTCTGACATGCAGTATTTCTCGTTGGAAAAATCCGCACGGTGCCAGACGCTTGACACGATACAATTTTTCTTGCGTATCTCAATTTCCGCCAGACGCAGCATTTCACTGAAAAAGGGATCGTTTTCCTCCGACACAACACGTGTCATCAGAATATTGATGTAATAGACCTCTTTTTTCGAGGCATTGCCGGCTCTCAGATCACGTGCCGCCTCATTCGGAACATAGTTGATCTCTCTTGCAGCCTGCAAGATACGCTGTCTCATTTCCTCTGAGGAACATTTATGGTTCGGGTCACGCAGGACTCTTCCCACTGTTGCAATAGAAGCACCTGTCATTTCCGCTATTTTTTTAATGGACATGCTTTATCCCCTCCCCAGTGTCAGATTCCGGAGCACTGCCTGCCAAAATGGGCTTATCCTGTGCTCTTTCTCACTATATTTACTAAACCTATGTATTTCCTATAGTATACCACAGGAGAGAGAAAATGTCAATGCATTTTTCACAACAAAGATGCCCAAGGCAATACCCTTACACAATCATTGCGTAAGGGTATTATATCAGGTTCTGTTATTTTTCCGAGGTCTACGCCTGGTATTCATTACAGGTTTTGTCCTCGAAATTTGTGCGCATCTCACACTTGTGAAACTGTCCGGCTGAAATGCAGAGACAGCTTACAATAAAACCGATCATGCAGCCGAAAAATAATCCTATGAGAAATCCTATCATGACAAAAACCTCCGTCTGCTGTCTTTTTCTGACATATCATCCGTTGATTGCCGTTCCGCTTACAAAGATTCCGCCTTCATAATAGCTGCCGTAGATCAGATTACCGCCTGTCACGGATGCGTTATTATACAGCGTCACATCCTCAGTGCCCGGCGCATAAAGAATGCCGTAAGAATTAAAGGAATTGAAGGTTGCGTTGAGGTAGGAAAGCACATTGCCGCTTGCGTCTACTGCAGCGATATCCGCAAGAGAACCCACATTGGAATTATAGATCACCTTGTCCGCATAATCTCCCACATAGCCGGCAACATCCTGGCTCCACAGATCCTTGGAAGAACCGACAGCAAGTACTTTTCCGCCGTTGAACGAAATCGTGGAAGTCATTCCGTCCGATGCATCAATGGTGGTATTTCCTGTGATGGACAGGCGTACCAGAACTGCCGTTCCGCCGTTGAATGCAATAAGACCGTTGGAATCCATTACATCCGCTCTTGCCTCTGCATAGACAAATCCGCCGTTCATGATGAGAATCTTATCCGCGCTATCCTCACCGCCTACATTGAAGCCATCATCTCCGGCGGAAACATGGATCTCACCGCCGTCGATCTGAATGAGTGTCTTGGATTCAATGCCCTCATTTCCGGCAGTCACATCAATGACACCATCTTTAATGAGAATCGTTCCATATGCCTGAATGCCCTTTCCGGAAGAACCGCTGTTGACTTCCAGTTCACCGCCGTTCATGGTAAATGCGCCGTTCAGATATGTCTCCGCTGTCTTGACAGCATCATCGGCAGCTGTGGTAATGTGAATCGTTCCACCGTTTATGGTAATGGAATTATCCGCTTTGATGCCCTTTGCACTGTCCACAGCAGCACTGCCCTGAGCGTCTACAGTAATCTCGCCGCCATTGATGGTGAGATCACGTTCCGCCTGGATGCCGTCACATGTCTTTGCAGTGACATTTACCGTACCGCCGTTGAAGACAATAAATCCATCCTCTGCACTGTCTGTTTCGTCAGATTTTATGGCATCGCCGCTTTCGGAGATTGCCGTGATATTCAGGTTGGAATAATCCCCGCTGCCGCCGTTTTCAGGCAGTTTATCCGGGTCACCGATCCGAACGGAATCCTTTCCGCGAATTGCCTCATCAACAGCTGTAACATTGACAGTACCATTGAAAATTCTCAGATCGTTCTTGCAGACAATACCATCCTCGCAGTTACCGCTGACATTGAGTGTACCCTTGCCCTTGATCTTCAAATCGTCACAGGCATAAATTGCCCCGGCTTTTCCATCTGCATTGGTATAGCTTGTACCGTCAGAGATCGTGTTCACGGTGTCTACCTTTGCAGTGATCACGCACTCATCGCCAATATTCGCAACATAAACAGGAGAATCACTGGCATTGGAAAGGGTGAGTCCGCTGAGCGAAAGGGTAACTGCACCATCCGGATAGGCAGTCTTATCAACATCCACAATGAGCTGTCCGCTGTCAGAAACACCTGTCACCTCGTATTCACCGGGCTTTGTGATGGTAACGATCTGTCCGTTCACCGTAATGCAGTCACATTCCGTCACAATGCTGCCGTTTTCGTCCGTAATCGTCACCGCTCCATTCGCATAACAGATGGCGTATGCACTGGCAGCCGGCGTATCCGGATCCGGTTCTGTGGGCACTGGTTCCGTGGGAATCGGATCGGTCGGTGTCGGTTCTGTAGGTGTCGGTTCTGTAGGCGTTGTAGCTCCGCTGAGCAGTGTCTGCCGGAGCAGTGCCAGATCAATGCCATTCACACGGGCATCGCCGTTCATATCCGCATTGGCATACGCCTCGTAGGAAAGAGAATTAGCACCCAGAAGATAGCCTTGCAGCAAGACCGCATCCGCAACCTGAATTGTGCCGTTGCCGTTCAAGTCACCTTTGTTTCCATTTTCCGTTTCACCGGAAACAGAGAACACATTGACAGAGCCTGTCATTGCCAGAACTGCCGATGCGACAACGACACACCCTTTTTTCAAAAATGCTTTATGCATCGTAATTGACCTCCTTTTTCCTCATTGTATCATGGAGGATTGGAATCAATTTGGAATGCATGTGGAATCCACGTGGAATTTCGCATTTTTCCACAAAAAAACTGCCGCAAAAGCAACAGTTTGCAGCAGTTCTTCGATTATGAAAAATACCAGTAATCCAGTTCCACATCTCCGCTGAAAAGGAAAAACAGATCCTGTGTACCAGTCACGCTGTTTACCGGAACTGTGATTTCCGTAAATGCACCGCCGGATGCCGGCACTTCAACATAGCCCAGCGCCGTACCGGATGCACTGCCTGTGCAGATCTTGATGGCACCGCCGGTTTTGGCTGCGGCTCTGACCGTAAGTGTTGCCGTTCCCCTGGAGAAATCCACACCGGAAACAGAGATCCAGTCGCCGTCTGAAACATCTGTCACCACGGTATCCCCGATGCCCCGCACATTGATGCCTGCCTGATTGGACATGGTCTCTGCCTGTACCTTTTCATAAGGATTCAGCGTTTTCAGTTGCGCAATGCCTGTCATAGTACCGGTCACGCTTTGGAGCTTGTCACCATCCATGGTGATTTGATCCACCTGCGGACTTCTGTAGTTACCGGTAATGCCCATCGCCGCTTCAACCGGACGGGAATGATAGAACAGATACAGCTGACCATTCAGTTCCACAATGGAGTGATGGTTATTGCCGTACAGACCAAAGAAATTGCCCTGATTCTTGAACAGTTCTCCACCGTAGGTATACGGCCCCAGCGGATTATCGGCTACCATATATTCAATGGCACCGCTGGTCATGCCATAACTATTGCCGCTGGTCTGCCAGTTGGAACAATATGTATAATAATATTTATCCCCGATCTTATTGATGCCGGAGTCCTCGAAGAGATAGGGTGCATCAATGGTCACCGGCTCCCCTGCAAGACTGATCATATCCTCTCCCAGCTTGACGATCCGGGAAGTACCGGGCATGGCGGTCTTTCCATCGGGAACACCGCCGCCGAAGCAGAGATAGCCTGTTCCGTCATCGTCCACAAAGACTGCCGGGTCAAAGAGCCAGGTAATATCGGAACAATTGGGCGTGGAACGTGTAATAAGCGCCTCGCCCAGAGGATCGCTCCAGGGACCTGTAGGACTGTCTGCCGTCAGAACGCTGACACCGTTGCCGCCGTTGCAGAAGTAGAGAAAGAATTTTTCCTTGCCATTGATCGTCTTGTGTGCGGCACAGGGTGCCCAGGAACAGGTTGCCCATGTCGCTGCGCCGTTTGCGCCAGCTACTTCAATTGCACCGTGATCTGTCCAGTTAACCATATCGTCAGAGGAAATGCAGTTGATCTTGTTGATCTGCGCATAAGTGTTTTCCGCCACATTGCCGTCACTGTCATATTCAATGACATCGTTGGTCATGTAGACATACACTCTGCCGTTGTACTCCATGACACCGGGATCTGCGCCGAACCGCTGGGTATACAGTGGATTATTTTCCCCATCTTTTTTATAGCTTGCCGCCGGTGTAATACCGGAAAACAATGCCTCCAGCTTTTCTGTATCCACCGTTGGTTCCGCCACCGGGAACTCCGTGATCTCCGTTAACAGGAACTGCTGCAAATACGCCAGATCCGCACCATCTGCCTTGCCGCTCTGATCGACATCGGCAGCGATTTCCTGGGCTTTCTTTTCGAAGCCATTGCTGATTCCATATCTCGCTGCGGCAAGATCCATGCCATTGATGATACCATCCATATTCACATCACCCAAGAGAATATCCTGAGTGCCTTCCCCGAGAATGGAAGTGCCGCCGACTGCGCCGATTGCCTCGTCAATGTAGAAATTACAGGTACTGTCTGCCGTCTCCACATAGAGATACATATTGGACGCATCTTCGGGAATTTTGTAATTGGTATTGGAAAGCTGTACCCATTCGCCCTGAATGCCCGTTGCCTCTGCCACTGTTGCATACTGAGTATCCCCATTTCCATCGGTATATTGCAATTTCAGGTAGAACGGCTCCGTGCTCTTTCCGTCAAAATAGGTCACATGGACACTGAAGCTGTATTCCGTTCCGGGAACGAATGTCTTGGTACTGAGTGACTTTGCCACGCCATTCCATGCAGCAGTCCGGTTCTGCACCAGAAGTGCCTCGTTGCCTACATAGGCAGTTCTGCCGCTCGTGAGAATCGTGGCATCTCCACGTCCCTGCCAGTTATCCGTCTCGCCCTCAAAGGTACTGTGGAAGTACCAGCCGTATTCATTAGGCTCTGTACCGCCGCCCACATCACTGCCGTCTCCCCATTCTGATTCGGGAATCATGCCGATCAGTGCGGTGTAAGCCTCTTTGGGTTGATAGTTGGTATCGTACAAAAGCGGATTGCTGATGCCGTCGGAATTCACCCAGGAAGTAGCATCTCCCACGCCCCAGACGCAGACTGCTGTCACATTGCCGGCATAATCACCATTGTTGATATCCATTGCCGCCTGGAAAATTGCCTTGTATTTATCCGCCTGCTGGGTCGCAGTATAGGTGGTATTATCTGCTGCCACGTCAATGTCCAGCTCTGTGATCTGTACTTCACAGCCAATGCTTGCGTACTTCTGCAATGCAGTGGTGTAATTTTCCACGCCCGTAAAACCATCCGCCTGTGCGGAGATATGGG
The DNA here is from genome assembly GCA_051893675.1 of Ruminococcus sp. GTDB lineage: Bacteria > Bacillota > Clostridia > Oscillospirales > Ruminococcaceae > Ruminococcus_C. The sequence goes on along the minus strand of JBJFHO010000079.1, from coordinate 2,450 downwards.
ACTGCATCCCGATGCCGTCCAGCAAACCTTTGTCGTACAGAGATTTGCACATGGAATAGATGGCATCCCGCTTATGATCCCAGTATTCGTTGTAATCGTTGTAGAACAGCTTGCAGTCTGAAGGTGCATATTTTCTGGCATAGGTATAAGCCTTTTCCACAAAGCTGTTATCGCCGTATATCTGCACCCAGGGCGACTTGCCGTCGCCGTAGCCCGGCTCTCTGGAACCGCCATAGTTGGCAGTCCGGTCAGAGCTGTCGCTGATGCACTCGTTGCAGATGTCGTATGCATACAGATTCAGTTCCGGATACTGTTCCTGAATGGCAGCAAACATATTTTTGATGTAGCTCTCCATACGCTGATCCATAACAGATTCTGATACCCAGTTTCCGCTGGCGTCAAAATTTTCCTTGAAGAACCACTCCGGCGTCTGGCTGTACCACACCATAGTATGACCACGCACACCAATATTATTGTTCACGCAGAAATCCAGGATGCTGGCAGCATTTTTCAGGGACACGGCAATTTCCGTACCGCTGCACTGGGACTGTACCAGAGTTGCATCCGGTTTCATTTCGTTTTCACAGGTAACGCTATTGAAATCCTTGAGGACAATTCCGGTAATGGTGGAATTGCTCATGGAGCTATTGGGCAGGCAAGTTCCTACCCGGAAATAGTTTGCAAATGCATCCTTCAGACCCTTTTCTGACGATGCCGCAGAGACGGCATTGGAACGAGATTTCTCTTTTGGTGTCACGGTGACATCGTCAAATCGGAAGTCTGCAGTGCTGTCAGTGGTGATCGTCAATGTCAGGTTGACAGCACGCTCCGGCGCAGTAAACTCAGCGGAAATCTCTGTCCACTGCCCTGCTGCCGCAGTTTTATCTGCGAGTATTTTTGTGGTATACTCGCCGCTGTCCGGATCCAGCCAGCGCAGGGACAGGTGGAACTGGTCTGTCACATCGCTCTGCACCCGGACACGATACCCATATGCAATACCGCCGGCAAGGTAAAAGCCCTTTTCGGAGCCTGCACCATCTGCCGGCGTCTGACGGCAGGAAACCTCCATGCCACGGGAGTTGTCATAGCCGCCATTTGCCACAGCTTTCAGCTGTACGGCATCCCCGTTGGCATACCAGCCGTCATAGTTCACTTCAAAGTCGTTGGATACTGCTGCCTCTGCTGCACTGATCGTACTGTCAAGTACCGGAAAAGCAGAAAGCATCCCGGTACAACACAGCGCCGCAGTCATTGCAGCGACCCACTTTTTTCCCTTCATATACTACCTCCTGAACCATATACGAAATTCATTTGAAAGCCGTACAGCCGTAAAAACTTACTATATTTATTCTACAATCACGGTATATTTTTGTCAATTCAGTATTATGCTATTTTTATAGCATTTTTGTGCTATTCCGTATTGACGCAGGGATGAAAAATATGCTATACTTTTTTAGGACAATACCGTACAAAGCCGCCAGGCGTTCTTTCTGCGGTGTTGCCTTAGGGAATATTTCTCTCCAACACGAAAGGACGTGACGCAAATGCGAATGGACGAGATCGGATATCATCACAGACATGACACATCCTTTGTCATTGACCGACCCAACGGAGCCGGAGACTGGCTGCTGCTGATTATGAAAACCCCGGCAATTTTCCGGATCGACGGCATAGATGTCCATACAAAGGCAAATTCCTTTCTCATGTACACCCCGGAATACCCGGAGCACTACACCCCGGACGGCGAGGAATACATTGATGACTGGATGCACTTCGGGCCGGATGAAGAGGAACAGCAGCTGATACAGCAATTGAAGATACCACTGAATCTGGCGGTGCATCTGGGCGATATTTCTAATGTTTCCACCATACTCCGCAACATGTGCTATGAGTACTACTCTGCCCATCTGCACCGGGTGGAAATTGTCAACCTTTATTTCCGGATGCTGCTGTACAAGCTACATGAACAAATGGAGATCGCCCATCCGTCTGCGGTTTTGTCTGAATCTGTCTACGGTGAACGCCTGATCTGGATCCGGGAATGCATTTACCGTTGGCCGGAACGGGAGTGGAATATTGACGCCCTGGCAAAGGAGCTTTCCCTGAGCCGTTCCCGGTTCCAGCACCTATACGCTGAAACATTCGGCAGCAGCGTGACTCAGGATCTGATCCAGAGCAGGATCCAGAAAGCCTGTGAACTGCTGAACCAGAAGAAGCTGTCGCTGGAGGAGATCGCCCAACTCTGCGGATACAGCAGTACATCTTATTTTATCCGGCAGTTCAAACAGGCTACGGGAAAAACACCGTCTCAGTTCCGGAGTACATATTTGCAGCCCTCTCCTGACGATATCAAATAGTATCAAACCATCAGGACAGCGTTACATCGCCGGACAATGGTAAGCGTCAAATAATCCCCCATCCCAACAGAAAATAAAAACCTCGCAGGATTA
>JBJFHO010000078.1:0-15401 GCA_051893675.1 Ruminococcus sp. | reverse complement strand
GAGGGGGACCATTGCGCAGCAATGGTGGAGGGGTGATTGAATGGAAACATAAAATTGATTTCCGTGAAAAAACGGAGGTATCATCCATGAAAGACAAACTCTTCGGGGTATTGCAGCGTGTGGGACGTTCCTTTATGCTGCCCATTGCGCTGCTGCCCGTTGCCGGACTGCTTCTGGGCATCGGCAGTTCTTTCACCAATCCCACCACCCTGGAGACCTATCATCTCACGGGCATTATCCGGGAGGGCGGGCTGCTTTACACAATACTGGATATTATGCGGCAGACAGGCAGTGCCGTCTTTGACAATCTGGCACTGCTGTTCGCCATGGGCGTTGCCATCGGCATGGTGAAAAAGGAAAAGGAAGTAGCTGCACTTTCCGGTGCCATCAGCTATCTTGTCATGAATACTGCCATCAGCGCTCTGATCACCGCAAAGGGCGGCGTGGATGCCATGGCGGCGAATTCCACCACCACAACCCTTGGTATCATCACCCTGCAAATGGGCGTGTTCGGCGGTATTATCGTAGGTCTGGGCGTTGCGGCACTCCATAACCGGTTCTATCAGATCCGGCTGCCCCAGGTACTCTCCTTTTTCGGCGGCACACGATTTGTCCCCATTATCAGCAGCGTTGTCTATCTGCTGGTGGGCATCGTCATGTTCTACCTCTGGCCAATTGTACAGGGCGGTATTGCCCGTCTGGGACAGCTGGTGCTGGATTCCGGCTATGTGGGCACATGGATCTACGGCATCGCAGAGCGTGCCCTGATTCCCTTCGGACTGCACCACGTATTCTATATGCCCTTCTGGCAGACGGAACTGGGCGGCTCTATGGTCATTGACGGCGTTACAGTACAGGGCGCACAGAATATTTTCTTTGTAGAACTGGCATCCAGAGCCACAGAGCACTTCTCCGTCTCTGCCACACGGTTCATGTCGGGCAAATTCCCCTTTATGATCTTCGGCCTCCCGGCGGCAGCATTTGCCATGTACCGTGCAGCACGTCCGGAAAAGAAAAAGGCAGTGGGCGGTTTGCTCCTGTCCGCCGCCCTGACATCCATGGTGACGGGTATTACCGAGCCCCTGGAATTCACATTCCTCTTCGTTGCCCCTGCCATGTATGCCGTCCACTGCGTGCTGGCAGGTCTGTCCTATATGCTCATGCATATGCTGAATGTGGGCGTGGGCATGACATTTTCCGGCGGTGCCATTGACCTGACCTTATTCGGCATCCTCCAGGGCAATTCCAAGACCAACTGGATCTGGATTATTGTAGTGGGACTGGTCTATGCGGTGGTGTATTATTTCGTATTCTACTTTATGATTACCCGACTGCATTACAAAACACCCGGCAGAGAAGCCGATGACGAAGAGACAAAGCTCTATACCCGAAAGGATATGGATGCCCGGAAAACAGCCTCTGCCCATAGCCCACAGGACAGCTTCGACCGTGTCAGCGCCTGCATCGTGGCAGGACTGGGCGGTGCGGCAAATCTCTCTGATGTTGACTGCTGTGCCACAAGACTGCGTGTTACGGTGACAGACCCGGCACTGGTAAAGGACAGCCTACTGAAAGAAAGCGGCGCATCCGGTATCATCCACAAGGGCAACGGGGTGCAGATCATATACGGTCCCCAGGTCTCCGTTGTAAAATCCCAGCTGGAGAACTTTCTGGATACCCCAGAGGCTGCCCATGCAGCAGAGCTTCTGGAGGAAGCAATACCGCCGGAACCGGTTCCCCAGAAGAATCCATCCCCCGGCAATCCCCAGTCCGTCCTCCTGTATGCCCACATGCAGGGCGAAGTCATTCCCCTGTCGGAGGTGGCAGACGAAGCCTTTTCCACCGGAATGCTGGGAGACGGTGTTGCCATTGAACCGGAAGAGGGAAAACTCTATGCCCCATGTGACGGCACAGTGGAAATGGTCTTTGACACCAGACACGCCGTCAATCTGACATCCGATGCAGGCTGCGAGCTGCTCCTGCACATCGGCATCGACACCGTGAAGCTGCAAGGCGAATTCTTCGAAGCACATGTGACAGACGGACAGAAGGTGCACAAGGGCGATCTGCTGATCACCTTTGACATGGACGGGATACGGAATGCCGGCTATCGTCTCACCACACCCATGATCGTCTGCAACACAGAGGATTACACCCATATCAACACCATTGCCTCCGGGCATATCACACCGGGAGCAGAAGTGCTAAAAGTTAACAAATAAAGGAGAAAGAACCATGAAAACATTCACCTATACCATCAAAGACGAACTGGGCATTCACGCACGGCCGGCAGGTATGCTGGCAAAAGCGGCAAAGTTCTATGACAGCGAGATCACCATCGCCAAGGACGGAAAAAGCGTCCTCTGCACAAAGCTCATGGCACTCATGGGACTGGGTGTAAAGTGCGGCGATACGGTGACGATCACCATCAGCGGCGGCGATGAGGCGGCTGCGGAACAAGGCATCCGGACATTTCTGGAAGCCAATCTGTGAGGTGACAGTGCATGATGACATTTACCGGAAAAGGCGTTTACGGCGCATCTGCCATAGGCAAGATCGCCGTGTTCCGCCGGCAGGATATTCCCATCAAGCGCACGAAGATACAGGATACCCAATCGGAGCTGGAACGTCTGGAACAGGCAAAGAAAAAGGCAATGGCACAGCTGGAAGAAATCCACAAAAAGGCGCTGAAAGAGGTGGGCGAAGCCAATGCCCAGATCTTTGAAATTCACAAGATGATGGTGGAGGATGAGGACTACAGCGACGCCATTACCGAAATGATACGCACCCAGAATGTCAATGCGGAATATGCCGTAGGGGTAACCGGAGATCATTTTGCAGAAATGTTCGCCGCCATGGACGACAGCTATATGCAGGCAAGAGCCGCCGATGTGAAGGACATTTCCAACCGGATCATTGCCTGTCTCACAGAGGGCAGTACCGACGCATCTGCATCGGCGGAAAAGGTCATTGTCTGCGCAGACGATCTTGCCCCCAGTGAGACAGTCTCTCTGGACAAGGACAAGGTACTCGCCTTTGTCACAGCCCATGGCTCGTCCAATTCCCACACGGCAATTCTGGCGAGGAACCGGAATATCCCTGCCATCATCGGACTGGGAGACGATTTTCTGGAACAGATTCAGGACGGTATGCTTGCCATAGCCGACGGTTCCACCGGGAAATTCCTTGTGGAACCCGACCAGGAGACCATTGCACACTATACACGGAAGCAGCAGGAGGAGACGGAGAAAAAGGCACTGCTCCAGAAGCTCCGGGACAAGGAAAATATCACTCTGGACGGCACGAAGATCAAGATTTACGCCAACATCGGCAGTGCCGACCAGACAGGTGCAGTACTCCTCAATGACGCAGGGGGTATTGGTCTGTTCCGCAGTGAATTCCTGTATCTGGAAAAGAATGACTATCCCACTGAGGAGGAGCAGTTCCGGGTATACAAAAAAGTTCTGGAGAGCATGGCGCCGAAAAAGGTCATCATCCGGACGCTGGACATCGGTGCAGACAAGCAGGCAGATTATTTGCACATGCAGCCGGAGGAGAATCCGGCACTGGGACTGCGTGCGGTACGCCTATGCCTGACTCGTCCTGAGATATTCTGGACGCAGCTCCGGGCACTGTACCGGGCATCGGCATTCGGACGGCTGGGCATCATGTTCCCCATGATTGCCAGCGTTAGTGAACTGGAGGAAGTTCTTGCCCTTTGTCAGCAGGTGAAGCAGCAGCTGGAGGAGGAGCATCTGGCATATTCCCACACCATGGAGGTGGGCATCATGATCGAGACTCCGGCGGCAGCGATCATCAGTGACAAGCTTGCGCCTATGGTGGATTTTTTCAGCGTGGGCACCAACGATCTGACACAGTACACCCTGGCATGTGACAGGCAGAATCCCCAGCTGGAACGTTTCTGCGATTCTCATCATGAGGCGATTCTCCGACTCATTGAGCTGTCCGCAAGGAATGCCCACGCCAACGGTGCATGGATCGGCATCTGCGGTGAGCTTGCCGCTGACACATCCCTGACGGAGACTTTTCTGCGTATGGGAATTGATGAGCTTTCGGTCTCGCCGCCCTTTGTGCTGAAAGTGCGGGATGCGGTGCGGAGGACAGACCTGCGGCGTCCAAGAATATAGATTGCAAATGCATATTCGCCGGGAGTTTTTCATCCCGGCATTTTTCTGACATGGCATTCTTTCCGTGAAATTGCGGGCGAACACTGTTCGCCTCTACATTTGTACCAAATTTGCGTAATTGCGGCAAATACGGCGGGCGGATGATATCCGCCCCTACAACGTATTTCAGTTTCTTCGGAAACAACGGAAACAATCCCTCGCCCTGCGAATATCGCTTTCAAGCGAAAAAACTGGCACACCGCATATGGTGCACCAGCCATTTCCGTTATTCGCTGATCTTTCCGGCAATCTCCGTAATCACACGCTGATCGCTTTCCGATTTCACCTGACAATCCGTTCTGGAATAGAAATTATCATTGACATCCCAGAGTACGGGAACAAAGCCGTATTCCACAGCCATATCCAACATCAGCCGCAGACATTCCGATGTGTCTGTATATTCCGCATTCCGTGCCAGATGGCTGCTTTCATAAATAGAAGTACACTCTCCCACAAATACAGGAATCCCCTTGTCCGTAAACGCCGCTTTCAGCAGTTCACACTGCTCTCTGCTGTAATCCAGCCACGCCTGATTGCCCACCTGGTTCATCCAGTATTTTGCATTGTCAATATAATGCACAGAGACCATGAGCCTGTCCTCTGCCGTATCCTCCGGCATCCGGAATCTGGCGTCTGTGGTTTTGTCGATATTCGTCCAGTAACCAGAAACAATCAGCAGACGTTCCTGGTTATTGCCGCCTGTTTTCCGCACTGCATCCACAAAGGTCTGGTTCATCTCGTTGACATAGTCATACAGCTGCTCATCCGTGTAGGAATCCGACTCCTGCTGAGAACCAAGATTCTCATTGAAGCCCTCGAATACCAGATAGTCGGAATAGTCCTTGTAGTGCTCGGCGATCTGCTTCCACAGATGCGCCGTAGCAGAGAGTACCTCTTCCTTTTCGTGATTCTTGATGAGAAATTCATCGTAGTGGTGGATGTTGATGACGGCATACAGCCCGTCCTCCAGACAGTATTCCACAAGCTCATCCACACGCTGGAAATAGTCCGGACTGATGGTATATGTTCCATCGTCCGCCATCATATTCCCCCAGTACACTGGAATACGCACTGTGCGGAACCCAGCCGCCTGGTAGCCGTCAATGCACTCCTTTGTGGTCGGGACGGCACCCCAGCAGGTCTCATAATTCTCCGGCGTATTCTCTCCGATGGTCATGCAGCCGCCGGTCTCGTTGGCAGTATCCTCCCAGAATGCCTCCATGGTATTCCCCAGGTTAATGCCCACGCCCATATCCTTTGCATAGGCAGCGGCAGTCATATCCCGCATGGCAGCTTCGGAGGTCTTGCTGCCGTTCCCGGAAGTGGTTCCGCAGCTGGTAATCAGGCATACAATGCCGAGTAGTACACCGAAAAAACCAATTTGATTCTTTTTCAATTTGTCATCCTCCATGTTGAAAAGAACCTGCCTTCATAGAAATATCCACGCAATATTTTCTCTCTATGAAAACAGGTTCCCATATTTATGCTATTTTAATCTTTCAAAATTGTATCAACCCACAGCCAGGATATCATCCCATGTGATATCCCGTCCCACGGAAATATTCGCATAATACAACAGGATCCAGTACGCATCGTCTGCTGTGATTTCCATATCCTGATTCACATCCGCTGCATTCCAGGCATCCAGTTCTCTGAGTATATCAGAGCCATCTGTGAATGTGACATCTTCCATACCGGCGCTGGAGCATGCATAATAGTACAGCACCTGATATGCGTCATCACCGTTGATCTCGCCGTCCAGCGTTGCATCACCACGTGCTGCATCTGCTGTGGAGATGACCGGGCTGCCATCCAGGGAGATCAGTTCCATTTCAACGACCTCACCGGACTGGTACAGTACATAGAGCACATTGCCGTTGACCGTGCTGGTGCAGAATTTGCCCATAGCAGTCTGTGTTACCGTGTAACCCAGATCAATGACTGCGTCACCTTCGATATCAACGGCAAAGACATCGCCCAGGCCGTTTGCCGGAACACCGGCATAGACCAGCTGGCTTCCATAGGCGCTGACGGAAACATTTTCCGGATGCATCACATTCTGTGCAAGAGACGGCAGCAATGCGGCATTTTCATTCCATGCAGTGTAGTCACAGCTCCATATTGCTTCCATTACGCCTTCCTCGCCGCTCTGCATGGACACATAGAGCTTGTCACCGATCTGCTCTGCTGCGCCGCCGTATGCGCCCTCCGGAAGTTCCGGAAGGTATGTCCACAATCCTTCCTCAAAGTCGAAGGATGCACAGGTGGTATGCAGTTCGTCGTTTGCATCATATCCGCCCATGACAACCAGCTCACCGTCGTAGAATCCCACAATGGGTTCCATAATGGTTGCAAATTCGTCAGGCAGCTCGCAGACAAAGCTCCACTCCCAGGTCTCCAGAGAGAATTCCAGCAGTACGCTTCGCTGCATATAGCCGTGATCCAGACTTGCCACTGTATAGATGGATGTTCCATCGGTCACAAAGCGGGAAAGCATATAACCCGGCAGAATGGGATCGTAATCATCCGTGCACAGAAGCGTGAAATCCAGACCGCCCAGCCATGTCCAGTTTGCATTATATTCGTCGGGCAGAGTCAGGTATACATCGCCGTAAGCATCGCAGTAATACACATTCTCATCCACTGTCAGCAGATTGCCGCCGGTCACAAAGAAACCGTATTCATCAATAGAAGCATCCATTGACACGTCATAATACAACATATCCGGCATCTCGCCGTCAGAGTAATAATGGTACTCTGTGGATGCGGTCTCGCCGTACTGTGCCGTAAGCTGGAATTCCTGGTTGACATAGGCAGAAACATCCAGTACTACCAGAGAATCCGACTGCTCCACAACAGATGCCGGAGCACCGTCGATCAGAAATGCCATCTTTGTCAGCTGGCTGCCGTCCAGATACATGGTACCCTCTTCGGGAATGATCCAGGACTCCAGCACGATGGGATTGGGATCCTCCAGCTTGGAGAGATCCAGAACACCGCCGGTCTTTACCATTCCCTCCAGTGCCTCAGAAGGTCTTGTGCAGCCCAGCAGCAGCGCAGTGCGCTCCCGGGCAGACAGCTCCGGATATGCCGCAGCAATGGCAGCTGCCGCACCTGTTACCATGGGCGCAGCCATAGAAGTACCGCTGTAGAAATCATAGGGCTGGAACAGTTCTTCCTCCGATGCACCCAGACGGCTCATTGCCAGATCGTCCAGATACAGGGTATATGTTCCGGAATAGGCGCAGACAAAGTCAATGGAGATCGCACAGAGCTGCCCCTCATCATGGGGGGTCAATGATCTCTGTACAGCATTCCACCTATTTTCTGTTTCATACATCCCGGCACCGATCAGATTCGTTGCGTTTTCCGCCTGATACCGTCCGTCCTCACTGACGATACCGTCACTGATAAAGAAAGCAGTATACGGGAGATCATCCCAATAGGCATCCTCGTCCGAATTCGGCTCTGCCTCCCGGCGCAGCATCAGGGAAAGCTGGGTTTCCTTGGTGCCGCCCTGACCATAATAGGGCAGGCGCAGAGAATATCGTCCTCCGGCTACTGCGTTTTCCACAGTGAATTTCAGGGATGCGCTGTTCTCAGAAGCCGTGCCAAAATAGGTATCCGATGTGGTTTCCACTGTAATAACAGAGCCATCCTCCGGTGCCTCCACAGAATAGGTCAGCGCTGCATCGCCGCCCGGTGCCGGAACTGCACCGGATGTCATATCACCAGCCTCCAGTGTCCGACCGTCAAAGGACTCGTACCAATACAGCAGCCGTTCCTTCTGCTCATCCGTCAGGAATGCTGCGTTCATGGTATCATAGCAAACCGTAGAGAGAATATCCGTGCCAGGTGCAGCCAGATCTACCGATTCTGCACCGTAGTCGGAAAAGTATGCCAGTTCATCATTTTCATCGGATGCAGCAACAGAAATCACATACGGGCTATCAATATTGCTGGGGTAATCTTTGAGAATGTCATGATCTACACAGCTATTTCCAGAAGCGCAGATCGTAACAGCACCCATTTCACCAGTCAGATCGATCATAACCTGGAACATGCTGAGATACGCCTCGACCTCAGATTCCGGAGCATCTTCTGGAATGTATTCACCCCAGGAGTTATTGATAGCAACCACGTTTACACCCAGGAGCTGTGCCTGATAGATATAATGATAGCAGGCAAATTGCTCACTTCCATATGAATTTCCCTCACTGTCCAGCATTTTCAATGCCATAAGCCGTGTGGAATCGCTTGTCGCCACGCCGGAAACACCGGTATCATTGTCTGCCTGTGCTGCAATAATGCCGGCACAGTGAGAACCGTGTCCGTTGTCGTCCATGGGGTCATCGTCCATGTTTGCAAAATCATAGCCGTGAACGCCGTTGAGCTTTCCTGTGCCCACATAGGGATTCTCCCACATGCGCTCTGCCAGATCCGGGTGCGTATAATCAATACCGGTGTCCACCAAAGCCACAACCTGTTCCCCGGCATCAGCACTTGGTGTCAGAGCCTCGGTGTCTGCGTTGATATCCAGACCGGGTGTACCGCCGTTCTGTCCGGTATTGTTCAGTGCCCACTGATAGTCCGAATAGGTGTCCTGGGAATAGGACGCCGCCTGGATCCGGAAGTTCGGGGATGCATACATGACGCTGGGATCCTCTTCCAGCAGCGCAATGAGCTGGCTTGTGGACAGCGTATCCGACTTCACCAGAGAAACTGTAAAGTCACTGCTGCTCCCAGTTTGCAGCAGAGACTGACGCTGGGTGAATGCCCTGCCGGCAGTGGTATTTTCCGGCACGTCAAAGACGTAGGACTCCGACACAGCCACTGTGCTGCCCAGAGATTTGGAAAGAGCACTGCTCTGCATCTCGGTGGTGCCGTGATACATGACAATGACTTCACCCTCTGGTGCCGCCAGGTCGGTTTCAACCGTACTGCTGTCCGGTTCTGCCTGGGCAATGACCATGCCTGTCCCCAGCGCAGTCAGCATACTTGCTGCCGTAGCTGCACCTGTCAGCGCCGCCAGCATACGTTTGAAAACATGTTTCATAGAGATACCCTCCTTGTAATAAGATCGGTTTTTCACCTCCTCCATTATACACGATTTTTGACATTTTTGCAAGTACTTTTTGCAAGTTCTGTAAAAAAATGCAGGAAAACTTATTTCATGCTGCGAGGGGACAAAAAAGCGGGGCTGCTGCAAGGACAGTCAGATCCTGGTTCACGGGTCGATGTGGCATCGCACCGTTTTCCTTTTGGATTCTGACTGTTTGCAACAGCCCTTTTCATAGAATATTTATTCTTGCACCGGCAGAGAGGATTCCAGGTGCACCAGGAGTTCCCTCTTGGAATACATGTGCGTTAGCACACGCTCTCTATCAAACTATTTCAATAGTTCGATAGAGAATTAGTATCAGATATCATTGCAGTGGTAACAGTACTCGTCTCCGATGCAGCAGTGCTTTCGCTTTCTGCCGCCGGATTATTCACGAAAATGGAGAACCTTGCCCTGGCAGTGGTATCCCCATAGGTGTACCGCAGCACAACATAATAGGTGCCGGGCGTATTCATATCCAGCTGACTGGTATCCACAGTGAGCGCACCGCTTTGTATGAGTGCATGGACGGATTCGGAAGTCAGATCCTGGGTGTTCACCTCCGGCTGATAATGTTTCACGCCATTATTGTCAGTGTACCAGTAACCAGCGGAAATGGTCGCTCCGGTGAAGTCCAGTTCTTCTCCGGGCTGGTATTCCACCTTATCCGGGTAGCTATGGAGAATCAGATAGGCAGTCTGTTCCGGTTCCACAGGCGATGTTTCCGCTACAGTAGTCGTTGCGGCTTCTGTAAGCGTCGTCTGCATTGTCGTGGTCTGTATCTCCGTGGCTTCTGTATCCGTGGGATAGGTGGTCTGTGCTGTCGTCCGCATGGTGGTTTGGGTGGTGAAAAATGTCGTAGTTGTCACAGTTGTCTGGGTGGTGAAAAACGTCGTAGTTGTCACGGTTGTCTGGGTGGTGAAAAATGTTGTTGTTGTCAGGGTTGTGCCCGGAGTGACTGTTGTAGTCGTTTCCGGCAGTGTCGTGGTCTCCTCGTCCGGTACCCCCGTTGCGGCAGCAGCCGATGTGCTGGCAGTCGTTCTGCTTGTCTGGGTGGTATGTGTTGTATGGGTGGTTTTCCCGGTGGAAGTTACGGTACCTGCTGCCGGAATTGTTACCGTCTCCTTGGATGATACAGCAGAAGTCGTTCCCTGCACTGTATCTGCGGCGACACCGGACTGTTCCGGTACATTCTCCGCAGGAAGTACATCTGTACTGCCGGAAGATATACTGCCAGTTTCGCCGGGAGCTTCCGTCACAGCAGTGGTATATGTTTCTGTGGAATATCCGGGTACTATTTCCGCAGCCCCGGTTGTATCCGATACTGATGTCACTGTCGTCTGGACAGACTGGGTAGGTTCGACCACTTCCAGTGCGCCCCTGCCCTGCTGAATGGTGGGATAGATGGACAGACCAATGCCCACGAAGATCACAGCGGCGATCATACCCAGCCACTCGATACGGAGAAAGCGTTTTTTCCGGAACAAAAGGGGAAGAAGTGCCTTTTGTTCCTGCTTTGTATGCTCCGGCTCCTGCATGAGACCACGCAGCAGGGCGATCTCACGGGCAAGTGCATCAACACGGTCAAAATCCGGCTCTGTCTTTTCCAGTTCCTCGTTCATCTGCTGCTCCAGCATATGGCAGCGTGCCATATCCCTGCGGTATTCCTCCTGTATGCGCCGGGCAAACTGAGAATCCTGATTCCGTTTCATGGAAGCTCCCTCCCCTCTTTTGCCTGCATCGCATCTGCAATTTTTCGCCGGAGCCGTGTCATGCGCATATAGGCAGACGCCTCCGAGATCCTGAGCTGTCCGGCAAGTTCACGGATGGTGTATCCCTCCATGTAATGTTTCCACAGAAAGGAATATTCTTCTTTTGTCAATATGTCCCGGATATGGTCATCCGTCCAGTCCGGCTCAGGTGCTGCGCATTCTCCGGACAGTGTTTCTTCCGGTGCGGCTATGTAACGTGCTTCACTGCGGCGGTATTCCTTTATGGCAATGTCTGCCGCACGGTACAGCCATGGCCGGATATGTTCCAGATCTTTCAGTGCAGACTGCTTTTTCACCAGGGCACAGAACACCTCCTGGGTGCAGTCCTTGGCTGCATCTGCATTGTCCAGTCTGGCAACACAGTAATAATAGATGGAATCGTAGTATCGCTCCACTATTGTTGTTATGATATCTTTCATTGGTTCATCCTATTTCATCATGATGGTAGGCAGAAGTGCCGTGGCAATACTTCTATTATATCATATATCACAGCCTTCTGTATAGTACCGGGGGAAAAAGCGGAAAACCTAACGGGAACCGGATAATTTTGTAGGAATATACAAATTTGAGGGGAATAATTTATGCAGGATTTTCCCGCAAGCACGGAGGAACAAAAGTTGAAATATGGAATATTTCCGTGTGCTATGTTATTTTTTACATTTAGCCTGTTATTTTTTACATTTTAGTGCTGATGAGAAAAAATATGCTATAATATATATGTATATATATAGGGAGAACAGATTTTATCTGATCTTTTCAAGATAATTTCCTTTTCGAAAAATTCATACGTACATTGTTGTCAAATCAGATTAAAAAGGAGCGAGGAAAATGAAAATAAGAAAGGCCTTAATTGCCATCAGCGCACTATTACTTTCCGTCTCTATGCTTGGCGGAACGGTTCAGGCAGCAGATAATACTGTACTTGTTGCGACATCAGTTACACAGCAGACGATCTGCTCCGACACATGCGGAGATCTTTATATTTCAGAAATATATGGTACAGTTGATGGTGGAGCAACATGGGAATTTGACTGCAACAGCTGTACTCTGGTTTTTGATAACGGCACAATAAATTCATCCCCTTACACCCAGGTTCCCTCCGATGTGTGGTATTGTACAAAATCTATAGTTTGGGGAAAGAATTTTATTCCAAAAGAAACTACAGGAAGTCTTGATTCTGTCACCTATAATTTATTTGTTCATAATGTAGTATTTGCAAACCCGGATTATATGGACAAAACCATGTATTGCTATGCCGACAGTGCGTTTGCAAAAGAATACGAGGTGATTACAGGAAATCCAGATGTTTTCGGCGGTTTTCTCGGAAAACAGGGAGAACCCCTGGAAGTAAGCGATGTGATTTATCTGAATGAGACAGATGATTTACCCTATACTCCTGTAGATAAAACACAATCGGGAGGATATGTACACTTCGACCAGACAAGCGGCAGCTTAGACAACGGTGTCGACTGGACATTTGATTGTTCAAACCGTATTCTGACTTTTGATAACGGAACATTTGATAATGATGTGCTGTCCGCTGTTCCAGATACCATTCAGTATTGCACATATTCCATTGTATGGGGAAAAAACTTGAAATTAATCGAAAATGATGAGAACGATTCTATAAGTTCAACATTTAACTGTAATAATGAAGCGTTCTATCTCCTCTACGAATGGAACATAGGGAAAAATAAGGAAATGTATTGCTATGCCGACAGTGCATTTTTTGAAGCATATGAAGGAGTATTGAACAGCGATGTTGTTGAAGAAGCCGATTTAGAAATACATGAGGTAAAAATATTAAATGAAACAGTTCTATATGGCGACACCAACCTGGACGGTCGTATTGACATCACAGATGCTGTGCTCTTAAATAAAGCAGCATCTAATAGCGTAAAATTGAATCCATCGCAGTTGACTAATGCTGACTGCAACGGTGACGGTTCAATTTCTGTAGATGACAGTCTTGCGCTCTTGCGCTATCTGGTGCATCTGGAAGCTGCTTTGCCTACGGCATAAATCTTTTATTCGTTTCTAATCCAGCCTTCCTTTTGTCTTTCCAACAAAAACACCCTTTTCCCCAGCACAGCTGTTACGCTGTCCCGGAAAAGGGTGTTTTTCTATATTCTATCAGAGAAGTCAAAACCCAACGGAAAGCGGTGCGATGTGGGCATCGCACCCTACAAATCACCACAAACCCTGTGACCTTTGTAGGGGTCGATGCCCACATCGACACGCTAACCGTGACTTTTCTGTCTTTACAACAGTCTCCGTATCCGAATCTATATCAGACATGCTTCTCCATAACGCTCTTATACGCCGGACGGATGATCTTGCTTGTACCGATCAGTTCCTCGATCCGGTGTGCGCTCCAGCCTACGACACGGGCAACGGCAAACAGCGGCGTATACAATTCAACAGGTATCCCCAGCATGTCATACACAAAGCCGCTGTAGAAATCCACGTTGGGGCTGACGCCTTTCATAATACGGCGTTTTTCCGCAATCAGCTCCGGTGCAAGTTCCTCGACATACTGATACAGCAGCAGATCCTTTTCCTTTTTCTTCTCCGCCGCAAGCTCCTCCACATAGGAACGCAGCACTCGCTCTCTGGGGTCGGACATACTGTACACCGCATGACCAATGCCGTAGACCAGTCCCTTGTGGTCGAACGCCTCTTTGTCCAGAATCTTCCCCAGATATGCCCGGACGGCGTCACGGTCGGTGCAATCCGGAACATGGCTGCGGATATCCTGCATCATCTCCATGACCTTGATATTGGCACCGCCATGCTTCGGACCTTTCAGAGAGGACATAGCTGCCGCTATAGTGGAGTAGGTGTCCGAGCCGGAGGACGTGACAACTCTCGTGGTAAAGGTGGAGTTATTGCCGCCGCCATGCTCCATATGCAGCATCAATGCGACATCCAGCACCTTTGCCTCCAGCTGGGTATATGTGCCATCCGGACGCAGCATATACAGGAAATTTTCCGCCGCAGACAATTCCGGCTTCGGGTGGTGAATATACATGCTCTCGTAATTCTCATAGTGATTGTAGGCGTGATAGCCATATACTGCCAGCATGGGGAATACGGCGATCAGACGGAGACATTGCGCAATGGTATCCTCCAGTCTGCCGGAATTGGTTGACGTGTCATAGGACGCCAGCGTCAGGATACTTCTGGTCATGGAATTCATGATGTCCTTTGTCGGCGCTTTCATAATCACATCCCGTGTAAAATCCTGCGGCAGACTGCGGTACTGGCTGAGGCAGGACTGGAATTCTGCCAGTTCACGGTCATCGGGCATTTCGCCGAACAGCAGCAGATATGCCGTCTTTTCAAAGCCGAATCCACCGTCCAGCCCGGAGATCAGCGTTTCAATGGGATATCCACGATACCACAGCTCGCCGTCACAGGGCATACGCACCCCGTCTATATTTTTAAACGAAACAATATCCGAGATACGTGTCAAGCCCGTGAGCACACCCTTGCCGTTCAGGTCACGCAGTCCACGATTGACACCGTACTCCTGGAACAAGACATCGGAAATACTGTCATTTTTGACGCAGAGAGCCTCCTTGTCCGTCAGAAATGCAGACAGATTCGGTTCATTCATGCTGTGCTCCCTCCTTTTCAATTTCACTGTTCACCATTTCCTCAAAGGCTGACATTTCGCTGAGCAGCTTTAAAAAGCGTTCGTGCCCGAACTGTTCAATGACATTGGTGTGGAATCCCACCAGAATATCACGCTGTTCCAGAACAGCACGCAATCCGTTGGCGGTCACCTGAATATACGTACCGTCCTCACCGCTGCCGTCATGTTTCCATTCCACAAGCCCCTTGCCCTGCAGCTGACGCACCATCTCCGTGACAATATGCATGGGAACACCTGCCGCCTGTGCCAGGTCTTTCAGATAAAACTTCTGATTCTCCTCGTTGCTCTTTACCTTATCAGAGAGAAACCACATTATGGCATAATCCAGAACGGACACCTTGTGAAACAGCTTCTGGATATTGATGGTCTCCCGGGGCAGCTGTGCCAGATGCTTTTCGCCGGATACGGAGGATACTGCATATTGCTCCTGTGTCATCATGCATCCTCCTTTACAAAGACTTCCTCCGCTGCGGATGCCTGCATCTGTAGGGCAAACTGCGCCGCCTTTTCCAGATCACCTGCATCGGGATGACTGCTGCCCTCACGGAGCATATTCTCCAGCTGATCGGCTGCTTCGGGCATCATCTGCCGGAATTTCTGCCCCTGTTCCGGTGAAACACTGCCTTGGCACAGGAACATGCCCAGATATGCAGCATTGTCCGGGAGCCATACCATCAGGTTAT
>JBJFHO010000077.1:0-15455 GCA_051893675.1 Ruminococcus sp. | reverse complement strand
AGCGGATTGTTTTGTGTGCCGCAGTCAACCTGCACACCTATGTTCCGGAATTTTTTTGAGGCTTTAGAGCGTGTTTCATAACTTTTTCTGCGTAGATTTCTGAGTGAATTTTCAACGCAGAAAGCAACAAGATTCACCAAAAAGATGCGTGGGAAAAGATACGAAACAGGCTCTTATCACCCGGGACGGGAGGTGTGTTGTTTGTATCAGGCTTTGTATCGGAAATGGCGGCCGAGATCCTTTGACGATGTGATCTCACAGCCTCATATTACCACTGCGCTCCGGAATCAGATCCGGGAGGATAAAACGGCACACGCCTATCTCTTCACCGGCTCCCGGGGCACGGGCAAAACCACCTGCGCCCGGATCCTTGCCAAGACAGTGAACTGCGAACACCGCACGCCGGAGGGGAATCCCTGTCTGGAATGCGATATCTGCCGGGAGGCAGAGCGTGGTGCACTCAGCGATATCGTGGAGATCGACGCTGCGTCCAATAACAGCGTGGAGGACATCCGGGATCTCCGGGAGGGTACGGTCTATCTGCCGGAACGCTGCCGCTATAAGGTGTACATCATCGACGAGGTGCATATGCTCTCGCCAAGTGCCTGGGGCGCATTGCTGAAGGTCATGGAAGAGCCGCCGGCGTATGTCAAGTTTATCCTGGCGACCACCGAGGTGCATAAGGTACCGGCG
This sequence comes from Ruminococcus sp., assembly GCA_051893675.1. Lineage (GTDB taxonomy): Bacteria > Bacillota > Clostridia > Oscillospirales > Ruminococcaceae > Ruminococcus_C. The sequence continues at coordinate 14,762 of JBJFHO010000077.1, read as the reverse complement.
ACGATCATTTCACGCTGCCAGCGATACGATTTCCACCGGATCCAGAGTGCAGATATTGCGGCACGGCTGGAATATATCGCCGGACAGGAACAGCTTTCCCTGGAACCCGAGGCTGCACAGCTCATTGCCCATCTGTCTGACGGCGGCATGCGTGATGCCCTGTCCCTGCTGGATCAGTGCGCATCCGGCGGCGAAGCCATCACTGCCGCCTCTGTCACCGCTGCTGCCGGTGTTGCCGGGAGAGACAGCGTATTTTCCATTCTGGAGGCAGTCCAGGCACAGGATGCCGCAAAGACACTGGAGCTGACCGGGGCATTGTACGACCAGTCCAAGGATATGGTACGGCTCTGCGACGAACTGCTGGAACAGCTGCGGAACATGATGCTTGTGAAAGCCGGATCGGGACAGCCATCACTGCTGACCTGCCTGCCGGATGAGCTGCCACGTCTGCAGCAGCTGGCACAGGCACCTTCATTGGATACCATCCTGTCCCAGATCGCCCAGCTCCAGAACTGCCGGGAGCGGATGCAGCGTAATCCGGGAAAACGGGTGGAACTGGAGATGGCGTTGTTACAGCTTGCAGTGCCACGCCCTGTGGTACAGGCACAGCCTGTTCCGATGCCTCAGCCGGTGCAGACCTCAACGCCGGTACAGCCGGTGCAGCCTGCGGCAGAACAGCAATCCCAGGAAGCACCTGCGGCAGAATCCACGCCATTGCGTGCATCGGACTTCCGTCCTGTGGGCAACTGGGCGGATATTCTGGCGGAATACCAGGCGGTGAATCCGGCAGTTTCCGGCAGCCTGGCGGAGTCCAGTGCCTTTGTGGCTGGAAATACCATGCTGATCGTGGCGAAAAACCGGTTTTTCCTGACGCTGCTCAAGAACAAGGAGAACGCCGTTTCCCTGCGTGAGACGGTAAAGCGGTTTCTGGGCGTGGAATATAACATCCGTGCAAAATGCAGCGAGCCGGAGCAAAAGGGATCCAAAGCCCAGTCGCTGATACAAAAAGCAATTGACAGCAATCTGGATACTGCTGTTGAATCATAAGGTTGGCGAAACCGTCAATTATTTTAGTTGAATTTTTTAAAGGAGCGATTTTCTCATGAGAGCAAGATTACCGAAACAGAACCAGGGCGGTGCCCAGAATATGAACGCGATGATCCGTCAGGCACAGAAGATGCAGGACGAGATCTCCGCACTGCAGGAGGACATCGAAGCACGTGACTTCACTGCAACCGCAGGCGGTGGCGCTGTCAGCGTTACCGTATCCGGCAAAAAGACCGTAAAGGCACTGGAAATCAAGCCGGAAGTCGTAGATCCGGAGGATGTTGAAATGCTCCAGGATCTGATCATCAGCGCACTGAACGAGGCTGTAAACCAGGTAGAGGAGACCACCGAGACCGAAATGAGCAAGATCACCGGCGGCGTATCTCTCCCGGGCTTGTTCTAAGGGAAGATGCCGGGATATAACGCACTCCCTCTGGAGCTTCTGGCGGAGGAATTCGCAAAGCTGCCGGGTATCGGTATCAAATCCGCCCAGCGGCTGGCGTATTCCATCATTTCCCGTCCCCAGGAGGAAGTGGAAGCATTCGCAAATGCACTTCTGGCGGCAAAGCGGGATATCCACTATTGCCCCTGCTGTCAGAATCTGACCGATCTGGAACTGTGCCCCATCTGTGCCGATGAAGAACGGGATAAGACTACGGTCTGCGTGGTAGAGGGTCCCAAGGATGTGTCAGCACTGGAGCGTACCGGGGAGTACAACGGCGTTTATCATGTGCTGCACGGACTGATCTCACCCATTGACGGTATTACGCCGGACAAGCTGCGGATCCGGGAACTTCTGGCACGGCTGAACCAGGGGGAGATTCAGGAGGTCATTATGGCAACCAATCCCACCGTGGAGGGCGATGCAACTGCCATGTATCTGGCGCAGCTGCTAGAGCCTTTGGGCGTCAAGGTGACACGTCTGGCATTCGGTCTGCCCGTAGGCGGCACGCTGGAATATGCCGATGAAGTGACACTGTTCAAGGCACTGGAAAACCGCACTGCCATGTGAGTGATTATGTAAAGGCAATACCGCACAAAGATTGTGCGTCAGGTGCTCTTTGTGTGGTGTTGCCTAAACTGAAAGAACCGTTCTGCGCTGTTGTGCAGGGCGGTTTTTTTGGAAATTGGGAATGAGGAGTTAGGAATGAGGAATGTCGGTATCGCCTTCGGCGATGTTATTTTAATGATGTGAGCGCAGCGAACACCATCATTCCTAATTCGTCATTCACGGAAATCAATTTTATGTTTCGATCCAATAACCCCTCCACCATTGCTGCGCAATGGTCCCCCTCCCCTTTCAGGGGAGGCAGATGAGGCTCCCCTGAAAGGGGAGCTGGCACGGCGCAGCCGTGACTGAGGGGTTCATTCTCCTATGAAAATTGATTTCCATATTCCTCATTCAAAAAAGGTTGACGATTGTCAAAAAATATGATACAATGGAAACAAATCTACATTATTACACAATTTACCCGACAAACTAGGAGGGCTTATGAAAAAAATGAGATTCCGGCGGCTGCGCCGGGGGATGGCGGTGCTGTTGTCACTGGGCTGTCTGCCGTGGATGCAGTTGTCCCATGCGGCTGCGGTTTCGCCGGAAGAGAAAGGTATATTTGAGGGCGAGCTGGCAGAGGTGACCTGGAGGCAGAACGGCGATCTGCTTGTGCTGTCCGGCGAGACTGCGGTGACGGTGTCGGAAGAGGAACATGCAGAGCATGACACAGACCTGCGTCAGGCATCGTCTCTGCCCACGTCCTACAGCCTGCTGGACGTGGACGGCGAATGCTATGTGACCTCGGTGAAAAACCAGGGCAATACGGGACTTTGCTGGGCATATGCGGCGCTGGGCGCCTGCGAATCCAATATTATGAAGCAAGGACTGGATATCTCTGACAGCTGGAAAGACGAAGCGGGCGAGCTGAATCTCTCCGAGGCATCTCTGGGATGGTATCCCTTTACGGATCACAGCCGGCTGGGGGACTTCACCAGCGGCGATTATATCATTATGGACGGCAAAGGCACCGGCGGCGGCAATTCCGGTATTGCCAGCTTTGCCCTGGCTGCCGGAATTGGTGTGCAGCTGGAGCAGAATCTCTCCATGTCTACCTGGAAAAATGGCTATTCGGAATACCAGCGGTACACGTCCTATTACCGCATGGAAAGCTCCGACCTGCTGTGGGAAAAAACCACGGACTATGAGAATACAGTGAAAAGCTGGCTTATGGATACCGGCGCAGTGAGTGTATCCTTTTATTCCAAGGGCAAATTCTATGAGAATGACACCTCCAACGCCTACTATCAGTCGGCGCATTCTTCCGACGATGCAGACCATGCCGTGCTCATTGTGGGATGGGATGACAACTATTCCCGTACCAATTTCAATCCGGACAATCAGCCCAGCCAGGACGGCGCATGGCTGGTGCGGAACAGCTGGGGTGACGGCGATGCCTATGAGGGGTATTTCTGGATGTCCTACGAGGAGCCGTCCATGTGTGAATTCTCCGTGTTCCATATGAAGGAAGCTTCGGAGCATGTGACCAATTATCAATATGACGGCAGTGTTGCCTATACAGGGCTGTCGTGCGGTGCGGCGGCAAATATCTTCACTGCGGAATCGGACGGAGTACTGGAGGAAGTCATGTTCCCCATGGTGGTGAACAATCCCCAGAGCGCATCTTATACCATTTCAGTGTATACTCTGGACGAGGATGCCAAGTCTCCCACGGATGGCACGAAGCTTTGTTCCAAGTCGGGAACGGTGCGGTATGGGGGCTATAAAAACATTTCCCTTTCCGGACAGCCGGTGCAGCTGAAAAAAGGACAGCGCTTCTCGGTGGTACTGGAACTGAGGGATGTTTCAGACCGGGCATCCCTGTTGTACTATGCCTTTGAGTCCAATGCGCCGGAGAGCAGCGGATTGGAACGGTGCTGTCAGATTCTGGAGGGACAGAGTTATGTGCAGGATACCGGAGGTGTATGGACGGATGTGCTGAATCTGCGGGAGATGGAGAATTCCAGCGGACAGAAGCCCTATCGGAATATGGGAAATGCGGCGATCAAAGCGATCGTGCGGGAGGATACTGCGGAGACGAATCGGAATCAGTTGGATGCTGCGTTGGCATATGGTGCACCGGACGAGAGTGACAACCAGCTGTATCAGGCGGCGTATACAGAAGCCCAGCAGCTGGAGGAAGATGCATCGCAGCAGGAGATCGACAATGCAGCGAAGAATCTTCTGGGCGGACTGGAGCAGGCAGGGCTGGTGGAGTATCCTCAGCTGATGTATGCCAATGAGACGTATACCTGCGGTGATGTGGACGAGGATGGAATGGTAAACAGCCAGGATGCATATCTGACGTTGAAAACCTATGCCCTTGTGTCAGTGGGAACATTTCCAGAGTTACGCAGTGCCCAGGCAGCGGCAGCGGATGTGGACAGCGATGGCAGCCTTACGGCGCAGGATGCATATTATATATTGTTGTATTACGCTACAGCATCCGTGGGCGGCGATGCCCAGTGGCAGAATATTCTAAAGTGAGCAATCATATAGGAACTAAAAAAACGCTGTGCGAAGCACAGGCAATGAAGTTTTACACTTCACTGATTATGCAGCAAAAAAAGCGGACAGGCACCTTACGATGTCTGTCCGCTTTCTTTTACAGATGTAAAAGAATTACTTCTTGCGTCCGCAATTCTTCTTTCCAGTTGTAGTTGTCTTTCCAGTCGCAGTTGTCTTGCCTGTCACGGCCTTCGGTGCTTCAGCAGCCTTTACTGCCGGCTTTGCCTCAGCCTTCGGCGCAGATGTTACAGCAGCAGCCGGCTTTACAGCAGCTGCCTTCGGCGCAGCAGCCTTTGCCTCAGTTTTCTTCGGTGCAGCAGCCTTTGCAACAGGCTTTGCCTCAGCCTTCTTCGGTGCCGGCAGTGTTGCCAGAACAGAACGGAATGCATCAATCTTCTCGCCGTTTCCTTCCAGATTCAGCTTTGCTGTGTCAGCGTTCTTCAGTGCAGCCAGCAGTGCAGCAGAATCGGCAGTGAGAATGGCATCGTTGTCCCTGTAATCATAAGGCTCTACTGCCAGCAGACCATTGTTGATCTCTGCATAGAAAATGCCCTCGCCCTCACCGGTTACGTTGAACTGTACAGCAATGTGCTCTGTTACCTTTGCAGCACTTGCCTTTGTCAGAGCGCTCTTTGCCTGCTGAAACATTTCTTCAAAAGTCATTTTTGTCAATCCTTTCTAATACGGCATACTGCCGCATGGCGTTGCTGTTCGGAAACCGGATAAGAGGCAACGGTTCTCATTTTCCAGATATGCAGCGACATTTCTGGAAATATCCGGGTTTTGTGTCATGTTACTCTTGTTATTATAGGCGAAAAATCGCCGGATGTCAAGAGAAATAAGGATAAAACGTGAAAAATAAGCAAATATATTGATAAACGGTAGAAAATGCCGATGCAGATTTGTGCAGTTTCACGATACAGAAAGACTTGACAAGGGGAAGAAAATCGGGTATACTTGTAAAGCAGATTGCTTTTACAGGCATGGAGAGGAGACGGTGAGATGGCGAAGAATCTGCGGTTTGCCATGCTGTTGGATTGCTATGGCGAATTCCTGACGCCCCACCAGTACCGGCTGACAGAGCTGTACTACTGCGCCGATCTCTCTCTGAGCGAGATCGCAGAGATCGTCGGCATCACCCGTCAGGGTGTGCGTGACGGCATCAAGCGGGGCGAACAGGTGCTGCTGGAAATGGAGGAGAAGCTCCAGTTTGCCGCACGCCTGAACGCATTGCGTGAGAATTATGCGGCGATCGCAGCGTCACTGGAGACGATCTCCGGCGCAGCCGGGGAAAACGGCACAGTGCAGCGTGCCTGTCATAGTGCAATGGAGGCAGTACACCAGGGATTGGAACTGCTCTGACCACGGGCAAAGGAGGCGGATATCATGGCATTTGAAGGACTTTCCGGAAAACTGAATCAGGTATTTAAGAAGCTGAAATCCCACGGAAAGCTGACGGAGAGCGATGTCAAGGAAGCTATGCGTGAAGTGCGTATGGCACTGCTGGAGGCGGATGTCAGCTATAAGGTTGTCAAGGATTTCGTGAAAAAGGTTTCTGACCGTGCCGTGGGCGAAGAGGTGCTCTCCAGTCTCACACCGGCGCAGCAGGTCATCAAGATCGTCAACGAAGAGCTGTGCAATCTCATGGGCAATGAAAATGCCCGGATCCAGTTCCCGTCGAAGCCGCCCTGCGTCATTATGATGTGCGGCCTCCAGGGCTCCGGTAAGACCACCCATTCCGCAAAGCTGGCGAAAATGCTGAAAAAAGAGGGACATTATCCGCTGCTTGTGGCATGTGATATTTACCGTCCTGCGGCAATTAACCAGTTGCAGGTAGTCGGTGAGCGTGCCGGGGTGAAGGTCTTTGAAATGGGACAGATCGACCCACGGATCATTGCCAAGGAGGCAATGAAGCACGCCAAGGATCACGGCAATGACGTGGTGATCCTGGATACCGCCGGCCGTCTGCATATCGACACGGAGCTCATGGATGAGCTGAAAGACCTCAAGGAACTGACCAACCCCAACGAGATCATGCTGGTAGTAGATGCCATGACTGGTCAGGATGCAGTCAATGTGGCAAAGGCGTTTGACGATGCTCTGGGCATTGACAGCGTGCTCATGTCCAAGCTGGACTCCGACACCAGAGGCGGTGCGGCGCTGTCCGTACTGGCTGTTACGGGTAAGCCCATCAAGTATGTGGGCATGGGCGAAAAGCTGGACGATTTCGAACAGTTCCATCCCCAGCGTATGGCGTCCCGTATTCTGGGCATGGGCGATATGCTGACGCTGATTGAAAAGGCAGAGAGTACCATCAGCCAGAAGGATGCCGAAAAAATGGCGAAAAAGCTGGAGCAGAACAAGTTCGACATGAACGATCTGCTGGATCAGCTGCGTCAGATTCAGAAAATGGGCTCCATCCGGTCTATTATGAATATGCTCCCCGGCGTGGGCGATAAGCTGAAGGATGTGGACATTGACGAAAAGCAGTTCGTCCGCATTGAAGCCATGATCACGTCCATGACAAAGGCAGAGCGTGCAAAGCCGTCCATCATCAATCCCTCCCGGAAGCGGAGAATTGCTGCCGGAAGCGGTACCAAGGTGGAGGATGTGAACCGGCTGCTGAAGCAGTTTGACCAGATGCAGAAGATGATGAAGCAGCTGGGCGGCAAACCCGGCAAGGGCGGTAAAATGAACCGCCGTGCCATGAAGCGGCTGGCTGGCATGAATCTGGATCAGATCCAGAACGGCAATATTCCGGGCGTACCCCCGGGAATGATGCCGAAGAAATAATCCAGATAAACTCGTAGGGAACGACCCCCGTGTCGTTCCGCAAAATGGTTATCCCGGACGGAACGACACGGAGGTCGTTCCCTACAAGAATGTAAAATGCAATCCCGCAGGAAACTGCTGGACATAGATGGGCGAAAAGCCTGAACAACACACGGAGGTGAAAACAAAATGGCAGTAAAGATCAGACTGAGAAGAATGGGTGCAAAGAAGGCTCCGTTCTATCGTATTGTTGTAGCAGATGAGCGTTATCCGAGAGATGGCCGCTTCATCGAGGAGATCGGTTACTATGACCCGACCAAGGAGCCGACTGTTGTCAGCCTGGACGCTGACAAGGCAAAGACCTGGCTGGCAAACGGCGCACAGCCGACCGATACTGTAAAGTCGATCCTGAAGAAGGAAGGCGTACTCTAATTCAGAGGCAACACCGCACAAAGAGCGCCTGGCGGCTTTGTACGGTATTGCCCAGAGTCTGTCCGAGTGCGGGGTGTGCCGTCGATGTATGGCACAGTGATTGCTCCGCCGGTGAGCTGTGGGATAGAGAGTGTTCTGCAAGAAAATATCTCGAATACAGGCATAATTGTTGGGGCGGATATCATCCGCCTGCCGATGTAGATTTCAGAATGCTTTACCATATGAGTTGTACAGCTGACCAGTGGAGCAATGTTTTCCCGAATCCAAAAAGGAGGAATCACAAATGCAGGAGCTGCTGAAAGTTATCGTTGCCGGACTGGTAGAGGATCCGTCGGCAATTGAAATCACAGAGGATGCACCCAATGAAGAAGGCGTAATCGTCTTTCATCTGCACGTAGCACCGGAGGATACCGGACGTGTCATCGGCAAGCAGGGACGTATCGCAAAGGCGATTCGTGTGATTATGCGTGCCGGGGCTGCAAAGAACAATCAGAAGATTGCTGTAGAGATTGATTAAACAAAGGAAAACAGGCGGACGGATGCGTTCGCCTGTTGTTGTATGCAGTAATACTACATCTATATGGGAAAGGTTACAGAACATGAAACAATATCTCGAGATCGGAAAGATCGTCAATGTCCATGGATTGCGCGGCGATATCAAAGTCGTGCCCTGGTGCGATGATCCGGAATTTTTGTGTGAATTTGACACACTCTATCTGGGCAAGGAATACAAGCCCATGGAGATCACTGCTGCACGGCTGCAAAAGAATAACGTACTGCTCCATCTGAAGGGCGTGGAAACTGTGGAGGATGCGGAAAAGCTTCGGAATCAGGTTCTCTATATGGATCGGGATGAGGTAGAACTGGAAGAAGGCGTGTACTTTATCCAGGATCTCATTGGGCTGGAGGTACTGGATGCCGACAGCGGCGAAAGCTACGGCAAGCTGACAGACGTGCTCCAGACCGGGGCAAACGATGTCTACGAGGTTAAGAATGAAGTGGGAAAGACTGTGCTGATCCCGGCGATTCCCGATGTGGTACTGGAAACGGATCTGGCATCGGGTATCATGCGGATTCGTCCACTGGAGGGCTTGTTCGATGCGGATTGATGTAGCGACCTTGTTCCCGGAAATGTGCGAGGGCGTACTTTCGGAGAGCATTCTGGGCAGAGCCAGAAAAAACGACTGCCTGTCCATCCAGTGCTGGAATATCCGGGATTACACCCTGGACAAGCACCGCCGGGTAGACGATGTGCCCTATGGCGGCGGCAGAGGCATGGTCATGCAGGCGGATCCCATCTACCGCTGCTACGAGGCTGTCTGCGCACAAACGGGCACGAAACCGCATAGAATTTATATGTCACCAAAGGGCGCCGTACTCACCCAGCAGCGTGCCCTGGAATTGTCGGCAATGCCGCATATTTTCATTCTTTGTGGGCATTATGAAGGTGTAGACCAGCGCATTCTGGATGAGATCATTGACGAAGAGATCTCCATCGGGGACTACGTACTCACCGGCGGTGAGCTGCCGGCAATGGTGCTGATCGACAGTGTGGCACGGATGCTGCCGGGGGTACTGCCGGAATCCCAATGCTTTGAGGACGAGAGCCATTTCGGAGGACTGCTGGAATATCCCCAGTACACCCGCCCGGCAGTCTGGCACGACAAGGAAGTGCCGCCGGTACTCCTGACGGGACACCACAAAAACATTGCAGATTGGCGTTTTGCACAAAGCCTGGAAGTGACAAAGACACAGCGTCCGGATCTGTATACTCGCTATTTGGACAAAAAGTAGCAGATTTTTTTGTCGGATTTGAATAAAATATGGTGAGGCGGCGATTCACGGTTTTTTTCATTTGGCATTGTTGTCATGTTCCACAAACTTTGGGAAGAAAAGGGAGACCAGTTGGGTCAACACGTAGAAAATTCCGAAAAATAGGGGATTTGTTGCAAAAAATACGTTGACGTTATCGGGAAAAACCTGTATAATGGGGATATGGTAGAAATAAAACCAATGTATGTTGTGAGAGATCGCATCATTCCAAAGATGGGAGAGTTTTATTATGTATGTAAAAGAAGTAACGGTACAGAATCAGGTTGGACTTCACGCAAGACCGGCTACATTTTTCATTCAGCGTGCCAATGAATTCAAGGCTTCGATCTGGATCGAAAAGGAAGAGCGCCGTGTCAACGCAAAGAGCTTGCTGGGTATCCTGTCCCTGGGCATTGTCGGCGGCACAGACATCAAGATCATTGCTGACGGTTCTGACGAACAGGTTGCAGTAAATTCTCTGGTGGAGCTGGTTGAGAGCGGATTCAGCGACTAAGCTGTAGCTGACACAAAAATAGACCTCACGGTTACAGGCATAGTCCTGCCGTGAGGTTTTTTTGTCAATCTGTGGATTTTCCCCAATCGTGGTTTCAAATTTACTTTTGGGTTTGAAAATCAGAATCGTAGGGCGGGGGTTTGCTCCCGCCGTTCCAGAGGATGACGGAAGCTCACTGTAGGGGCGGATATCATCCGCCCGCCGTATTCTCCACAATTGCACAAATTCAGTGCAAATGTAGGGGCGAACTGTGTTCGCCCGTGGGTTTGCTTGATTTTTGATCATGGTTTTTGGGGGTTGCGTTGAAAACGTCCCACCGGGACGTTTTCAAAATTTCGGTTATTGCAGATGGGTAGCAAGGGGAAAGCGGTCTTGTTCGCTTTCAGTCGAAGCCCAGCGGAAATGGCTTCGACAGACTTCACCAAGGATGTTCAGCCCCCTCGAAAAGCTGTCGCTTTTCTCACCCCTTTTCTCCGTGGCGCAAAAGGATGCGCCAGGGTGTTTCGCCGCCTGCGGGCGGCGACCAGGGACGCTGTCCCTGGACTCTGCCAGGGCTCCTCGCCCTGGACCTCGCCAGCATTTTTGAAAAATTGCTGGACCAAAAAACTTCATTGCCAAGCTGCCTCCCTGAAAAAGGGGAGGAATTTGCTTCGATCTAACTGCCACACAAACCGTATCGCACCATATTTTCACAGAAAATCCCATAGCCGCAGGTGGGATCGTCCACAAAAACATGTGTCACCGCCCCTACCAGCATGCCATTCTGGATGATAGGACTGCCGCTCATACCCTGGACAATGCCGCCGGTACGTTCCAGCAGTTCCGGATCTGTCACACGAATGGTCATATTTTTCGTGCTGTCCGTACCGCTGTAGTCGATCTCCTCCAGCACCACGTCATATGCTTTCGGCGTATCACCGTCAATGGTGCAGAGAATCTGGGCTTCTCCCGTCTGGATCTCCTGCTTGAACGCCATGGGAATGGCCTCCTCTTCGGATGGGTTCTCATACAGCGTACCGAATACACCGCAGCGATTGTTGCACAGCAGTTCACCCATGGGCGCTTCGTCCTTGAAACTGCCTTGCAGCATCCCCGGACTGCCGGAAGTGCCCCGGATGACCTGCGAAATAGTTGCCGCTACTGCATCGCCGGAACCAAGGGGCAGAATGTCCCCGGTGTCTGTGTCGCAGATGGGATGCCCCAGACCGCCGAAGCTGCCGGTTTCCGGGTCATAAAAGGTAATGGTGCCAATGCCGGCACTGCTGTCACGTACCCATACCCCGGCTTCATAGCGGTTGTCATCCACGGCAAATGCCGGACTGAGAGCACAGGTACAGGTTTCCTCACCCCGGACATATGTTACAGTAACTGTATCGCCCTTGGAAGCGGCAATGGCATCCTGTAGGGATTCGTTGGAATCCACAGCCTGTCCGTCTATTTTCTGGATGAGATCACCTGTCTGCAGTCCAGCCTCCTGTGCCGGACAGCGGTCACCGGAGGTGGTTTCCACACTGTCCATGCCTACGATCATCGCCCCTTCCATCCGCAGCTTGATGCCGAATGCCTGACCGCATGGGACAAGCATAGGACGGTCGATCTCCTGCACTTCCACGTCCTTGATGGGAACAATGCCGAATAATTGCAGCGAGGCAGTTTCCGTACCGGAATCGCTGTCCGTGACAGCTTGCACCGCCGTGTGATCGGAGGGTGCGGCGGAGATGTGCAATACGGTGTCAACCTGCAGCGTCCCGTCTGTGGGAATATAATAGCTGTCCGGCAGCTGCCAGGCGTAATAGGCAGCTGCACCATATATTGAAAGAAGCACGGCAGTCCCGGCAGCTGCCGTCCGTCGAATCCATTGTATCATGAAAAATCCCTGCTTTCTTGTGAGATGATCGAATGCGTGAAAAGGTGAAAATGATTGTTTTGCAATGGGTTGGATGATTTGAAACGGCGGGGGCTTGCTCCCGCCGTGTATCCGTCCCTACAAAGGAATGCACAATATGCAAGAAACAAAAATTCACACAGAATCCGCATGGGGATCTGCAATTATATTGCGCTGTCTGCCGGGGATTTATCAGCGTAAAAGCAAGGAAGCCATACCTGCAAAGCAGCGGAAGAAATACTGGCCCGGGTCGGCGAATGCGCCGGAATCCGGCATCATGGGAAAGGAATATGGAACATATGAAACAGCACGAGGAAACAAAAACGGGAATGCAGACCGCTGTACAATACCGCCGCCGCCGTGTGCAGAAGGGCATCTGTATTTTTTTGCGTATTCTGCTGATTCTCAGCGGCATAATCTGCTGCTGGGTCATAGATCTGGGCTGCGCACTGGGTTGGATCCGCAATGCCAAAGCCGGTGAAAACTGGCCCCTGGAATTTGTGGGCTATGGTCAGATGATGATCGCAGCGTCTGTCTTTCTGACCATAGGCGCAGTGCTTGTCCTGGTGCATCGCCGCCGCTGGATGAACTGGGCTGGCATCGGCGTGGGCACTGTGGGGATTCTCCTCTGCATGATCCCATTGTATCGTGTTTCGTCCTATGCAGCGGACAGCGGATTCTACAGCAAGATCATGGATATGTCTGCGGATACACTCTACCGCATGGAAATCCTTCCCACTCTGGTGGTGTACGGCAGCCTTGTGCTGCTGGCGCTTGTCCAGTTCTTTTCCCTGGATGCCAGAATGCAGCGGATTCACCAAAAACACCGGGAATCCCAGAAAGCGCCTTCCGTTCTGGAGGATTCCCATAAAAAATAGAACATATATTTCCATTTGGGAGGAATTTACTTAGATTTTACAAAAATTTCTGTATATTTTCCGTGAAATTTTGTTTTTCGACAGAATTCCGGCTTGCAATTTCCCCATAGAATGTGGTAAAATTATAAGGTAGAACAAAAAAACAGGAGGTAACAAAATGGACAACAAAAAAATAAAAGTCCTGATCGGAGATGACAGTGCTGAATATGGCATAGCCTGCGCCAATGCACTGCGGTCTCAGGGTCTTTACGTCGTGACACGGCGCAGAGACGGAAAGGTGATTCTGGATGCTATCCGGAATGATAAACCCGATGTGGTCGTGATGGATGCCATTCTGCCAAATATGGACGCCATAGAGATCCTTGAGAAATCTCAGACGTTGGAACAGGCACCGGCATTTATTATCACATCCGCTTATGAAAATGAATTCATCGAACGTCAGGTCATGGAAAAGGGAGCAGCATATTTCATGCTGAAGCCCTTTGACATTTCTGTTCTGGGGAACCGCATCGAGGGTCTCATGTCCAAGACCATGCTGCCGGCGAAGCGTACAGAGCATGAAGATCTGGAGATCGTTGTCACCGATATGATCCACCAGCTGGGCGTGCCGGCACATATTAAAGGTTATCACTATCTGCGTGCAGCAATTCTGGCATCCATTGAGGATCAGGCATTGCTGGAAAGTGTTACGAAATTGCTCTATCCCACTGTGGCAAAGCAGTTTGATACCACATCCTCCCGTGTGGAGCGTGCGATCCGTCACGCCATTGAGATCGCATGGGATCGGGGCGATCTGGACACCATTAACTCCTTCTTCGGCTATACCGTGAACAATTGCAAGGGAAAGCCTACCAATTCGGAGTTTATCGCACTGCTGACTGACAAGCTCCGTCTCCAGTACGGCAGAGGCAGCGAACAGCGCCGGGGTTGAGTTCCTGAAGCTGCGTTTTTGAAAAAAAGGGGAACAGATCTTTCCGATTGGCATAAAAACCGGTCTTCTGCATAAAATGAAGCGTAACAGAACCGATGAACAGAATATGTGCCAGGGAGAGGATTGTTCCAGGGTTTGTGCACTTTTAACATTTTTTACATGCAGTCCGGAACTTTTTTGTGGTAAAATAGAGATGTGGCAGAACGAGCAGGATGCCATACAAATATTTTATGCGAAAGGATCTGATTTTATGACTGAAGGAAACATGTTTTTTAAAAAGATGGACCTCAGCGAGATGGAATGCAACCCATTTACGATGATCGGCAAAGGCTGGTATCTGCTGACCGCCGGGACACCGGATGCCTATAACACCATGACCGCATCCTGGGGTGCCATGGGTGAGATCTGGGGGACACCGTCGTTTCACTGCGTTGTGCGCACAAATCGTCATACATTAGAGTATCTGGATCGGAACGAGTTGTTTTCAGCAACGTTTTTTGATCCGGGATATAAGCCGGCACTGCAATTCTGCGGTTCCCATTCCGGCCGGGACTGTGATAAGGCAAAGGAAACCGGATTACAGCCCGTTCTCCTGGACGGAACGACCACATTTGCGCAGGCACGCCGGGTACTGATCTGTCGGAAGGTGTATACAGCGATGCTACAGGAGGACGGCTTTGTGAAGCCGGAGACCTATGAGAAGTGGTACGGCTCCGACCCGATGCACCGGGAATTTGTGGGCGAAGTGATTGCTTATTACGAGCGTATGCGCTGACCAAGAGAATAGACGTGAAAAAGGCTTTCGCCCGGACGGCGGAGGCCTTTTTTGAATGCATAATTCAGCGGATGACTTTCCGGTTCCGAACGCCGCAGGCGACAATGAAGTTTTTTGATCCAGCAATTTTTCAAAAATGCTGGTGGGGTCAAGGGGC
>JBJFHO010000076.1:0-15480 GCA_051893675.1 Ruminococcus sp. | reverse complement strand
GTGAGAAAAAGCGACAGCTTTTTCGAGGCGGGGCGAACAAGACCGCCCCGCCTTTGTGAAACCATATCAGTACGCGAAATCTTGCAAACGTCCCGGTGGGACGTTTGCAACGGAATCAAATTTGAGATGTTGCTGTCTCAGGACACAGCGTACCCGTGTCCTTCCAAGTATCCCATGATAACCTATCATTTCCAACCAGAGACCGGTTTAAGACCGCTTCATCCGGGGAAAGATAGACTTGAACAAGGTTCAACAAGGAGGACACATTATGGCATTTCAGAAAGTCATGATCTCCGGCATGAACACTGCCGATCTGACCGTATTGAAGGAAGAGGAAAAAATGGCACTGCTCCGTGAGATCCGGGATACCGGCAGCAAAGAGGCACGGGATAAACTCATCAAGGGCAATCTGCGTCTGGTGCTTAGCGTGATCCAGAGATTCACCGGACGTGGCGAGGATATTGACGATCTCTTCCAGATCGGCGTCGTGGGACTCATCAAAGCGATCAATAACTTTGACCTCTCAAAAGAAGTGCGCTTCTCCACCTATTGCGTCCCCATGATCAGCGGTGAGCTGCGGCGCTATCTCCGGGATTTCAATCAGATCAAGGTCAGCCGATCCCTGCGTGATCTGGCATATCAGGCAATGCAGGCAAAGGAACGGTTGACGGCAAGTCTGCAAAGAGAACCTACCGTCACCGAAATTGCTGCGGAAATCGACGCAAAACGTGAGGATGTGGTCATTGCACTGGAAAGCGTCAGTGATCCGGTCTCTCTCTATGAGCCGGTCTATTCCGAGGGCGGCGATACGCTGTATGTACTGGATCAGATCAAGGATCGGGATACCATGGAAAGCTGGCTGGGTGAACTGTCCCTCCGGGATGCCATCCGGAATCTCGGAAAGCGGGAGCAGAACATTCTCTATCTGCGGTTTTTTCAGGGCAAAACTCAGACAGAAGTGGCAAAGGAGATCGGTATTTCACAGGCACAGGTATCCAGACTGGAAAAGAGTGCCATTGCACAGATACGGGATGCGGCAGAATAACCTGTTCAGGAACCTATGAAGTACCGCAATTTTTTTCTTGTTTTGCCTTTTAATATCATGCCAATGTAGGGGCGAACTATGTTCGCCCGTTGGATAATTTCTGGAAATTTGCGGGAGAACGCAGTTCTCCCCTACTGCTGCACAGGCTCCATGAAACAAATATTGCAGCGGCGTCATAACATGGATCTTCCCGCTGCATTCGAATTTATTCTTGCAATTTCTTCCGTCCCATGTTATAATAGCTGTAAGATCTTGTTTGGACAAATACTTCACAAAAACAAGTATCTGCTCACATATCATTACGCCATACGACGGAGGAACATAAAATTGAAAATACAAAAATCTGCCGAGGACTATCTGGAGACCATTCTAATCCTGTACAACCGGCAAGGAAGCGTACACGCCATTGATATTGCAAACGAGCTTGCTTTTTCCAAGCCAAGCGTCAGTGTTGCCATGAAAAATCTCCGGGAAAACGGATATATTTCCGTCAGCAAGAACAACGAGATCACGCTGACAGAATCCGGGCGTGCCATTGCAGAAACCATCTACGAACGCCATACCCTTCTTTCCACCTGGCTGGTGGCACTAGGCGTTTCGCCTGAAACAGCAGCAGAAGATGCTTGCCGTATTGAGCATGTCATCAGCGCTGAGAGCTTTGAAGCAATCAAACGTCATGCCAAAAGGGCATCCAGAGGAGCGTAAACACCATTATGCTGAAACGAGTTGTCACCATTCAGGATATTTCCTGCTTCGGGAAATGTTCTTCCACAGTAGCACTGCCTCTGATCTCTGCCATGGGCGTGGAAACGGCAATAATTCCTACCGCTGTGCTCTCCACCCATACCGGCGGATTCACAGGGTACACCTTCCGTGATCTGACTGCGGATATCCCGAAGATCGCCGCCCATTGGAACAGTCTGCAGCTGCACTTCGATGGAATCTACACAGGCTATCTTGGCTCACGGGAACAGGTGCAGATCATGGCGGATTTCTTCGATACTTTCCGCAGTGACAGTACCACCATTGTGGTAGATCCTGTCATGGGCGATGCCGGAAAGCTGTACGCCGGATTTACACCGGATTTTGTCCTGGAAATGCGGAAGCTCTGCGGAAAAGCAGATGTCATTACGCCGAATCTCACAGAGGTATCCCTGCTGCTGGACATTCCCTATCCCGAAGTCTACACGGAGGCTGATATCCGGGGTTATCTGCGCCGCCTGACGGAACTTGGCTGCCGTACTGCTGTGATCACCGGCGTCCGCCATAACGATAACCAGCAGGGTGCCGCTGCCTACGACAGCAAAACAAAGCAGTTTTACACCGCATTCCGGGAACATATTCCGGAGGCGATGCACGGCACCGGGGATATTTTCGCCAGCGTCCTGACCGGCGCACTGGTTCGGGGGGCTTCGGTACAGCAGGCGCTTTCCATTGCCATTCGTTTTACAGTGGACTGCATTCAGGCAACTGTAGACGATCTGCATACCCTGCCCCATGACCAGGCGCCTTGGTACGGTGTGGAATTTGAAGCTTGTATCGGGAATCTGGTGCAGTATGCACAGCAGATCGGGAAATGATATTTATTGATAGGTGTCCTTTATAAAATTGATTCCGTTGCAAACGTCCCACTGGGACGTTTGCAAGATTTTACTTTTTGAAAAGGGTTTACATGGGGAAAGCGGTCTTGTACGCTTTCCCCTCGAAAAGCTATCGCTTTTCTCACCCCTTTTCTCCGCGGCGCAAAAGTATGCGCCGGGGTATTTCGCCGTCTGCGGACGGCGACCAGGGCTTGCGCAGCCCTGGACCTGCGCCAGCTGGGCTCAGCTGGGCCAGCATGATGTGCAGCCTTTTTGAAAATGGGAAAGAAACAAGCTCCGATTTAACAAGCAAAAAGCACGCCCTCCAGGAATTGCCCCGAACGGCGTGCTTTATTTTTATACTTTTATACAATTTTACGCTTCATTAGAATCAGAAGTCTGTGCCGGCACCTGCGTTTCCAGCCAGCGCAGCAAGGTATGAAATCCTTCTTCATCCATGGGATACTTGTGTTCCTCCTCGATCTCCGCCAGTTCCGAACAAAGACGGCTGTGCCAGATCTGAACCGTCATCTCATCCCCAGGTGTGATCTTATAGCTCAATGTGCCATAGCTCCCGGTAAAATCGTTACCGAACTGAAAATAGGAAAACTGAGGGATATCAAAAATTTCTGATGTGGGATTGATACGCATGATTACCTGCTCCTTTTCATTCACCAACAGCCTGTAAAATCGGAATCACCTGCTCCAGATCCGCCGCAACTCCCAGCAGCAGCGGCTGGAAGCAATCCTCCGGCGCCGTGAGATCCGGTACCATAATGGGACTGCACCCAGCAGCAAATGCAGCTGCAATACCATTGGGAGAATCTTCTACAGCGGCACATTCCTCCGCAGACAGTCCCAGCGCCCGGGATGCCGTGAGATAGATATCCGGATCGGGCTTGCCCCGCTCTACCTGATCACCGCCGACTATGACGGAAAAGATACCCGAAAGTCCTGCCATGGCAAGGCGTTCTTCCGCAAGCTCCTTGGATGTTGCCGTGGCAACTGCCACCCGGATGCCATTATCCTCACAGTATTGCACCAGCTTCGCTACACCTGGCTTCTGGGTAATACCATGCTCTGCAATATACTGGGACACCAGTTCCCGGCGGCGGTTCCGCACTGCCAGATAGTCAAATTCATCTCCCAGCATCCGTTTCAGATACGATTCCGCATAGCGTTGACAGCAGCTGCGCACTGCAAGGGCATACTCCGGTTTTAACGTATAGCCGAACTCGGCGGCACTCTTCTGCCAGCAGGAAAAATAAATACGTTCCGTGTCCAGCAATACCCCGTCCATATCAAAAATCAGACCACGTATCATATGCAAAGCCCTCTGGCACGCAGCAGATACTGCCGCAGTGCAGCCAGATCAAAGCCGTTGACCACTGCATCTCCGGTCATATCCGCACACTGATATGCTTCATAGGAAAGGGTATCCTGTCCCAGCAGATAATGGCAAAGCAGTACCGCATCCGCCAGATTGATGGATTCGTCCAGTGTGACATCCCCCGTCAGCAGGAACGGTTCCTGTGTATCAGTGGTGATCTCTGTCTCCGTGGTTTCCTCAGAGGTTTCCGTTGTAGTATCCGCAGTTTCTTCTGTGGTAACTGTCTCCGATACAGTGGTGGTTTCCGTTACTGTTTCGGTAGGCTGCTCCTCCGTTGCAGTTGTAGTGGTAACAGGTTCAGTACCGTTCAGATATGCCAGAATCTGCTCCGACCAGTACTGTCCCATGCAGGCATAGCCGTCCTCATTGGGATGCACGCCGTCATACAGACCGGTTTTCATATCCACTACGCTGTTGATATCTGCAAAGCGGATATTCATACCCTCTGCCTGTTTCTTCTCCACCAGAGCTTCTACAGCAGCATTGTATTCGTCCACGCAGCGTTCTACCGTTTCCGTATAAGTCACCGGATCGTCGGCATAGCTGGGAATGTTATACGTCCACTGATAAGCACCCAGCCAGTCATTGCGCACTTCCACGTCAATTTCCGGAACAGATGCCAGGAACAGCACGTCACCCTCATCCAGATACAAAGCGATTTTATCCACCAGTTCCTCCAGACGTTCCGGTGCACCCTCGCCCTTGGCATCCAGCAAATCGTTGGTACCAATTTGCAGCAGGATCATATCCGGATCGTAGACCTCCAGCATATTGCCTGTGGTTCCGTCAGTGCCGTAATAGGTCTGGTCAAACACTGTTTCCATAATACCAGAACGTCCGCTCATTGCCTGAATGGCATAACCGCTGTAGCCGGCATGTGCCGGGTCGTAGGTAATGGTCGTCCCGTTGTAATCATAGGTTGCTGTATCTGTCCAGTTGTTGTTGGGACCTACCATATCGAAATTGGTAAATCCCTGCTGCTGTAAATGATAGCAGAGATATTTCCGGTAGCCGTTATCGCCGTTGATATAGCCGTCGGTAATGGAATCCCCCATTGCCAGAATACGCACCGGCTCAGTGTCTGCCGCAGAGGACAGGGAAGAAGATATGCCAATACCGGAAAGGCTCACAAGAGCACACAATGCGGTGCACACAGAAAGAATACGTCGTTTCATTTCAAATACCTCATTTCTTCAGGCAACACCGCACAAAGAGCGCCTGCCGGCTTTGCACGGTATTGCCTTTCCTTTATTTTCCTTCAAGAGACCGGATGGTCTCAACAAGTGCTGTGGCAAGGACAGTGCCACCCTCATCGTTGGGATGCTGACCATAAACAGTTTTCGAGGCATCTGATGGATCAGCCAGCAGAGATGCCGCATCAAAATATGTCGCACCGCAGTCATAGGCAAGATTTTCCACTGTTGCATTATACTCCGTGCGGATGGCATCCAGTTCCGGTGTCAGGTCGAAGGGCGGTGAATTCCAGACAATGGTCTCCACGCCGGCTCTGCTGCAGGTATCCGCAATGGTACGGACAGCTTCCTCGATCTCTCCGGCGGTGGCATGTCCTGTTCCGCCGTATGGTCCGCTGATGATATCGTTGGTACCGAATGCCACAGTGATCAGATCTGCGCCGGCAACTGCACGCTCCAGCCAGTCACCGCCCTGGGCACAGTCTGTTGCCCGGGCATAACCAAGTCCCAGATTCCAGAGACTGTAATCCTCTGTCCCCAGCTGTTCCAGAGTCTGGGCAGCCCAGAACTGGTAGGCGTTGTCCGAGGTCTGGCATCCCTGGGTAACGGAATCCCCCAGCGTGACGATACGGGTTTTTACCTCCCGGTCACAGCCGAACAGCTGGGGCAGCGGAATCTCATTGACATAGATAAAGCCCTTGTCATCGCCCTTATCCGCATAGGCATAGGTCATATTGGACATGCAGATCGCCGGAATATTTGTGCCGTTCAGCGTCCATTCCCAGAGCAGATAGTGTCCGTCGGGAATGTCCAGCTGCACCGGATCGCTCCAGAATGTCTCACCCGATGCCACTTCCTTTGTCTCACTGCCGGAAAATGTAACGGTCACTTTGTTTGTGGGTTCCACATTGGCGTCAAATTCCGTGCCGCCGTCTGAGACGCTGGCGCTTTCAATGGTATAGCTGCCGCCGGGCATTCCGGCATAGCTGTCGCTGCCGTCATCCCAGGTGGAGTCCACTGTGTTGGAAAAATAGAAGCAATAATCGAATTCCCCTGCCGCTTCCACCGGAAGCCATGCACGATATGTCACATGCTCTGCGTTTTTGATGGCAGTATTGCTTCCCGTGGCTACTACGGTATTGGAAACATAGGTATCAAACAGAGTCGGCTCCTTGGATACCGAAGAAGTCTCCTCCGAAGTTCCGGTATCGGCAACAGTCTCCGTACTGCTCCCACCGCAGGCAGACAGTCCAGCCGCCATGGTCAGGGAAAGCAGCAGCGGTAAAATACGTTTTTTGAAAGATCTCATGAATAAACCTCCAGTTCGGAATAGAGCATATTCGCATAGCATGCGTGTGTACTACATTAGTAAAGACGCTCCATATTTCAATTTTATTTTACCATGATTCTGGTCAATTTGTCAAGGAGATTCCACAATGTTTTCTCCCATGTCCTGCACTTTGTAAAATTCACTGAAAGCGGCATGCCTATAAAGGATTTGATATTTTTCACAAAAATAAACCAACAGTTGAATCGAGAAAGTACAAATCGCTTGAATTCAACCGGAAAGTGTGCTATAATGAGTAACAGAACGTGACAGGCAGCCTGCACAAAGCTTATGCGGCAGGCTGTCCGGAAAAGGAGGCGGCGTAACTGCATGGAGCAATCTGAATTTGGTCTGAATCTTTCCTACTACCGCAAGAAATGCGGACTGACACAGGAGCATCTGGCGCAGCTTCTCATGGTGACGCCCCAGGCGGTATCCAAATGGGAAAAGGGCAGCTATCCTGACGGAGATCTTCTGCCGAAGATCGCTGCCATTTTAGATGTCTCCCTGGATGTGCTGTTCGGTCTGAAGCAGGACGAGGCGAAAACAGATCTGGCAAAGGATGTCATGGAGGAAATCCACAATCTCCCCGAAGAAGAACGGGGCGAGCGTTTCATGGAGCTTGGCTATCACATGCTCTACGGCTATCACGACAACCTCAGGGCAGAACATGTGCAGTTTCCGGAACAGCTGACCAAAGAGACATATGCCCATCTGCGGACAGATCAGGCACTTGCCATTGCACGGCTCAATCCGGATATGCAGTATCTCTGCTACTTCCGCATTCCCGAAAAGGGCATCGACAGCTATACGAAGATCACACCCCGTCTTTTGAAATTCTTTCAGCTTTTGTCAGATGAATCCGCCCTGCGGGTGCTCTTTTTTGCGGAACGTCTGCCCCGGAATTTCGTGCTGACCAAAGAGTGCATTTCAGAACGGCTGCACATTCCTCTGGAAAAGGTCTCGGACATTGTGGATTGCTGCGACAAGCTGGGGATCATGTGGGAACTGACCGCAGATACCGGCAGCACTCCCTTCCCGGTATATGGCTATGTCCACACCGTTCCCCTGGCGGCGATCCTGACACTCGCCACGACTCTGACCAATTATGTGGTCAACTGCGAGCCGGACATTGACACCTGGCTCCAGGGTCCCTTCCGGAATCCACCGGAACAAGCTGATACTTCTGATAACCCTTGAGGCAACATTCCAGATGCGCCGGGTTGCAGAAGTACCCCAAAATAGTATCCAATTACCCATTTCATATTTTACATTTTTTCAGGAGGTCATATCTATGTTTCATCATCGAGCATTCGCCAGCCTGGTGGCAGGCGTACTCACCGTTTCCTGTATCGCCCAGCTTCCGTCTGCCATCGCCGCAGATGCAGTGAGCAGCTACAGCATGAACGTCACGGTCAATCTTGCCGGAGAAAAAAAGGAGATCAGCCCATATATCTATGGCGTCAACGAATATGGCAATGCCAACAATCTCAAGAATATCAGTGTCAACGCGGTTCGGCAGGGCGGTAACCGCTACACCGGATACAACTGGGAGACAAACTATTCCAACGCCGGCGAAGACTGGCTCCAGAGTTCCGATACCAATATCGGCGATGTCAGCGATGGCCCGGCTTATGCCGCACAGAGACTGTCGGACAGCTGCCAGAAATACAATGTATCCTACAAAATGACCACCCTCCAGATGGCTGGCTATGTTGCTGCCGACAAGAACGGCACAGTCTCCGATGATGAGGCTGCACCTTCTGCCCGCTGGAACAAGGTGGAATTCCGGAAGGACGGCGACCTTTCCCTGACACCAGATCTGGATGACGGCACCGTATACATGGACGAATATGTCAACTATCTGGTACAGACCCTGGGCAATTCCACAACGGAAACCGGTATCCAGGGATACAATCTGGACAATGAGCCGGTGCTCTGGAATGATACCCATCCCCTGATCCACGGCGATGAGGTCTCCAACAGTGAGCTGATCTCCAAGTCCATTGCGCTGGCAAGTGTTGTCAAGGATATCGACCCCAATGCTGAAGTATTCGGTCCGGCATTCTGGGGTATGCTGCCCTGCATTCAGGCTGGCAATGGTGATTCCTACACCGACCCGGACTGGGCAGCTGTTCAGAATGACTACAGCTGGTACATGGACTATTATCTCAAGCAGATGGCAGACGCAGAACAGGAATACGGCAAGCGGCTGCTGGATGTGGTAGATGTTCACTATTATGCCCAGGACTGCTCGACAGATGAGGCACGGCTTCAGGCGGCAAGAAGTCTCTACGACCCGGACTACAAGGAAAACAGCTGGCTCCAGCCCTATTTCGGCGGATACTTCCCCTTCCTGACACGTTTGCAGGAATCCATTGACAAGTATTATCCCGGCACAAAGCTGGCGCTGACGGAATATAACCTCGCCAACATTGCTGATGAGAAAAACACTGGTAAATCCGTGGTTTCTGCCATTACACAGACAGAGACGCTGGGTGCTTTTGCAGATCAGGGCGTATATCTGGCAACCTATTGGGGCACGCTGCCGGAATGCCCTTATGTCGAGGCTGCATTCAATCTCTACACCAACTATGACGGCGAAGGTGCTGCATTCGGCGATACCCTGGTGGAAGCAGAGACAGAGGATCTCTCCAAGGCTGCGGCTTTTGCGGCAATTGACGGCACGGATGATTCCGAAGTGACACTGGTACTCTCCAACAAGAGCATGACCGACAGCGAACAGGCTACCATTTCCCTGGAAGGTGCTTCTACAGATTATCAAAGCGCTGTTGTCTATGCAATCACACAAGAAAGCAGCGACATCAAGATCATTGACGTCCAGAATGATATTTCCGGCAATCAGGTTACAGTGGAGCTGCCGCCTCTCTCCGTGGCACAGATCGTGATCTCCAATGAAAAGAGTGACAAGACCATTACCGAAGAACCGGATATCCGCACGGAAGAAGTGACCTATCAGTTCAGCGAACTGGAAATCTCAGAAAACGGCTATCCCATGATTCCTCTGGGTGACAAGGAACATCTGAAAGAGATCGTGATCAATACCACAGTAACCTCCAGCGCCGGCTCCTCCTGGTGCAGCGGCGGCGGTGCACTTTGCTTCAACAAGGTGGTACAGGAAGGTTCCAGCAGCGAAGTATGGGGTAACAAGTCCTTTATGTACAGTCTCGGTACCGGTGATACAACTGTTGCCTTTGACGATCAGTTTACCATTGTGGAAAATGAAAAGTCCGTGACTATCACCGGCAGCTGCAATGATACCTATTCCGAATTGCAGAACTGGTGGGTATCATCGGAAAATGACCCGGCAGCCGGCTCGGATATTACCGTTACATTTAATACCATCAAGCTCATCTATGAGTATGACAACGATATACCGGACACCACTACAACGTCTCCGGAAGTTACCACCACCACTACAGAAGAAACAACAGAAACTACCGTAACTGAGGCAACCACTTCTGAGGAAAGCACAGATACCACAGCTTCTGTAGAATCCAGCACAGAGACCAGTCAGGCATCCACCGAAACTACAACTACGACAAGTACTTCCGGCGAATCACCCAGCGCCTCTATTCTGTACGGTGATGTCACACTGGACGGCAGAGTGGATATCACAGACGCAGTACTCCTGAACAAGGCTGCTGCCGGACAGGTCACACTCAATGAACAGGCACAGGTAAATGCCGACTGCGATGGAAACGGCGAGCTAAGCAACAACGATGCACTCGTCCTGCTGAAATTCCTGGTTCATCTGGTACAGAGTATTCCGTCGGCAGAATAATCCTTTGACAACCTCATCCATTTCTTCATAAACACAGAAAAACCATCCCAATCGGGGTGGTTTTTCCTTTTATGGTATTCTTTTTATGATAACATCGACATCTGTCCTGTCCCCGGCAGATCTTTTGCCATACCGCCGGTGGCTGGGATGGTTTTTACACGGTATTTTTTCAGCAGTTCCGCATCCTCTGCACTGAGAATACGTGCTTCACATACCTGATGCTTTGCCTTGAGCGTCATGACCTGGACGCCCTGGGTATCACGGGTAGTCTTGACAGCTACCAACGATGCATCAAACTGTACCGCCCGGTTTCCATCAGTACGCATAAAGACCGTACAGGGTTCTTCGCCTGCCGGAATTTGCAGTACCTGCACCAGCGGTGACTTGGCACTGTATGCCTTTTGCAGCTTTTTCCGGTTGGTCTTTGTGGCATATGCCGACAAGGGCACACGTGCCGCCTTGCCGTTTGCAAAGACAAAGAGCAAATCGCCGCTGTAGTCCGTTGTGGCAATCATCTGCACCACGAATTCACCCTCTGCAAATCCCAGCTTTGCCGGCACATAATCACCCATCACGCTTGCCTTGGATTCGCTGAATTCGCTGGCACGTGTCTTATACACCTGCTGCTGACTGGTGAAGAACAGCAGTTCAATCCGGTTTGTGGTTTCCAGATGACAGATCATGCGGTCATCCTCTTTCAGCTTCTGCTCACTGCTCATGCGCAGGGATGCCGGCGTGATCTTTTTAAAGTAGCCGCTTTCTGACAGGAACAGATGTACCGGGAAGTCCGGGATTTCCTCTTCTACCTCTTCCTCCTGTACATCCGATGCGTAATAGAACAGGGTTTTCCGGGGCTGACCATATTTCTTCGCTGTTTCTTTCAGCTCTGAAATAATGATCTTTTTCATTTTCTTCGGGTCTTTCAGCGTCTCCTCCAGCTCTGCGATATCCGCTTTCAGCTGGTCGGCTTCCTGAGTGCGTTTCAGGATATATTCTCGGTTCAGGTGGCGCAGCTTGATCTCTGCCACGTACTCCGCCTGGAGCTCGTCAATGCCGAAGCCGATCATCAGGTTCGGTACCACATCCGCTTCTTCCTCGGTTTCCCGGACGATACGGATTGCCTTGTCAATATCCAGCAGGATCTTCTCCAGACCCATCAGCAAATGCAGCTTTTCCTTTTTCTTATTCAGGTCGAACAGCAGGCGGCGGCGGACGCATTCCAGCCGGAACGCTGTCCATTCCTCCAGGATTTCCCGGACGCCCATGACCTTCGGCGAACCGCCTACCAGAATATTGAAGTTACAGGAATAGCTGTCCTGGAGAGGCGTCATGCGGAACAGCTTCTGCATCACCCTTTCCGGATCACTGCCACGCTTCAGGTCGATGGCGATCTTCAGACCGTCAATGTCCGTTTCATCCCGGACGTAAGAGACCTCACGCAGCTTTCCCTGCTTGGCGCAGTCCACGATCTTGTCGATGATGGCTTCGATAGTGGTGCTGTAGGGTATCTCCGTCACTTCCAGACAGTTGTCCTGCTTGTTATATGTCCATTTCGACCGCACCCGGACACTGCCACGACCGGTGTCGTAAATTTTTTGCAGCTCATCCTCGTCATAATACAGGAAACCGCCGCCGGGAAAGTCCGGACCCTTTAAGGTGGAGATAATGTCGTGATTCGGGTTCTTGATCACGGCAATGGCTGTCTCGCACACCTCCGCCAGATTAAAGGGGCAAACGCTGCTCGCCATGGAGACTGCAATACCCACGTTGGCATTGACTAAGATCGTGGGAAAGGTTGTCGGGAACAGCGACGGCTCCATCATGGTATTGTCATAGTTGGGTACAAAATCCACGGTGTCCTTGTCAATATCCCGGAAGAGCTCGTTGCAGATCGGCTCCAGCTTTACTTCCGTATAACGGGATGCCGCATATACCATGTCCCGGGAATACGCCTTACCAAAGTTTCCTTTGGACTGCACATATGGATGCAGCAATGCCTCGTTACCTCGTGCCAGACGCACCATGGTCTCATAAATTGCACCGTCACCATGGGGATTCAGACGCATGGTCTGTCCCACTACATTGGCAGACTTGGTCAGACCGCCGGTGAGCAGATTCATTTTGTACATGGTGTACAGCAGTTTCCGGTGGGACGGCTTGAAGCCGTCGATCTCCGGCAGTGCACGGGAAATGATGACACTCATGGCATAGGGCATGTAGTTCTTTTCCAGTGTTTCCGTAATTTTCTCTTCTTCTACAATTCCGGCGCCGGCAATATAGGCGTTGGGAATCGCAGGTTTTTTCGGTTTTTCAGGCTGTTTTTTTCTTGCCATTGTTTATCCTTTCGTCAAGACTGATCATGGTTATCCTAGAGGTGTCCATCACTTTAAGAAATATCTGCCAGTTCCAGATAATCGCTGCCGAACTCCGCAATGAAGTCCTTTCTGCCCTGGAGGTTATCTCCCAGCAGCATATCGAACATAGCGGCTGTCTCCTCCACACCGGCAGCCGTCACCTGTATCAGGCGGCGTGTTTCCGGATTCATGGTTGTCAGCGCCATCATATCCGCTTCGTTCTCACCAAGACCTTTCGAGCGCTGGAGCGTGTACTTCTCCCCTTCGATCTGTGCCAGGATATCTGTCTTTTCCTTTTCTGTATAGGCGAAATACGTCCGCTTCTTTGTGGTGATCTCAAACAGCGGCGATTCCGCAATATAGACATAGCCCTTTTCAATAAGGGTAGGCGTCAGGCGGTACAGCATGGTCAGAATCAGGGTGCGGATCTGGAATCCGTCTACGTCCGCATCGGTACAGATCACGATCTTATTCCAACGCAGTCCGTCCAGATTGAAGGTGGCAATGTCCTTGTTTGCCTTGGTATTGACCTCCACGCCGCAGCCCAGGAGCTTCATGATATCGGTGATAATATCGTTTTTGAAAATCTTATTATAATCCGCTTTCAGGCAGTTCAGAATCTTACCACGCACCGGAATAACCGCCTGGAATTCTGCATCCCGAGCCATTTTAACGGAACCCAGCGCAGAGTCACCCTCCACGATATACAGTTCCCGGCGGGACAGATCTTTGCTGCGGCAATCCACAAATTTCGGAATCATATTGGTGACATCAATGGTACCAGCAAGCTTCTTTTTGATATTCAGACGTGTTTTTTCCGCATTTTCCCGGCTGCGCTTGTTGATAAGCACCTGCGCTGCGATCTTCTCCGCTTCATCGGGATTCTCAATAAAGTAGATTTCCAGCTGATGCTTGAGGAATTCCGTCATAGCTTCGTAAATAAACTTATTGGTAATCGCCTTTTTGGTCTGGTTCTCATAGCTGGTCTGAGTGGAAAAGCTGGAAGATACCAGAATCAGACTTGCCTCCACGTCCTCAAATTTCAGCTTGGATTCATTTTTCAGATACTTGTTATTTTGCCGCAGATAAGTATCAATCTGGGAGACAAATGCCTGCTTTACCGCCTTTTCCGGCGAACCGTCATGCTCCAGACAGCTGGAATTGTGGTAATACTCGATTTTCTGAATCTGGTTGGAAAAGGTCAGTGCCACACTCAGCTTGACTTTATAATCCGGCTTGTCCTCACGGTCACGTCCCTCACGCTGACAGCTCCAGTTCTGGATGGAAGTCAGAGTATTCTCCCCGGCGATCTCCTGCACATAGTCGGCAATGCCGTTCTCGTAGAGATACTGCCGCTCGGTAAATGTGCCGTCCGCTTCTTCCTTACGGTAAATAAACAGCAGGTTGGGATTCACTACCGCCTGCCGCCGCAGGGTGTCGCAGTAATATTCATCGGGAATTTCGATCTCCGTAAACACATCCAGATCCGGCAGCCAGCGTGTACGGGTACCGGTCTGTTTCTTTTTTGTCGGCTTTTTCTCAAGACCGCCAACATTTTCGCCCTTTTCAAAGTGCAGATTATATTGATAGCCGTCACGGATGATCTCCACATCCATATAGGCAGAGGCGAACTGGGTGGCACAAAGTCCCAGACCGTTCAATCCCAGAGAATAGGCATAATTGTCATCCCCAGCATCGTATTTGCCGCCGGCATACAGCTCGCAATAAACCAATTCCCAGTTATAGCGATTTTCATTTTTGTTGAAATCCACCGGACAGCCACGCCCGAAATCCTCGACCTCCACAGAATGATCCTGATAGCGGGTCACAATGATCTTACTGCCGTATCCGGCACGTGCTTCGTCAATGGAGTTGGAGATCACCTCAAAAATAGAGTGGGCACAGCCATCCGGGCCGTCAGAGCCAAAAATAACACCCGGGCGCTTCCGCACCTTATCCGGGCCTTTGAGCATGGTAATACTTTCGTTGTCATAGGTTGGTTTTTTTGCCATGTTTTCGTCCTTTCCCATGGAATGCGCCTCCGTGCGGCATTCCGTCATTGCACAAACAAAAATATTATACCATCTCGGGCTGGAAAAATCAAGTGCCGGAGAAAAAGTTTGCTGGAAAAAGCATGTGATATTCATTTTCCTGCATGAGACGGTGCTTATGGTTTCAATATCAGTTTTTATTTTTTAAGTAAGCTTGACAGAATGCAGCCTTAATCAGCAAAAAAACATTTGAAAATTAACTTGACAAAAGTGGACGGTTGTGCTATAATAAATAAGTCGGTTGACGACTTTGACTACCATGCGGGTGTAGTTCAATGGTAGAATTCCAGCCTTCCAAGCTGGTTACGTGGGTTCGATTCCCATCACCCGCTCCAACATGCGCCTTTAACTCAGCTGGATAGAGTAACTGCCTTCTAAGCAGTAAGCCACTGGTTCGAATCCAGTAAGGCGCGCCAAATCGTCCTGCTGAGGGACGCCAATATGGTGGGTATAGCTTAGCCGGTTAAAGCGTCGGATTGTGGTCCCGAAGACCGAGAGTTCGAATCTCTCTATCCACCCCATATTTGAAAAAGCACTGTTTCTGATGAAGCAGTGCTTTTCTTTTTATATGTACAATCAGAAGTTTACATAGGACAGGACTTACTCCCGCCCATCCCCTGCAATCACGCAAATACATCGCAAATGTAGGGTGAACTTTGTTCGCCTGCACTTTCACCTTCTTATACTAATTCCTGATCAATATATTGAAACAATCCAATCACGCCCAGTAATACT
>JBJFHO010000075.1:0-3376 GCA_051893675.1 Ruminococcus sp. | reverse complement strand
AAGGAAGTTCCCGGCAGACGAGGCTATCCGGGCTATATGTATACGGACCTTGCATCCATTTATGAGAGAGCCGGCAGACAGGAAGGCTCTGACGGTAGTATTACCATGATTCCCATCCTCACCATGCCGGAGGATGACAAGACCCATCCCATCCCCGACCTGACGGGATATATCACTGAGGGACAGATCATCCTGTCCCGTGACCTGTACCGGAAGGGCATCGAGCCGCCTATTGATGTACTCCCGTCTCTTTCCCGTCTGAAAGACAAGGGTATCGGTGCCGGCAGAACCCGTGAAGATCATTCGGATACCATGAACCAGCTGTTCTCTGCCTATGCACGAGGCAAGGATGCCAAGGAACTCATGGTAGTACTGGGCGAGGCGGCGCTGACGCCTATGGACAGACTTTATGCAAAATTTGCCGACGAATTCGAGAAAAAATATGTCTCCCAGGGCTTCGAAAACGATCGGAGCATTGAAGATACTCTGGCAGAGGGCTGGGAACTGCTGCGGCTGCTGCCCAGAAGTGAACTGAAACGAATTCACGAGGAATATCTGCAAAAGTACTACGATGACCAATCATGAAACGGGGTGAGCTGA
Source organism: Ruminococcus sp. (assembly GCA_051893675.1). GTDB lineage: Bacteria > Bacillota > Clostridia > Oscillospirales > Ruminococcaceae > Ruminococcus_C. The sequence continues at coordinate 2,776 of JBJFHO010000075.1, read as the reverse complement.
TTTGGCAAGACTGAATGTAAATCCCACCCGCATGGAACTGACCAATCTGAAAAAGAAGCTGGCGTCTGCCAGAAGGGGACACAAGCTGCTGAAAGACAAGCGGGACGAACTTATGCGGCGGTTTATGGAACTTGTCCGGGAAAATCAGCAGCTGCGCACGGAAGTGGAGGAGGCTATCCGTCAGGCAAATGCCCATATGGCGGTGGCTGGCTCCGTCATGCAGACTGCCCAGCTGGAGACAGCACTGCTCCTGCCGAAACAAGAAGTCTCCCTGGAAATTCAGGAGCAGAATGTGATGAGCGTAAAGATCCCCGTGTTTGAGACAAAGTTCAAGACCAGCAATACCAACGATATTTACGCCTATGGCACAGCCTTTACGTCCTGCGATCTGGACGATGCCGTCCGGGCACTCAGCGAGGTATTCCCGAAGATGATACGCCTTGCCGAAGTGGAAAAATCCTGCCAGCTGATGGCGGATGAGATCGAAAAGACAAGACGCCGTGTCAATGCGCTGGAGCATATCATGATCCCGGACTATGAAGAGACCATCAAGTATATCACCATGAAGCTTTCGGAAAACGAAAGAAGTACGGCGACAGGATTGATGAAGGTCAAGGATATGGTACTGAATAAGTCCCACAATTATGCATAAGAATTAGTGCTCAGATATGAGAAAAAGCGTTTCTGTCTGCTGAAAATGCAGGCGGAAGCGTTTTTTTATTGGCAGTATGACAGAAAAAACGCAAAGCATCTTGTACTTTTGCCGAAAAGATGGTAAAATAGTAGGAGAAAGAAAATTGGTGCAAACCTGCAAAAGGATGTTGAAGGAGAATTCCTATGCCAAGAACGGAAAATCAGAAGCAAAAGCTTCTCTACTTATTGAAATTCTTTTACGAGGAAACAGACGAGGAGCATACCCTTACAGTAAACGATCTCATTGCCAGGCTGGAGCAGAAGGGCATCTCCGCAGCAAGGCGTTCCATCTATGATGATATCCGCACTCTGCAGGACTTCGGGGTGGATATTGTCATGCGGCGCAGTAAGACCTGTGAATATTTCCTTGCTGCAAGGCTTTTTGAAACGGCCGAATTGAAGATACTCATTGACAGTGTTCAGTCCTCCCGGTTCATTACCAAAAAGAAGAGCGAATCCCTCATTACCAAGCTGAAAAAGCTTGCCAGCAAGCCCCAAGCGAGGGAATTTTCAGGGCAGATCTATATTTACGACCGGATCAAAAGCATGAATGAGTGTATTTTTTATAACGTAGACACACTGCATCATGCCATTGCGTCCAATCGGAAGATCCGGTTCCGCTATTTTGATTACAATATCCAGAGGGAAAAGGTTAATCGCAAGAACGGTGCATATTATGATACCAATCCGCTTGCGCTGACCTTTGACAATGAGAACTATTACCTCATTACTTACAACGAAAAATATGACGACTTTGTTCATTACAAGGTGGACAGAATGACCGATCTTGCCATATCTGAAGAGCACAGCAGTCTGCCAAAGGAGCCGTTCAATGCGGCAAATTATGTGAAGCCCATCTTTTCCATGTTTGACGGAAAGACAGAGCATGTCACAGCAGTGTTCGACAAGGCATACCTGAATATCATTATCGACCGGTTCGGAGACAATGTGCGGCTGGAGGAACTGGAAGGGAACTGCTTGCGGGCGGATTTCAAGGCGGATATCAGTCCCACATTTCTGTCGTGGATCATCGGTTTCGGGACAGGTGTAAAAATTGTATCTCCGAAGTGGGTGGCAGATGAGGTGAAGCGCCTTGCACTGGAAACCGCAGAAATGTACAAAGATGAATCCCCCAGATAAGCAAAGTTCTGTTTATGGTACACTTGTCATGATATAATGAAAATAGCACTTGAGACAGTGGGCAGGTGTAATAAACAAGTCAGGAGCAGGAACATGGAAAAGCATCCGGAAGTGCAGACTTATGAATTCAAGACCATAAAGGTGAAGAAAACAGTTCCCATGGCGGACAGGACGCTGTATCTGAGCGAGGTGGATGAGGACGGCAATTTTTATCTGGATTGCAGAAAGGCTGAAAAGTGTATCCGGACTACGATTCATGTGGCAGAGGCCAGCGGTTATATGCAGATCTCATTTGCAGGCACAAAAACTGTGCCGGAGAAAACACTGGCTGACCTTTTTGAGAGGGTCAAGGCTGGTGAACTGCTGACATGCAAGGATATCATGAAAATATTCCAGGTGTTATTGGTAGTATTACAGGAAATCGACCTATGAGTCACGGTAAGTTTGAATATTATGAAGGAGCACTTTTGTCTGCGGAAAAGCAGACGGAAGTGCTTTTTGTAGTATCATCTCCATTTCAAATTTAATAATTCTCAAACAATTCTCAAACACTACCCAAACATAGCAGGAGTATCATGTATTCAACAGATGAGAACAAAACATCTGACACAAAACAACTGGAGGTATTTACCATGAAAAAAGAAAACTTTGTTACTCTTGTAATGTCCACCGTCGGCGGACTGATCTTTGCACTGGGCATGTGCATGGCACTGATTTCCGAGTGGGATGCATTCACGCCGGGCATTGTAATGGGAATTGTCGGTGCAGTAATTCTTCTTGCAATGGTTCTGGTACGCAGAAAGATGACCGGAGCACCTGTCATTAAACTGAACGGCAGAACAGTCGGGATCGTCATCTACGGCATTGTGGCAGCACTGGTACTCGGTTTAGGAATGTGCATGGCAATGGTCTGGGAAGGTCTGATGATCTGGGGCATTGTGGT
>JBJFHO010000074.1:0-3379 GCA_051893675.1 Ruminococcus sp. | reverse complement strand
CGGGAGCAAGCCCCCGCCCTACGCTTCTGATTTCCAGACAGGAAGTAAAGTTTTAGTTTGGACAACGTACTATATCGGAACTAATCCGATAGGATAAAACAGATAAAACAAAAAAATGATTTGCATGAAAACATGAAAAAACACCTTGACAAAAGTGGGAAAGATATGATATAATAAAGGCAACACCGCACAAAGAGCACCTGACGGCTTTGCACGTCATATGCTTGCATCTTTTCCGTCATATTTCACAAAAATGCTCGTGAATACACAAAGTATTCACTCCGCTTTTTGTTTCATCTGACGAAAAATCTGACGGCGCATCTGACGCACAATCTTTGTGCGGTATTGCCTAAAGAAGTTACAGAAATCGAGGTGTAACTCAGTTTGGTAGAGTGCTTGCTTTGGGAGCAAGATGCCGCAGGTTCGAGTCCTGTCACCTCGACCAGTATGAAGCTGCAAAAAAGCCACGGATTATCGGATTCCGTGGCTTTTTTCGTATATATATTTATAAATGAAATTATCAGTTGACGTGAAAAATAATATTATGTGATATCCAGCAGCTTTTCCGATTTTTCGGATGCGTTCAGTTCGGAAACAGTCTGGAGCTTGCGGTTGATTGCTCTTGTACGAGTGCCGATGAGCTTGTCCAGTTCTTCATCTGCCTGTCTCAGGCGGTTCCTTGTGTTGGTGAGAACGGTCTCAAAGTTCCCGAATTCCTTTTTGGCAGCCTCCAGTATCTTCCATACCTCACCGCTTTTTTTCTGAATGGCAAGGGTACGGAATCCCATTTGCAGGCTGTTCAGCATGGCAGCCATGGTCGAGGGACCTGCGATATTCACCTTGTAATTCCGCTGGAGCACTTCGACCAGTCCCATGTTGACGACTTCCGCATACAATCCCTCAAAGGGGAGAAACAGGATGGCAAAATCCGTTGTGTGAGGCGGAACGATATATTTATCATGAATACTTTTGGCGCATTTCTTGATCTCCGCTTCCAGTGCTGTCCGCTTGGCTTTCAGCAGTTCCGGGTCGCCGGATTCATAGGCGGCAAGGAGATTGGAATAGGTATCCCCAGGGAATTTGGAATCAATGGGCAGATAGACGCTTTCGCCGTCTGCGGCACCGGGGAGTTTCACGGCGAAATCCACCTTTTCCGAACCGCCCGGCGTTACGGGAATCTGTTCGCCGTACTGTTCCGGCGCAAGTATCTCGCTGAGGATTGCACCCAGCTGGATTTCTCCCATAATACCACGTGTTTTCACATTGGACAGGACATTTTTCAAGTCGGAAACACCGGATGCCACATTTTTCATTTCTCCAAGTCCCTCGTATACCTCTGCCAGTCTTTTGTTGACAGTTTCGAAGGACTTGGAAATCTTGTCGTCAAGGGTTTTCTGGAGCTTTTCGTTGACAGTATGGTTGATCTTATCCAGACTTTCCTGGTTATCCTTTCGCAGCTTTTCCATGTCTTCCGCATTGGAACGGCGGATGCTGTCGAGTACCGTCAGGATTTCCGTGCGGAGATGGTGCATTTTTGTTTCGATTCCGGAGAGTGTTTCCACAGCTTTTGCCTGCTGCTTGTCCTGAGAATCCCGCAGACTGCTGCCCAGAACGGAAAGCTGCGTTACCATGGTCTCATTTTGCCGGACGGCCTGATCCATGAGTACTTGACTCTGTCGGGTTTGATCCTGACGCAGGAATTCCACTTGCTTTTTCAGTTCCATCAGTTCCTTGCTGTCACGGTTTGCGCCTGCATGAATGAGCATGGCGCTGATTATGAGGAGCAGTGCTATCATGACAATACAGCAGAGCAGAATGGCGATCTTCATGGTTTCATCGTTCCTTTTTTTATAATATTTTATGTTATTATAGCATTGTTATAGATCAATGTCAAGGAAATACTTTAGGGCGAATCTGCCGATGTCATTTCCATTGGACATCGGGTTGGGACGTTTTCAACGAAACAATGAAGGATCACTGGTAAGGACACGGCACGCCGTGTCCCTACAGGAACGATAACGTGGAATAGCGGGCGAACACAATTCGCCCCTACTTTGATGAAAGCTTTTGGCATGCGGCCATTTCATGACTTTCTGTTCTCCCGACGGCAAAGAAGCAGTCCTACGATCAGAACAGCCGGAAACAGAATGGCAGAGAGCAGTCCCGGCTTCAGGTTATCATGAAATGCTCCCGAAACAAATCCCACAATAGTTGGCCCCAGGGAACAGCCTGTATCGCCGGCAAGTGCCAGCAGGGCAAACATTGCTGTGCCGCCTTTGGGACACTGCGCCGATGCCAGGCTGAATGTACCCGGCCACATGGCACCTACTGAAAAGCCGCACAGACCGCAGCCCAGCAGTCCTAATATGGGATTCGGCGACAGTGCTGCCAGCAGATAGCTGACGATACAAAGTACCGCACAGCTGCCCAGATATTTTGTCAGAGAGATTTTATCTGCAAATCTGGCGTGGAAAATCCGGGATAGTCCCATGAGCACTGCAAAAAAGCACGGCCCAGCAAGATCGCCTACGGTTTTGGATACCTGCAATCCGCTTTCAGCAAAGGCAGACGCCCATTGACTCATAGAAAGCTCTGATGCGCCGGCGCAGACCATGAGCAGTGCCAGGATCCAGAACAGCTTGCTGTGCAGAAGTGCACCGATGGTCATGCTTTCGCCTTCCTTTACCAGCGGTGCAAGAGGTACCTGTGAGAAGTACACTGCGTTGACTGCCGGAATGATCGCCCAGAGACAGGAGACGATCTTCCAGGCACCAATGCCGAGCCAGGTAAACAAGCCGGTGGAAACCAGCACGACCAATACCGATCCCCAGCAGTAAAAGGAGTGGAGCAGACTCATGGCGGCGGATTTTCCGCTTGTGGGACATGCTTCTACAATGGGACTGATGAGTACCTCTGCCAGTCCGCCGCCGATGGCATAGAGTATCACGGCAAGACATAGCCCTGCATATGGGTCGGGCAGCAGATCCGGCAGAGTTCCCAGCCCGATAAGCCCCAGAGCAGCGAAAATATGCGCTGCTACAACTGCGTTGCGATAGCCGATGCGGTCGGCATACCGGGCAGAGATCAGATCTACCAGTAGCTGTGTGCCGAAATTGATGGTTACCAGAAGCCCGATCTTTTCCAATGAAATGCCATAGGTGCTGTGGAAGGTCAGAAACAGCAGCGGCGCAAAATTGTTGACAATTGCCTGGGTGATATAGCCGATGTAGCTTGCGGCAATGGTATGTTTGTAGTTGCTTCGGATTTGCATAGATATCCCCTCAACTGATTTTTATCTATTTCCATTTAAGGAATCAGAATAAGTATAGGGCATCTCTAAAAACCCCTATACAAACAGAGCGAAACATGGTATAATAAA
>JBJFHO010000073.1:0-3390 GCA_051893675.1 Ruminococcus sp. | reverse complement strand
GCTGATTTTAAGAGAGTCTCAACAAAGACTGTCAAGCTGGAACTGCCGATTTTCGGAGGCTGTTTCCGGGGAGAGAAATATAACTTCATAGTATGTGGACAGAGAAATGATTCGCAGGATAACAGTGCCGAGGTCATACGTGTGATAAAGTATGACCGCCAGTGGAAACGGCTGGGCTCGGTATCTGTAAAGAATATAAATACTGTTGAGCCATTCAGAGCAGGCACACTGCGTATGACGGAAACCGGCGGAACCCTGTTTCTGCATACATCACATCTGATGTACAAGTCTTCAGACGGATACAATCATCAGGCCAACATGACTCTTGCCGTCGACGAGAACAGCATGGTTCTGACTCAGCAGTTTTCCAGGGTATGGAATATAAGCGGAGGCTATGTCAGCCACTCTTTCAACCAGTTCGTGCTGACCGACGGCAGCAGTCTTTACCGTCTGGATCACGGGGATGCGTATCCGCGTTCCGTAGTTCTGACAAAGGCTCCGATATCTTCGATAGCTTCCAGCAGTAATACAAATATTCTGAAGATAGCGGGAAATACAGGTGATAATGATACCGGGGTCTCTGTGGGAGGCTTTTCTATGGCAGGAGGCAGGCTGCTGGCCGCAGGCAATTCCGTTGATCAGAATAAAGCGACTTTTGACGCATACGGCAGGCGAAATATCTTTGTCACCTCCACCGATACGGGACTTTCCAAAACGAGAACCGTCTGGCTGACCGGGTATGGAGCGGATTCGGATATTACAGTGCGCACCCCGCAGCTGGTAAAAACAGGAGAAGATTCCCTGTATGTGCTGTGGGAGGAATATAGAAGCTCCACGGGAAAGACAGCCGTCCGCATTGCAGAAATCGATGCAGGCGGAAATGTAAAGGCCGGTCCTTATACCCTGAAGGCCAGACTGTCTGACTGCCAGCCGATCTGCACGCAGGCAGGGCATATTGTCTGGGAGGTCAGCAAAACCGGCTCTATCACTTTTTATGACCTGGATCCGTCAAAGCTGGCAGAATACGAAAAAGAAACGCTGACAGCACTGCCGAAGACCGGCTCAGCTGTAAAGGTTTCGGGCGTAACTTATAAAGTCACGAAATCTTCCAGAACAGAAGGAACCGTTACCTATATGGCGCCGAAGACCGGAACGGTTCAGAGCGTTACCGTCCCGTCCACGGTGAAAATCGGAGGAATCAGCTTCAAGGTAACGGCTATAGGAAACAAGGCGTTTTACGGAATGAAGAATCTGAAACAGGTGACGGTCGGAAGCAATGTGACGTCCATCGGAACAGGTGCGTTCAGGAACTGCAGCAGTCTGAAGTCCATTACGATCAGATCTTCAAAGCTTGACAATATCGGGACGCAGGCTGTCAAAGGCATCTATGCAAAGGCGATAATCAGATGCCCGTCGGCGAAAGTTACAGCATATAAGAAGCTGTTCACGTCAGGCACAGGGTTTGTAAAAACCATGAAAATTAATAAAATATAACAGACGAAAACATCCTCGCCGGAGCTGCGGCTTCCGGCGGGGATTTTTTGGTATGACGGGCATGCCGTCAGTCTGTGGTGAAAGTCCACAAAGGGCGTAGTTGCCGACGAACCTCATAGCGACTCCCAAGGTTTGCATCGCGAGGTGCAGGCGAGAAGAAGGGATAGCGAAATCGTAGCCTGACGAACAGAAACCTAATACCAAGGCTTGCATAGCGGATGAGCGGGCCAACAGCCGTAAAGTCCAAAAGGCAACCGTAACCTATGCAGGTAAATTAGGCGGGTAGACGAGGAAAGACTGACGACTTATCCCGTGAGGTCTCACAGACGGTCTCATTAGCCGTAGTAACAACGAACTGTGAGAAGTCAGCCGAAGCCATAGTAGCATTGAAGTCTCTGTAATGGGGACGGAGCGAAGGGCTGAACAATTCAAGAGTCAAATGGACTTGCGAAAGTACGCATCCATACTCGACGAGGAAGGTAGTAGCGAAGACGTAACGGAGTGAAACTTCCATAGGAGGTAGAGGTATAGAGGATGCGAAGCAAAACAACGAAAGGAGACAAATCCAAATGTCCGTACTGCTTGAGAGAATACTCAGTAGAGGAAATATGAGAATGGCACTCGAAAAGGTGAAAGCCAACAAGGGTGCAGGAGGAATCGATGGAATCGAAATAGATTACATCGACCGGTATCTCCGAGAAAACTGGGTAGAAATCAGAGACAAGATTCGAAGAAGGAAGTACAAGCCACAGCCGGTAAGGAGAGTAGAAATACCAAAGCCAAATGGCGGAGTACGAAATCTTGGAATACCTACAGTCGTGGATAGAGTCATTGAGCAGGCAATAGCACAGGTACTGACTCCAATAGCAGAACTACACTTCAGTGAATACAGCTATGGATTCAGACCAAACCGCAGAGCACAGCAGGCGATAGTAAAACTGCTCGAATACTTCAATGACGGATATACCTACATCGTAGACATAGACCTTGAGAAATTCTTCGATAATGTACCGCAGGACAAACTCATGACCCTGGTGCACAACCTCATAAACGACCCTGACACGGAATCACTCATTAGGAAATACCTTAATGCAGGAGTAATGGTAAAAGGAAAGTATGAGAAAACCACCAGGGGAACTCCACAGGGAGGAAACCTTTCACCCCTGCTCAGCAACATAATGCTGAACGAACTTGACAAGGAACTCGAATCAAGAGGACTCCGCTTCGTAAGATATGCAGACGATTGCGTAATCACAGTAGGAAGCAGCGCAGCAGCCAACAGAGTAATGGCAAGTGTGACGAAGTGGATTGAGAAGAAACTCGGGCTTAAGGTGAATGCTGCCAAATCAAAGGTGACAACACCAATGAAGCTTAAGTATCTTGGATTCGGATTCTGGAAGGACAGCGCAGACGGAAAGTGGAAGGCAAGACCACACAAGGATTCAATCAAGAGATTCGAGAGAAAACTAAAACAACTGACAAAGCGTAGTTGGTCAGTAACAATGGATTATCGAATCATGAGATTGAACCAGGTCATTCGCGGATGGATAAACTATTTCAGAATGGGTAGCATGAAGAATACCCTAAAGAGAATAGACGAACATCTGCGAACGAGAATGAGAATTGTTATATGGAAGCAGTGGAAGACGAGAGACAAGCGACTTTGGGGACTTTGTAAACTCGGAGCACCTGAATGGATAGCAAGGAAATCCGTAGCCTTTGGGGACCACTACCAAGCGGTCGCAAAGACCACAGGACTGCGTCTCATAAGCAAAGAAATTCTCGCAAAGCGAGGACTTCTAAGCTGTTTGGATTATTATTTGAATTGAACCGCCGTATGCCGAACGGCACGTACGGTGGTGTGAGAGGGGCTACATGTTAGCCCCTACTCGATTC
>JBJFHO010000072.1:0-56413 GCA_051893675.1 Ruminococcus sp. | reverse complement strand
TGCACGCACTGATACAACAGCTGACACCAGTACGTCGATGACCACAACTTCCGAGATTTTCATCACCATGTCAGAAACCGTAACGGAAATGATGACCACCACTTCTGAATGGATCACAACCAGCGACATCACAATTCCTGCAACAGAAACCACCTATATCACATATACCACGACAGGCACAACGGATACCATCAGTACAACTGAAACTACAGAAAGCGAGCCGGTAGAGAGCATCTCTGTTGCGGCAGGCGGAGTGGAGATTTCTCTGGAAGAACTGCGGGAAAATGATTTTCAGGTGTCCGTCCCCATTGAGGTAACGGCTAATCCGGGATTCTGTCAGCTGGCATTCGGCGCCTCCTGGGATACGACATATCTGACGCTGGAAAGCTGTGAGAGTGATGCAGAAAATCTGGTGTTTACATCGGATGTCAATGAGACGGATGGCAATTCTGTCTGGCTGTCCTTTATGAGTATGGAGATGGATGCAAACGGCAATCTGCTGAACTATACGGGTACGGCACTGTGCACCCTGACATTTACTGTAAGTGAGGATGCCCAACCCGGGGATATGTACGCCGTTTATCTGGATCATAAAGGCACGGACGGCGGAACAGCTGGAGCGGAATCGGATGAAGCGCTGACTTTGAAACTGATTCCCGGCTTTATTGTCATTGCGCCGGAAATGGAAAGCGATACAAGTACCACGGAGACGACTGGAACTACAAATACGACAGAAGAAACCACGACGACCGCAACCATGACTGGTACAACGGACGCCACGACAGATACATCTGCGACCATGTCAGCGGATACTACGACGAATACGACAGCTTCTGGTACAACGGAAACAACAACCGTCACCACACCTACTTCTATAAACGTTTCGGGACTGTATATCATGCTGGGCAAGCCGGATGAATCCCAGCTGTATGTGGGAAATTCCTTCCACCTGCTTTATGCCACCAATGCGAAGAATCTCATCTGGAAGAGTACCGATGAAAGCATTGCCACAGTAGACGAGAATGGTGTGCTTACCATTCTGGACAGCGGCACCGTGAGCGTTATCGTTATTGTACAGGAGGATCCCATACAGACGGATACGATCACCATTGTGATTCCGGAAGCGGCGGAGACAACGAATACCACTGCGGATACTTCCGGCAGTACCAATACGAGCACTACTCCGACAACGACTACGACGACCGGCACACCCACAGAGACCGGACTGCGTGGAGATGTCGATCTGGACGGCGATGTGGATGCAGATGATGCATATCAGGTGCTGGTGTATTATGCGCGGCATTCTGTGGGAGATACAGCGTATACCTTCCAGGGAAATGCGGCATTGGAGGCACAGGTCGTACAGCAGGCAGATGTGAACCAGAGCGGCACAGTGGATGCAGATGATGCGTATCTGATTCTGTGCTACTATGCAAGAATATCCGTGGGCATAACGGATATCCGCTGGGAAGATCTGATATAAGGCAACACCGCACAAAGAGCGCCTGGCGGCTTTGCACGGTATTGCCATAAACAGCTTCAAAAATTACAGGGGCTGTTGCAAGTACAGCAAAATCCTGGTTAACGGGTCGATGTAGGCACCGTTTCCCTGTTGGATTTTTACTGTCTGCAACAGCTCCTTTTTCTCGCTCTTGCAGTAGATGGGGATTTGTGTTATAATGAGAATGAGGGTTAGGAATGAGGAATGATGGTATTGCTTTACATTTTTTCAATCTGTTCGTACCCAAAGGGTACGAACACCGCCATTCCTAATTCCTCATTCCGAATTGAAAAAAGGGAGTGAAAAGCCGTGCAGCAGAACCGGCACGGTGCCATATGAAACGATTGATCATAGGAATCACCGCCCATGTGGATTCCGGAAAGACCACCCTGTCGGAAGCACTGCTGTACCGCACCGGAGAGATCCGGAAGCTGGGACGGGTGGATCACCAGACAGCATTTCTGGACACCCATCCCATGGAACGGGACAGGGGCATTACGATTTTTGCCCACCAGGCATGTATTGCCTACAACGGTGCGGAATATACACTGCTGGATACCCCGGGGCATGTGGACTTTTCCGCTGAGACGGAGCGCACCATGCAGGTGCTGGACTATGCCATCCTTGTCATCAGCGGTACAGACGGCGTACAGAGCCATACGGAAACGCTGTGGAAACTGCTGGAGCGTTATCATGTGCCGGTGTTTCTCTTTGTCAATAAAATGGATCTCAGCGGTGCGGACAAGCAGGCAGTGCTGGCAGATCTGAAACAGCGGCTGGGGGAATGCTGTGCGGATTTTTCCGATGACGGCACAGATGCCTTTTACGAGCGCATGGCACTCTATGATGAGACATGGATGGATGCCTATCTGGAGCAGGGAAATATTTCCCGGAAACAGCTGGCAGAGGGAATTGCACGGCGGCAGGTGGTGCCCTGCTATTTCGGCGCAGCATTGAAGCTGGAAGGCGTGGATGCCTTTCTGGAGGGACTGGATCGGTACACGCTGGAGAAAACCTATGCCGACGCCTTCGGTGCACAGGTGTTTAAAATTGCTGCTGATGAAAAGGGCAGCCGTCTGACTTATCTGAAAGTCACCGGCGGACAGCTCCATGTCCGGGACGCCGTGTCCTATACTACCCAGGATGGTGCCCAGCTGACGGAAAAAATCAGCCAGATCCGCATTTATGCCGGGGCGAAGTTCCAGACAGCGGATATGGTATTGCCCGGTATGGTCTGTGCTGTTACGGGACTGACCAGAACCTATGCCGGGCAGGGACTTGGTGCCGTTCAGGATGGGGCTGTGCCGGTATTGGAACCGATTCTGCGCTATGGATTGCGGCTGCCGAAACAGGTACATCCGGCAGATGCCCTGAAACAGCTGTCCCAGCTGGAGGAAGAAGATCCGGCACTCCATCTTCTGTGGGATGCCCATGCCCAGCAGATTCAGATGCAGCTTATGGGTGAGGTACAGCTGGAAGTACTCCAGAAGCTGATTGCCGACCGCTTCGGGCTGGAGGTGCAGTTTGACGCCGGACAAATCACCTATAAGGAAACCATTGCCGAACCGGTGGAGGGCGTGGGTCACTACGAGCCTCTATGCCATTATGCAGAGGTGCACCTGCTTCTGGAACCGCTGCCCCAGGGGAGTGGTCTGCAATTCGCATCCGACTGCCGGGAGGATGATCTGGACCGGAACTGGCAGCGGTTGGTGCTGACGCATCTGGGAGAGAAAGTACATGTGGGCGTGCTGACAGGTTCGCCTATTACGGATATGAAAATCACCCTTTGCGCCGGACGTGCCCATGTGAAGCATACGGAGGGCGGTGATTTCCGCCAGGCAACTTATCGTGCCGTGCGCAATGGTCTGCGCCGTGCAAAGAGTGTGCTGCTGGAACCGTGGTATGACTTTGTGCTGGAACTCCCCACGGAATGCGTAGGAAGAGCTATGACGGATTTACAGCAGATGGGTGCAGATTTCCAGCCGCCGGAAACGGATGGGGAGCGTTCTGTCATGACAGGCAGTGCACCTGTGGCAAACATGCGTGGATATCAGAGTATTGTCACCGGATACACCCACGGTAAGGGACGGCTTGGCTGTACGCCGAAGGGGTATGCGCCCTGTCAGAATGCAGAGGAGGTCATTGCCGCCATTGGCTACGACTGCGACAGCGATGTGGAAAATACAGCGGATTCCATCTTCTGCGCCCACGGTGCCGGATTTGCGGTGAAATGGGACAAGGTGCAGGAGCACATGCATCTTCCCAGCTGTTACACGCCGGAATCGGAAGAGGAACCGCAGGAGTCCATATCCGGAGTGAATCGGGCGGCACGGTATGTATCCAGTCTGGCGGAGGACAAGGAACTCATGGCGATCTTTGAGCGTACCTACGGCAAGATCGACCGGGATCCCCGGCAGGCAATGTATACGCCCAAGGAGGAGACAGAGCCATATCACGGCAAAAAAAATCTCGTCTATGACGGGGAAGAATATCTGTTGGTGGACGGCTATAACATTATTTTTGCATGGGACGAGCTGAAAGATCTGGCAAGGGACAGTCTTGAGGCAGCACGAAGCCGGCTCATCCACCAGATGTGCAATTACTGCGGCTACCGGCAGTGCAAACTGATTCTGGTATTTGACGCCTACAAGGTGAAGGGACAGCACCGGGAGGTGGAACAGTATTGCAATATCAGCATTGTCTACACGAAGGAGTCGGAGACGGCGGATTCCTACATTGAAAAGACAACCCACGAGTTATGTCGGGAGCACCGGGTACGTGTGGCAACATCGGACGGCATGGAGCAGGTGATTATTCTGGGAAACGGTGCGCTGCGTGTGTCGGCGGATGAATTCCATCATGAGGTGGAGCAGGCAGAGGCGGCGATCCGTGCATATGCGGCGCAGATGAAAATGGGGAAAAAGACGATACGGGAAAAAGAGACACAGTGAATATGCAGTAGAAAGCTGTAGCTCTCGTTTGCTTGACAAAAACTGTAAACTATGGTATCATAAACGAAAACAAGGGGGATGACGTACATGGATGAAATGGAACGCAAACTGAAAAAGCTGGAGGAGGAAATGCAGCAGGAGCAGGCCGGGAAGCAGTCGGCATCGGATGGGAAAAAGGCAAAAAAAGCGAGAAGTGCTCCATCCGTTGCGGTGGAGAAAAAGCCGTCCCATCCGCTGGCGGAATTCCTCATCGGATTGGTGCTGCTGGGTGCAGGGGTATACTGGGTGTTGAATTCCTTTGTGGTGACATTTTCCTGGGGCAGTCTCTGGGGCAGCTTCGGGATGAGCACTTCTGTTGCCACGGGATTGATGCTGGTACCGCTGCTGATCGGTATCGGGCTGCTGTTTTTCATGGATCACAAGTGGGTCGGCTGGGTCGTGGTTGCCATTGGTATTCTGGCGATTCTGGTGACGCTGCTGACATCGGTGCGGTTCCGGCCGCTTTCGGCGAGTCTGTGGCAGTATGTGGTCATGTTCGGCATGATCGCCGCCGGCGTCGGTCTGGTGGCAAGAGGACTGCTGCGGCATCGGGATTAGAAAAAATAGAAAGAGCGTGCTGGTTCTGGCACGCTCTTTTGCTATTTCCGGGAAAGTGTCATCAGGCTTCTTTTTGGCGAAAGGTATCCTCGCCCTGCTGTTCGCAGAGATCGTCCAGAAATTGTTCCAGTCTGCCTTTGTTGCGTTCGGTGAGGGTGGCGTATTTTTCCAGAATGTGCAGTGCATCCTCCTGAAAGGGCAAATTGTCTTTGCCCTTGGGAAAATTGGTGCGCCCGGCGAGATAGTCCAGGCTGACGTCATAATATTCCGCCAGCTGGATGGCACGCAGAAATGGAATCTCACGCTCTCCTTTTTCGTACTTGCCGTAATACTGCGCCGTTGTGCCCAGATATTGTGCAATATCGGTCTGTGTTTTGTCCGCATCCTCCCGCAAATCCCGGATTCGTTGGTAAAAAGCCATATACGCCACTCCTTTCTCAGAAAATTTTATCACATATGACTAAAAAGCATTGACATTTCAATCTAAATAGGTTATAATATTATAAGAATAGTCAGATGTGATTATTCCTGAAATGCGAAAGGAGTTGATTTTTTATGAGAATGATGCAAAGGCAGAAACAGTGGTTTATGAAGTGGACTGCGGCGATGGTTGCGGTGGTGATGATGTTGGGGATGTGTTCGGGATCATCTTTCAAAAATATGTTTTTACAACTGGAGGCGAGCGCAATATCTCCACAAATGGAAACCGCAGTACAGTGGGCAATTGATATTGCAAATGATGATTCACACGGATACAGTCAGGCGAATCGAAATGGTCCGGACTACGATTGTTCTTCGTTAGTTTCTTACGCATTGTCTTATGCAGGAATATACTCTGGTTCTGCGTTTACGACAGCTACCATGCCTAATATTCTGCCGAAATATGGATTCACATATATATCATGGAGTCAAATCGGAAGTGTTTCTAATTTACAGCGCGGTGACATTCTCTGGAGAAATGGGCATACAGAAATTTATATCGGTAACAATCAGAATGTTGGTGCACACAGTGATCGTGGATATCCACAGCCTGGTGACCAAACAGGAACAGAAGTTTCTGTTGGTTCATTTTATGGGAGTTGGAGTGGGATTTTTAGATATGGAAATGTCATTCCCTCCTCATCTTTAAGTGTAACAGCCGGAACATCATTAACAGATACAATATTCTCATGGAACAAAGTGGATGGAGCCAGCTATAATTTAAAGATATGGAATGGAACATATTGGGATGGAGATGCGTATTATAGCGAATGGGGAATTACAGGAGATAGTTTCAGAGTGACCTTGCCATCTGGTTATTATGAAGCATATATTGACCTTTGTATTGATGATAGTGTGCAAATGAGTAATGTTGTGTCTTTTACAGTAAAAGATGAAACATATTTAACTGTTAATGCTGGACTTTCCACAACTGAAACTGTCTTTTCATGGAATGCTGTTCCAAATGCCACGAGATATGATTTAAAAATCTGGAATGGGACATACTGGGAAGGAGACGCATATCATATTGAATGGGATGTCAAAGGCACATCATTTAGTATGATTTTTCCGGAAGGGCATTATGAAGGATATCTGGATACCATTGTCAATGGGGATATAGTAATGAGTAATGTGGTATCGTTTGATGTAAATGGCGGTACACCATTAAGCGTTGTCCCGGGGTATTCCACTTCTGAAACTGTATTTTTATGGAACGATGTACCCAATGCAACAAGATATGATATAAAGATCTGGAACGGAACATATTGGGTTGGGGATGCTTACCACATCGAATGGGATGTAAAAGATACATCATTTAGTATGATTTTCCCAGAGGGACATTATGAAGCATACTTGGATACTGTTATAGATGGAAATGTGATAATGAGTAATGTGGTGACATTTGACGTGAAAAGTGGTACACCATTAAATGTTATGCCTGGATACTCAACATCAGAAACTGTATTTTCATGGAATAATGTTCCCAATGCAACAAGATATGATTTAAAAATCTGGAATGGAACATATTGGATAGGCGATACTTATCATATTGAATGGGATATCAAAGACACATCATTTAGCATGGTATTTCCAGAAGGGCATTATGAAGCATACTTGGATACAGTTGTAAATGGAAACGTTGTAATGAGTAATGTAGTGACATTTGATATCAGAGATGGTACGCCATTAAAAGTTGAACCTGGGGATTCTTTATCCAAAACTGTTTTCTCATGGAATGATGTACCAAATGCAACAAGATATGATTTGAAAATTTGGAATGGCACATATTGGGAAGGGGATACCTATCACATTGAATGGGATATTAAAGACACCTCATTTAGCATGGTGTTTCCAGAAGGACATTATGAAGCATATCTTGATACAGTAGTAGACGGAAATGTTGTAATGAGTAATGTTGTAACGTTTGATATTGAGAAATCAGCTTCTGTTCCCGGCGACCTCAACTCCGACTCCACCCTCACCACCGCCGACGCCGTCCTCCTCCAAAAATACCTCCTGAACCAAGCCACCCTAACCGAAGCCCAATACAACCTCGCCGACCTGAACGCCGACGGCGCTGTCAACGGCTTCGACCTTGCCCTGCTTCGCCAGAAACTGCTGGCATAACCAATCACCACAACCAAATCCACCCAAAGAGCGTGCCGATCCGGTGCGCTCTTTTTCTGCCTGCTGGACATTTCCCCGAAAATGTGCTATGATGAAACAAAACCACCAGAAAGGAGCACCTCATGAAAATTATCGCCCATATTGAAAACGTTTTCCCCACAAAGTTCGGCATTCCCCGGCAGAGCGGTCTGGTGCAGCTGCCCTCCCGGATCGTGTTTGAACCGCCCTACCGCAATCCCGATGCGTTCCGGGGACTGGAGGACTTCTCCCATATCTGGCTTATCTGGCAGTTCTCCGAAGCGATTCGGGAAAACTGGTCGCCTACCGTTCGTCCGCCAAGACTGGGCGGCAATACCCGGATGGGCGTCTTTGCAACTCGCTCGCCATTTCGCCCCAATCCCATCGGGCTTTCTGTGGTGCAGCTGGATGAAATCGTTCTCCATGGGAACAAGGCACCTTTTCTGGTAGTCTCCGGCGCAGATCTCATGGACGGTACGCCAATTTATGATATTAAGCCCTACCTGCCCCATATTGACAGTCACCCTGAGGCAAAGGGCGGCTTTGCTGTGGATGCGGCAACGCATGAGCTGGAAGTCGTCTTCCCGGCAGTGTGGCTGGAACAGGTGCCGCCCCATTTGCAAGAGGGATTGACCCAGGTGCTCGCTCAGGATCCACGCCCTTCCTATCAGCATGACCCGGAACGTGTGTATGGCTTCCGCTTCGCTGACCTGGAAGTTAAGTTCACCGTTCATAACGATGTGCTGACTGTGTGCGGCGTGGAACGTTTGCAATGAGGAATGAGGCGTTAGGAATGAGGAATGGCGGTGTTCGCTGCGCTCACGAATTAAATATAGATCAGAAAGGAAAATTATCATGTCATTTTTCAAGAATCTGTTTCAAAAAGACGAAGAACCTCAGCCGTTTCCGGCGGAATCACCGGAGCTGACCATTGCCCGGCAGATTGGTGCTATGCTGCAATGCCCTGTGATGGAATTGCCCCAGGCGGAGGAGCTTATTGATCTGGAAGATATGTGGGATGCATACCTGGAGGCGCTGGAACGTGGAAAACAACAGGGCTTCACGCCGGTTCTGATTATCTGCGATGACTTGCTGCTGGAGATGATGGAGGAAAATCTGCCGGAGGGACAGAGTCATGTGGAAATTCCGGCGCAGCTGGATGGCAAGGCATGGCTGGAACAGATGTTCACACAATGGGAAACAGAGCTGCGCAGCATTGCTCCGGAGGGATTGCAGGTGCTGACGGAACCTGTACCGGAAAAGGCAGAGGCTGCACATCGTTTTTTGTCCTTGCGGATGAATCCGCTGCAACAGGCGCCGGTGCTTCTGGCGGAGATACCTACGAAAAATCCATGGGAAGTGATGGCGTGGGTACCCTTTGGCGGCTGGAATGCCTGCCCGATGCCGGAGGATGCCATGGCAGTCCTCAAGCATTGGTACGAGAAATACGGCGCAGTGCCGGGTTGTATCGGGCATGATACACTGGAACTGTATGTGCTGCATCCGGTGGGAGAAGAAGCAGCGATGGAACTTGCCCGGGAACAGTTCATGTTTTGCGAGGATATCGTGTACCAGGGCGTAGGCTCTGTTCCGGCACTGGCGAAAGGACTGGAGCAATCTACGGTGTGGTATTTCTGGTGGGATTGAGGCGTGCAGTATGTATCGGCAGACCGGGTGAACGTGGGAACTGTGGGACGGTTGGCTCTGCACCGAAAACAGGCGGATATGCAATAGAACGTATTTGTGCAAAGTGACAATTTTCCATGTTGAGTGTTGACAAATGAAACGAAATATGCTATATTTTAAATAGAAAGTCAATTTGGGAGATTGACTTCATGAGGGACGATTTTATTTACAGAATCGTTTGATTTAATGGATATGATATCCAGAAAGGACAAAGGTGATTTTTATGAAAAAGGAAAGAAAGTATTTTGCAGGGATGCTCGTCGCAGCAGTTTCGTTCTGCTGTATATTCAGTGCGGCTGTGCCGGCTTCTGCTGCCTACGGTGATGAGTACAAGATCATGGAGGAAACAGAGGACTTTATCACATTTCAGCTGGGCGGTTTGGACTATGACTATTGTACAGTCAGTGCCGACAACAACTGTTTCTACTGGGATGAGCGGGATGCAGAGTATTACGCTGTGACTCTGGATGAGGGAACAGCTGTGCCGGAGGACTGGAGCACTGTTGAACTGGAACTGGCAGGGTATGATAACATTGACTTGAGCCGTTATCTGGGATTTCAGGCGAATACCTTTGCGCTGTCAGAATTTGATGAAAATCTGGTTGTGCTGGAAAATGTGATCAATCCACAAAAGCTGTATGAAACAGACGGAGTAACAGGCGTATATCAGATGTGCGGTATTGTAACGATGAATACAAACTTTGGCACAGGTCGTTTTTCTGTGTTTGTAAAGCCGGACATCACTTTGACGCTGGAAGATTTTTCGCTTGTTCCGGAGGTAAACGAAGTCAGTGAAGTGCCTTTCGAAATGTCAAGTGGCACGCAGGTTATATATGAGGTCAGCGTGGATAATGGTTTTTCCGGGAGCTCGACAGAGTCCAGCGAGCAGACAGCGGAATTTTTCGATACAATAAAGCGGATGCAGCAGGTAGAGAATGTGGATTGTGCAATACCGGAGTGTACCATACCTGCGATTTACGTAACTACCCCTACCACCTACACTCTTGCACGTGTCGCCGATCCGGATGCTTACGGCGATATCGACAATGACGGCACTGTCAATGCAGATGACGCCTACCGTGTCCTTGCCTATTACGCAGAGCAATCCGTGGGCAAAGAGGATGCAAAGCTCACTGCACCCGATGCCGACAAATTCGCCGAAGCGGCTGCGTTCTGCGCCGGGGATGTGAATGGGGACGGCGTTGTAAACGGCGATGATGCTTATATTATTCTCTGTTATTATGCGGCGGCTTCTGTGGGGGATGCGCCGGAGTGGAATGACGTTCTTTAATTGAGGGGAAAGGTGATATTTATGAAAAAAGGAAGGATAACGCCAATCATCGCATCTGCTGTTTCATTGAGTATGCTCACTTGTATGACGTTTCCGGTATCTGCGGTACAGGAAATCAAAGTTGTAGAGGAAACAGAGGATACCATTACATACTATGACGTAGCAGAAAATGAATATCTGACCATGCGTGCAGATGATCAC
Organism: Ruminococcus sp.; assembly: GCA_051893675.1. Lineage (GTDB taxonomy): Bacteria > Bacillota > Clostridia > Oscillospirales > Ruminococcaceae > Ruminococcus_C. Next base: position 45,561 of record JBJFHO010000072.1, on the reverse strand, counting down.
TGCTATTATTGGGAACAGACAGAGACATCGTATTATGCTGTCACACTGGAAGAAGGTACAGCAGTGCCCGAAGAATGGAATGTGATTGAACCGGAACTGAATTGGGCAGCGGATGAGGAAAGCGGCGAATTGATAAGTAATAGCCCTTACAGAGGACAAGAAATTCTGCCTTGGGGAAAAGGCGTGTTTGATTACTTCGAATTCGATGAAAATACGATTGTTGTGACAGATGTGACGGATGCAGCCAGCTTGTATCAGACGGAGGGTGTCACGGATGTCTATGCAATGTGTGCTATAAAAACACGAGAAAATTCTTTTTTGTGGGGCGATGAAGCGTTTGTCGTATTTCCAGAGCCAGATACGATTTTAACCTTAGAGGATTTTTCTTCCATTCCTGAAGTGACTGCAGTGGAGGAAAAAACATCTGAGTGCTTATATTATTGTGTTCGGCTTGATTTGGGATTGGAAGAACCGCCGGTAACTGGTTCACGGGACGAATATAATGCGGCAAAGATCGAGTCTCTTTTCCGTCTCTCAAAAGAACTACAGAAAATAGATGGTGTAAGCTGCGCTGTTTTGTCATTTTCAATGCAGGATTATATCAGACCTGTTACGACCACCTACACCCTCACCCGTGTCGCCGACCCGGATGCCTACGGCGATATCGACAATGACGGCACTGTAAATGCAGATGACGCCTACCGTGCCCTTGCTTACTACGCAGAGCAGTCCGTGGGCAAGGAGGATGCAAAGCTCACTGCACCTGATGCCGACAAATTCGCCGAAGCGGCTGCATTCTGCGCCGGGGATGTGAATGGGGACGGCGTTGTAAACGGTGATGATGCTTATACTATTCTCTGTTATTATGCGGCGGCTTCTGTGGGGGATGCGCCGGATTGGAGCAGTATATTCTGAATGACTTCACCATGAAAACAAAAACCGGACAGGCGGAACTTTTTTCCGTTCTGTCCGGTTTTTTGTGCTATCGGATGATCTCCACCCGGCTGCCGCCGGTGCGGTCTTTTGTGACAACGATCTGTTTGTCCACCTTTTCTTTCAGCTCCGATACATGGGAAATAATTCCCACCAACCGGTTCTGGGTGGCAAGTCCCGTGAGAGCACGGATGGCTTGCTCCAGCGCATCCTCATCCAGTGCGCCGAATCCCTCGTCCACAAACATGGTATCCAGCTGTATGCCGCCGGCACTGGACTGTATCTCGTCCGACAGTCCCAGCGCCAGGGACAGGGATGCCTGGAATGCCTCGCCGCCGGAAAGTGTCTTGACGCTGCGCTCCGAGCCGTTGTAATGGTCAATGACATCCAGATCCAGACCGCTCTGGCTGCGCATATTTCCAGCCGAAGTCCGGCGTTTCAGCTCGTACTGGTTGCCGGACATGATCATAAGCCGTGTGTTGGCACGCATGAGAATCCGGTCGAACTGTGTCATCTGCACAAAGGTCTCCAGCATGATCTTTTCCTTGCCGCCCAGTGTACCGTTTGCCGTATCCGCCAGTGCACCGATCTGCATGATCTGCTGCTCCAGTTCCGTACACTGCGCCGCCTGTGCCTGAATTTGTTCCAGGGCATGGCGGTTGGTATGCAGCCGGAAATGCAGATGCTTCTGGTTTTCCTCCAGAGTACGCCGCTTTTCCTCCAGCTCCTGTACCATCTTTTGCACTTCTTCCGGCACAATTGGCTCCGCTTCGTCCAGCTGCTTTTGCAGTGCCTGGATCTGTCCGTCCAGGGTGTGGAGCTGGTCGGTGAGCTTCTGGTATAGCTTTCCGGCATTGTCCTGTGCCGCCTGTAATTGTTCATATGTTTTCTTCAAAGCAGCCGTTGCCTGTTCTGCCTCGGTACGGCTGGCGTAGGGCAGGGAACTGCGCAGCTGCTCTACAGCTGTGTTCTCGTTTTCCAGTTCCGTTTGCAGCCGGATGACCTGCGGCTCCGATGCAGCACATTTCTGTTGGAGCTGTTCCAGCTGAGCCGCCTGTTCCGGAATCTGTCGGGAGAGAACAGCTTTCCGTTCCATACGGCGCTGTTCCAGCTGCATTTCCTGTTCCAGCCGGATACGCTCTGTCTGTATTGCAGTCTGTTTTTGGGATACCGCTGCCGGCAGATCTTCGGGAATAGGTGTTCCCAACAGTGCCGCTGCCATCTGGGCAACCTGCTGCGCCAGTGCTTCTTCTGTACCCCGGAGCCGTCCTGCTTCTGCACTTGCCTCTGCCGCCTGCTGCTGTGCCCGGTCACTCTTTTCCCGGAGCCGCTGCAATTCCGCTTCGCTGGGAGCATGCGCCGAGGCACTTGCCGGATGCGGATGGGATGTGGCACCGCACACGGGACAGGGAACGCCGTCCTGCAGGGATGCAGCGAGAATACCTGCCTGTTCATCCAGAAATGCACGGTTCTGGATGGTGAATTCCTCCCGGAGTGCCTGTGCTTTTCCGGATTTCTTCACGTAATCTTCCTGTGCTTTTGCCAGCTCTGCCGCCGCAGTCTGGAGGGATTGTATTTCCCGGCGCAGGTTTTCCAGACGTTCCAGCTGTTCTGCGGTATTCTGATACCGGGCATTGTATTTTTCGTACTGCGTGCCGGCTTCTGCAAGGGATTCCAGTTCTCCACGGGCAAGAGTCAGCTTCTGCTGCATTTGGGACTGCTGTGCTTTCAGCTGCTGTACCGTACTTTCCAGTGCCTGGAGCTGGCGCTGTTTTTCCCGGAATTGGCGGCTTTTCTGTTCCAATGCGTCATATTGGGGCAGCTGTTGGGTGATCTGTGTGATCTGTCCGGGAACGGCTGCGTTTTCCTCCAGCGCCTGCTGTGCTGCCTGCAATTTCGTCAGCTGCTGCGCCTGCTTTTCCAGAAGCTGACGGCGCTCATAGATGCCGGCACGCAGGGCGTTCTGTATCTGTTCCAGTTCCTTTGCCCGTGTCAGTTGTGCAATGGCTTTTGCATGGGACTTTTGCAGGGCATCCGCCTGTTGTTTCAGCGCAGATTGTGCTGTCTGATCGGTCTGGAGCATACAGGTGATCAGTTCGATTGCCTCGCTCAGGGGCAGACTGTCCTGCTGTGCCAGCACAAGAGTTGCCGCCTGTGCCGGATCCTCCGGAGGCTGTATCTGCTGCAAATACTGTCCCATGGCACGTTTGCATTCCTGATACCGGGATTGTAAAGCGCTGTGTGCACTGCGAAGCCGTTCCTGTAATTTCTGATAGCGTCCGGTCTGGAAAATCTGGCGGAAGATGCTTTTTCGTTCTTCGGTGGATGCCAGGAGAAGCTTCAGGAAATCCCCCTGAGCGATCATGGCAATCTGGGTGAATTGACTGCGGTCGATGCCCATGATCTCCCGGACAGCGGCAGTGACTTCCCTTGTCTTGGTGACTACACGACCATCCGGGTATTCCAGAACGGCATCGGCTTTTTCCACGGTAGTACCGCCGCCTCGTTTTGCCGGGCGAAGATATTCCGGGTTGCGGCGGATGCGGTACTGCTTGCCGCTGTAGAGGAATTCCAGTTCCACAAAAGTGGGCGTTTCCGGCAGGGCATATTTGGAACGCATCATGGAGCTTTCCCGGTTTTCGCCGCTGGCTTCCCCATAGAGAGCAAAGGTGATGGCATCAAAAATGGTAGTCTTTCCGGCACCGGTATCCCCGGTAATGAGATAGAGTCCGTGAGTGCCCAGCTGTTCCAGTTCCAGCTGGACTTCTCCTGCATAGGGGCCGAATGCGGACATGGTCAGGCGAATGGGTCTCATGCGTCTTCCTCCTTCCAGATCTCGTCAATAAGCTTCTGCAAAAATTTCTGTTGTGTGTCGCTCATGGGCTGATTGTTCTGCTGTTCGTACAATGCGGCGAACAGATCGAAGGGCTTTTGTTCCTGCGCGTTGTCTGCGCCGGTGATCTGCCGGCTGGTTCGGGTACGTTGGTTGTCATAGTCCAGCTTCATGAGGTTGGGATAGATCATACGCAGCTTGCCGATGGCGTCGGGTACATCCTCTTCGTCAGTGAGGATGACATGCAGATAATCGCCGGTATTGGTGTTTTCGTAATTCTTTTTCTCCGTCAGTTCCAGATAGGTGCCACGGATTTCCCGCAGTGCCCGGAGCGGCTTCAGAGGAATTTCCCGGACGGAAACATTCCCTTTTTCCTCAAGTTCCACTGCGGTAATGGATTTGGCATAGCCTATTTCCGACAGGGAATATTGCAGGGGTGAGCCGCAGTAGCGGATGGTATCTGTACCAATGGACTGGGGACGGTGGATATGTCCCAGAGCAGTATAGTCGAAATCGGCAAAGAGGGCAGCGCTGACCTGATCGGTACCGCCGATCTCCCGTTCCTGGGCTTCGCACAGGGATGCGCCTGCCACATACTGATGGGTCACCAGGACATTGCGCACCGTCTGATCCAGAGGAATATGCGCCAGCACTGTGCGGATGGCATCCTCATAGCTGTTGATCTCCTCATCGGGATAGTGGGCACGGACGTGGGCAGGGCGGACAAAGGGCAGGAGATAGCACCGCACTTCGCCGTACTGGTCATGGAGGGTAACGGGGGAAATATTACCGTCAAATACAGGGGCAATGTAGACACGGCTGCGCTGCATCAGGCTTGCGCCGAAAGAGACACGTTCCGGAGAGTCATGATTGCCGCTGATGAGCAGGACAGTCAGTTCTATTTCGGCGAGCTGAGAGAGAAAATGGTCAAACAGCTGTACGGATTCTGCGGATGGGATGGATTTGTCGTAGACATCTCCGGCAATGATGACAGCGTCAGGCTGTTCCTGCCGGAGAATCTGGCATATCTCTTCTAGTATGTAGCGCTGATCATCCAGCAAGGACATTTCGTTGAGCCGTTTTCCCAGATGGAGGTCGGACAGGTGGATGAGCTTCATGGGAGATATCCTCCTTTTGAAAAAAGTCGAAATTTTACTTATATTATAGCATGGAATAGAAAAAAAGGCAAGACAAAAAACGGGTGAACCCGAAGCATCGGATTCACCCATTTTGAACAGATATGTATTCTTTTATTGGAGAATATCACTCCACTGAGCATCACTGCCCACGGATTTTGCAGCGTAATATTTCAGCATAAAATAGGCATCGTCGGCATCGACTGTACCGTTTCCGTTGACATCTGCGGCGCAGCGGTTCCGGTCGGAGAGTGTGGATTCGCCGCCTACAGCGTCTGCGGCATAGTGCCGGAGCGCAAGGTAAGCATCGTCGGGGTCAATGGTTTCGGTTTCGTTGCAGTCGCCACGGGTGACGTAGGGGATGGCACCGTTGTCGATGGGTTCGTTTACCGCAGCGTAGGCAAGCTCATTCATCTGGCAGTGGAGATCCACTGTTTCCACCTGTTCCATTACTTCTATTTGTTTGACCAGCTGAAGCATTTCGCTTCGGGTCATCTTCTGATACAGTTCCGGATCGAGGGATATTCTGTATGCGGTACCATTGCTTACAGATTCTACAGAAACCACGCCCAGACTTTCTGCAAAATCTTCTGCTGTCAAGGCAATATTCTCTGTTGTCTGGATATCCAGTGTGATCGGAGTGCCGTCCGTCGGACGCTTTTCACTTCCCTCAAAATCATAGTTCAGGTTGAGACTGCTGTCTGTCAGTTCATATCCGGCAGCACCATAGGTGATAGACGCAAATCCGGGAATGGTCTGAAAATAGGTGATGAGCGCAGTTTCATCCACTTCACAATATTTCGAAAGTACCAGCTGATATGTTCCGTCTCCAAAATCTTCTAGCGAAGCACCGTTCACATAGTGATTGGTGATATTCGGTGCGCCTTCTGTCACGGGAACCGGGTCTGTACTGCCATATAAGCAAATCGCTTTTCCCAACTGCGCCGCTGCATCCTTCGGGAGAGACAGACCCTGTTCCAACTGAATCGTGTAGTATTTCTTTGTGAGTTCAATGGCGTAAAAGTTATCTTCCGTCAGATAATGATACATGCCGGCGGATGTTTCCAGGAAGTACGAATTTGTATCTTGCGCCATTTCCTCCAGAAGCTGCGGAATCGGCTTCCCCTCTGCCAGAATCCCAGCTGCAAATGTCGGCATACTGCACACGCCTGTCAGAACCGCTGCGGTGCATGTGGCTGTTAATATCCTTTTCCTTCTTTTCATAAAAATCATCCTTTCAATCAATAACTTTTATTAGGATTATTTAAATAGAACTGTAATATATTTGACGTAATACGAGTTGCAAAATTAGGTTTGTTTTCCCCATTTCTCCAGTTGCCCCATCATGTATGCCAATGACTATCTTGTACTCTGTACCATAAGAAGCTTCAAATTCTGAATAAACTGGTCCGCCGCTATCACCTCCACTTGTATCAACTGTGTAATATAATGTATCTTTTGTTAACGAAGTAATTCTACCTTCTCCAGCATATCGTTGCCCCCAATCCTCATTATCACGTTGTGGAAAACCAGAAACTTTAACTGTTGTGGAGTAAGCTTTGTCTACATAATTATCTAACACAACACCCATTGAAAGATATCCATACGAAGAAAGATCATCAGCTACTTCAATCATAGCATAATCATGATTACCAGGATTGCCAAGGCGATAGTCATTTGGAACATGAAATGCTGTTGGTGTAACTTGCTTAATGACGTTATTATTGGAATCAACTATATCTATAGTCATGTCATCAGAAAACCGCTTTTCATTGGAAATGACACAATGTGCGGCGGTTACAATTGTGTGGTCATCTACAATGAAGCCAGTTCCGCCCACACTCAAACGTACTATTGCCATATTGTCGTTATCTGGTTCCCTATGGTCAACATCTCCATATATTGTATAAGTGCTAACTGTATTGTCGGTTATATCTTGAGAGAGATTATATTTTTGAAATGATCTGATGCTGGAACCTACTCTGTGTTTACAATATGTTATTGCTGCATCGGTTTCTGCATTGACAGAAAGCGAACTAAAAGCTAGGCAATTTGATACAGCTATTGTACAAGAAAGAAAGACTGAGATTATTTTATTTTTTATTTCCTTCATAATATACACCATCCATTCTTCTTATTATACTAAATGCACTAAAAAACGATATAATGCGTCTGAATCAGCACGTGAAATAATATAATCACGATCATAATCTAAAGCCGACATATTTGTCACTTTATAGCCTCCTGCCAAGTATCGATTTAATGAGACAGCATCTGTGATGTCAACGTAGCCATCTCCATTTACATCACCTCGCAGTACTGTCGCAGAAGCCGAAAATGAAGCAATAGACCCCACAGCGCACACACACGCCACTAACAATGAAGCTATCCGTAATTTTAATTTCATAAAAAATGCACCTCCTAAAATTTTAAGAACACGGATTTTCTTCTAACAATATATTAGCACATTCCACCATAAAAGTCAACACTGAAATTCTAAATTTGTATATATATACATTATTTGTGTCGAAAATTGTCGACGATTTATGCAAAGTGAAACGACTTAAAGATAGTTTACAATGATTATAGCAAAATTCTTGTAAAATACATAAAAATCAACTGCAAAAATCCGTACTTCTGAAAAATTTCAAAAAAACACGTGACAAATCCCCGAAAATATGGTACAATAAAAGATAACAGCCGCCTTCTGCGGCAGCGAATGTTAAGGAGGAACCTCGTATGTCAAAAAAGCCGTATTATATTACCACGCCGATCTACTATCCGTCGGGTAATCCCCATATCGGTCACTGCTACACCACCGTTGCCTGCGATTCCATCGCACGGTACAGACGAATGCAGGGCTATGATGTCATTTTCCTTACGGGAACGGACGAGCACGGTCTGAAAATTGAACAGAAAGCAGCCGAAAAGGGTATCACTCCGAAAGAATATGTGGACGAGATCGTCAAGGTTTTCAAGGCGCTCTGGGAGCGTATGCATATCAGCTATGACCGCTATATCCGCACAACGGATGATTACCATGTAGAGACAGTACAGAAAATTTTCAAGGCACTGTACGACAAGGGCTACATTTATAAGGGCGAGTATAAGGGCAAGTACTGCACACCCTGCGAGAGCTTCTGGACAGAGTCCCAGCTGGACGAAAACGGCTGCTGTCCCGAGTGTCACCGGGAAGTCACTGAGGCAAAGGAAGAGGCATATTTCATGAAGATGTCGCCCTTTGCCGATCGGATCGAAAAGCTGCTCACGGAGACGGATTATCTCCAGCCCAAAACCCGTGCGGTTGAGCTGGTGAACAACTTCATCAAGCCGGGTCTGGAGGATCTCTGCGTGTCCCGTACTTCCTTTACATGGGGTATTCCCGTGACCTTTGACGAGGGACATGTGGTTTATGTCTGGATCGACGCCCTGTCTAACTATATCAGCGCACTGGGCTATGAAAACAGCGCATACCATGACTTTGACGAATACTGGCCGGCTGACGTGCACATGGTGGCAAAGGACATCATGCGTTTCCACGCCATTATCTGGCCGGCAATGCTCATGGCACTGGATTTGCCCCTGCCGAAGCATCTGGCAGTTCATGGCTGGATTACCTTCAACGGACAGAAGATGTCCAAGTCACTGGGCAATGTGGTAGATCCGTTCCTGCTGGCAGACCGCTACGGCGCAGATGCCATCCGGTATCACATTCTCCGGGAAATGGCACTGGGCGCTGACAGTTCTTTCTCCAATGAGATCATGATTAACCGCATCAACTCCGATCTGGCAAACGGTCTGGGCAATCTGGTTTCCCGTACCGTGGCAATGGTAGAGAAATACTTCGGCGGTACACTGCCGGAGGAACGTCAGTCCGGTGAATTTGATGACGAACTCATTGCCGCTGCTACCGGATTGAAAGATAAGCTGGAGGAACTTCTGGACAAAACCCAGCTGAATCTCATGCTGGCAGAGATTTTCCAGGTGGTATCCCGTGCCAACAAGTATATTGACGAAACTGCACCGTGGATTCTTGCACGTGACGAGGCAAACCGCACCCGTCTGGCTACGGTACTTTATAATTTGCTGGAGACCATTCGTATTGTCTCCGTGCCCCTGAGCGCATTCATGCCGGAGACCATGCCGAAGATCTGGGAACAGATCGGTGCATCCGCAGCGGAAACTGCTTACAGCACCATTTCCGACTTCGGTATACTGCCGGCAAATGTGACGGTACACAAGGGAGATATCATTTTCCCGAGAATCGACGTGGACAAGGAAATTGACGAGCTGAACCAGTTGATTCTGGCAAATCAGCCCAAGGAAGAGCCGGCTGAGCCGGAATATACGCCCCAGCCTCTGGCAGAGGAGATTCCCATCGACACCTTTGCACAGACAGATCTGCGTGTAGCGAAGGTCATTGCCTGCGAAAAGGTCAAGAAGTCCAAGAAGCTGCTGAAACTCCAGCTGGATGACGGCATGGGCGGCAGACAGGTGGTTTCCGGTATTGCCCCCTGGTATGCCCCGGAGGATCTCATCGGCAAAAAGATCATGCTGGTGGCAAATCTGAAGCCGGCAAAGCTTTGCGGCGTGGAAAGCTGCGGCATGATCTGTGCGGCAGATATGCCCAATGGGGATGTGAAGGTGATCTTCCCGGATGAATCCCTGCCGGTGGGAGCGAAGATTCGCTGAGTCTGACTTAAGGCAACACTGCAAAAAGACCGCCTGACGGCTTTGCACGGTATTGCTTTGAATATAGCAACAACAAAGGCTGTCCGATTCGGGCAGCCTTTTTGCGTACATGCTTTCCGGTTCTGCATATCTTTCCCAAACCCGGGCATACTCATACTATCGTATCCATAGAAAGGAGCATATTGCAATGAATTACTTGCAGATCGAAAAGGTAGTAGGCAGAGAAATCCTGGATTCCCGTGGCAATCCCACTGTTGAGGCAGAGGTGACGCTTCTGGACGGCACAGTGGGGAGAGGTACTGCGCCCAGCGGTGCCTCCACCGGGGAATTCGAAGCCCTGGAACTGCGGGACGGTGACCCTGCACGGTATTTGGGCAAAGGCGTCACCAAAGCAGCGGAGAATATCAGCACCGTGATTCACGATACCCTCCGGGGCATGGATGCCTCGGATATTTACGCCGTGGATCGTGCCATGATTCAGGCAGACGGCACAAAGGATAAGTCCAATCTGGGTGCAAATGCCATTCTCGCCGTTTCCATTGCTGCCGCAAGAGCCGCATCCATATCTCTGGATATTCCCTTGTACCGGTTTTTGGGCGGTATCTCCGGAAATCGCCTGCCGGTGCCTATGATGAATATCCTCAACGGTGGTGCCCATGCGGCGAATACCGTGGATGTGCAGGAGTTCATGATCATGCCTGTTGGTGCGCCCAGCTTCAAAGAGGCGCTGCGCTGGTGTGCGGAGGTATTCCATGGTTTGGCATCCCTGCTGCGCTCCAGAGGTCTTGCCACTTCTGTGGGCGATGAGGGTGGTTTTGCGCCGGATCTGGCGAGTGATGAAGAAGCCATCCAGTATATTCTCATGGCAATTCAGCAGGCAGGCTATGAACCGGGCAGGGATTTCATGATCGCCATAGATGCCGCCGCCAGTGAATGGAAAAGTGGTAAACCCGGGGAATATGTACTTCCCAAGGCAGGTACCCACTTCACCTCAGAGGAACTGATTCTGCACTGGAAGCATCTGTCGGAGAAGTATCCCATTATCTCCATTGAGGACGCTCTGGATGAAGAGGACTGGGAAGGCTGGAAACGACTGACCCAGGAGCTGGGAGATAAGGTGCAGCTAGTGGGAGATGATCTGTTTGTGACAAATACAGAACGTCTGGAAAAGGGTATCCGTTCCGGCTGCGGCAATTCCATTCTCATCAAGCTGAACCAGATCGGCTCCGTTTCGGAGACACTGGAGGCGATCAAAATGGCACATGCAGCAGGCTATACCGCAATTGCATCCCATCGTTCCGGCGAAACGGAGGATACTACCATTGCAGACCTGGCGGTGGCACTGAATACCTGCCAGATCAAAACAGGTGCGCCAAGCCGCTCCGAACGTGTGGCAAAGTATAACCAACTGCTGCGCATCGAGGAAATGCTGGGGGATAGTGCAGTATATCCGGGCATTGGTGCATTTCATGTAAAGCGTGGTCAATAACTATAGAATATTGGCACAAAAAACGGGCGGACCCGGTGAAATGGGTTCGCCCGTTTTGTTGTAATTGGTTGTAATTTACGCTGTCTGTGCGAACTGTGACCGATACAGGTCTGCATAGAATCCGTTCTTCGCCAGAAGTTCATCATGGGTGCCCTGTTCGATGATATCGCCGTCTTTCATGACCAGAATCAGGTCTGCATTGCGGATGGTGGAAAGCCGGTGTGCAATGACAAAGCTGGTTCTGCCTTCCATGAGGCGATCCATTGCCTTCTGAATCTGGATTTCCGTCCGGGTGTCTACGGAGGAAGTGGCTTCGTCCAGAATCATGACCTTGTTGTCTGCCAGGATCGCCCGGGCAATGGTCAGCAGCTGTTTCTGTCCCTGAGAAACATTGCTTGCGTCCTCGTTCAGTTCCATGTCATAGCCGCCGGGCAGCTGCCGGATGAAGCTGTCAGCATGGGCTGCCTTTGCCGCTGCAATGACTTCCTCGTCTGTGGCATCCAGTCTGCCGTAGCGGATATTCTCCATAATGGTGCCCTGGAACAGCCATGTATCCTGCAATACCATGCCGAATGCTTCCCGCAGATCACTCCGGTTGAAGTCCTGAACATTGTGTCCGTCCAGAAGAATGGCACCGCCGTTGACATCGTAGAACCGCATGAGAAGCTTTACCATGGTAGTCTTGCCGGCACCTGTGGGACCCACAATGGCGATCTTCTGTCCCGGCTTTACATCGGCGCTGAAATCGTGGATGATCATCTGCTCCGGGTGATAGCCGAAGGAGACATGTTGGAAAGAGACAGTACCGGTGATCTCTTCCGGCTGTACCGGATGTTCTGTGGTCTGTACCTCTTCGCCCTCTTCCAGGAAGTCAAAGACACGCTCCGCTGCTGCCGCCATGGACTGCACCTGGTTCAATACCTGGGCAATCTGCTGGATGGGCTGGGTGAAGTTCTTTACATACTGAATGAATGCCTGAATGTCACCGATGGTAATGGTACCCCGGATCGCCAGCAGACCGCCGGAAAGTGCCACGGCAGCGTACCCCAGATTGCCCACGAATACCATAATGGGGTGCATGAGACCGGACAAGAACTGGGATTTCCAGGCGGAATGGTACAGCGTATCATTGGTTTCCTGGAACTTCCGGATGGTCTCCTGTTCCTTGTTGTATGCCTTGATGACGGTATGACCGGCATAGGTCTCCTCCACCTGTCCGTTGATGTGTCCCAGATATTCCTGCTGCTGCTTGAAGTATTTCTGGGATTTCTTTACCACCAGAGAAATAAGCAGAATGGAAATGGGCAGAACCACAAGTGCAATCAGTGTCATGAGTGGCGAAATACGCAGCATCATGACAAGAACGCCGACCATGGTCGCTACAGAAGTGATGATCTGTGTAATACTCTGGTTCAGGCTCTGTCCCAATGTATCTACATCGTTGGTGATCCGGGAGAGCACCTCGCCGTAGGTGCGGCTTTCGAAGTATGCCATGGGCATCCGGTTGATCTTCTCGGAGATATCCCGGCGCATCCGGTAGCATACCTTCTGGGTAACGCCGGTCATGAGCCAGCCCTGAATGAAGCTGAACAGGGAACTGAACAGATACAGTCCCAGGACAAACAGCAGGATCTGTCCGATTTTGGTGAAATCAATACCGCCGGTGCCCTGGATCTTTGCCATGAGTCCGTTGGACAGCTCTGTGGTCGCCTTACCCAGAATATCCGGGCCAATGACACTGAACACAGTGGAGACAATGGCGCACAGAATGACTACCACTACTGCTGCGTGATATTTCTTGATGTATACAAACAGCTTTCCGATAGAGCCTTTAAAATCCTTTGCCTTTTCCACGGGCATCTGACCGCCGCCGTGCCCGGGCATTCCATGTTTTCTTTCATTCGCCATCTGTTGTCACTCCTTCCTCGGATGCCTCTAAGCCCAGTTCCGCTGCGGAAAGCTGGGACTTTGCGATCTGCTGATAAACCTCGCAGTTGTGCAGCAGTTCCTCGTGGGTACCCTTTCCGACGATCTTTCCTTCCTCCAGCACCAGAATCTGATCTGCATGGAGAATGGTACTGATACGCTGTGCCACAATAATGACTGTGCTGTCCTGCACCTGGGATGCCAGAGCCTTCCGCAGTGCCGCATCGGTTTTCAGATCCAGCGCTGAGAAGCTGTCGTCGAAGACGAATACCTTCGGCTGCTTTGCAATGGCACGTGCAATGGTCAGACGCTGTTTCTGACCGCCGGAAACATTGGTACCGCCCTGTGAAATGGCGCTGTCATATTTATCCGGCTTTTCTTCAATGAAGTCAGCCGCCTGTGCAATTTCAGCTGCCTGCCGGATCTCTGCATCTGAAGCGTCAGGACATCCGAAGCGCAGGTTGCTGGCGATGGTACCGGAGAACAGTACGCCCTTCTGGGGTACAAAACCGATCTGCTGCCGCAGTTCTTCCAGTTCCATCTGCCGGATATCCACGCCGTCCAGGCTGATGCTGCCCTCGGTCACATCGTACAGACGGGGAATCAGATTTACCAGCGTGGACTTGCCGCAGCCGGTACTGCCGATAATGGCAGTGGTCTTACCCGGCTCTGCGGTAAAGTCCAGATCGGTCAGTGCATCTTCCTCTGCATTGGGATAGCGGAAATGCACATGGTCGAACCGCAGTACGCCGTGTACCGGTTCCGGTTTCTGCGGCTGTTCTGCTTCCTGAATGGAAGTCTCTGTCTGCAGGACTTCGTCAATTCGTCCGGCAGCTACAGATGCACGGGGCAGCATAACGGACATCATGGTCAGCATCAGGAATGCCATGACGATCATCATAGAATAGGTGATGAATGCTGTCATGGAGCCTACCTGCATGACGCCGTCGTCGATACGATGTGCGCCGACCCATACAATGAGAATGCTCAGACCGTACATGATCATCATCATAATGGGCATCATGAAGGTCATGACACGGTTGACAAAGAGGTTTGTCTTAGTCAGATTGCGGTTTGCCTGATCGAAGCGTTCTTCCTCTGTCTTTTCCCGGCAGAAGGCATGGATGACCGGCAGTCCTGTCAGAATCTCACGGGAAACCAGGTTCACCCGGTCTACCAGTACCTGCATTTTCTTGAACTTGGGCATAGCGATTGCCATGAGCAGTCCCACGATACCCAGAATGACAAGCACGGCAAGGGCAATGACCCAGCCCATGCCTGCACCGGTATTTACAACCTTGATGATACCGCCAATGCCCAGAATTGGTGCATACAGGAGCATCCGCAGGAAAATGGCTGTGACCATCTGTACCTGCTGGATATCGTTGGTACTTCTGGTGATCAGGGAAGCCGTGGAGAACTGATCCATCTCTGCGCCGGAGAAGTGCATGACCTTGGAGAATACTTTCACTCTCAGGTCACGTCCCACGCCTGCACCTACACGGGATGCCAGATAGCTGACGCCGATGGCAGTTACCATCATGACCAGTGCCATGAGCAGCATTTTGCCGCCGGAGAACCACAAGTAGGTCTTTTGGATGTGATCTATGTCCAGTCCGGCATCCTTGTCACACTGTACGGCATAGGCAATACCCATGGATTCCACCAGAGAGCTGCCCATGGTATCCAGCATATCCTCCAGCTGGGTGCGCATATCGTCCAGAACGGCGGCGTTCATCTGACCGCTTTCCTCCAAGGCAAGGAACAGAGGACGGACATCCACACAGGTGACCTCAGTCTCGTTGCCGTCCTCATCCTCTTCCGTCCGGATGAAAGGCTTCAGCTCCACGCCCATAGATGCACCGATCTCCTCGATGCTCATCTGCGCCAGCTGTTCTGCGGCGGCAGGGTCGCTCTGCTGTGTCACGATCTCCCGGAAACTGCCTTCGTCTACCATGGACATCTCATAGTTGAGCAGGATGGGAATCATCAGTTTCTCGTCCAGTTCGTCCAGTGCATCTCCACTCAGCCCTTTCTGGTCGCAGAATTCGCCATGTATCTCATATGCGTCCTGCCATTGCGCCTGTTCCTCTTCTGTCATGAAGATCTGCGCTGTCTGATATTCTGTCAGCGTCATTTTTTCCGGCAGAAGATGTTCTACGCCGCTGTTCTGAATGCCTACGTCGATGATATTCGAAGTGTACTGCGGCAGGGACAGGTCACAAAACGCCTGTACGATCAACAGCAGCAGGATCAGCAGCACTGATTTCCAGTAGGGCTTCAGGTTTTTAAAAAGTTTACTCATTCTTCGTTGCTCCTTTCTTCATTTTTTCTATCTGTTCCTTTGAAACAGCATAGAGCCGTTCCATCAGCAGGATCAGCAGATGCATTTCCTCCGGTGTGAACCGTTCCTGTACACCCTGATGGAACTGTTCCAGCACATGTTCTGCCTCCTGAATGGCAGTCGTGCCCTCCGGCGTCAATGCAACATAGGTGTTGCGCCGGTCCTCCCGGCTCACCTCCCGCTGGATCAGCCCCAGTTCCTCCAGACTGCGCAGCGTCCGTGACACCGCCGGCTGCACCACATGCATTTCCTTTGCCACCGCAGAGACGGTGAGACAGCCGCTGTATTTCCGCTGGAGACAGCGTATGGTGAACAGCACCATATAATCATGCCGTCCCAGGGGCAGCAGGGAAAAAACATTCAGATTGTGGAGCCGGTTTGTGATGGACAGAAAGTTTTCCAGCGTATCTGCCATTTTGATTTCCCCTCCCGTTTTCACAAAATTGATAACAATGTTATCAATTAACGTTGTTTTATTATAACGCACGTTATCTGTTCTGTCAATGGGATTCCGCTGGTTTTCATGGAGCTGTCACAAAAAAAGTGCATTCCGCCAAAATAATGGGGAATGCACGAAAAAGGTTTATGGAATTTTTCAACAGATTAATATGGGATTAGTATCAGCCGAACCGCTTTCCCAGTTCCTCCCGGACACGCCGGGAAATTTCTGCCGTATGATCGGCTTCGCCGTCGGGCAGGGAAATGGTGAGCAGCGTCCGTACAGATACCACCAGATCAATCAGTGCCAGCAGAACGATGCCGGTCAGGAACTTGTTGGAGATCTCCGGAGGGATCCGGTGAAAAACCGCCATGAGAAAGGGGTTGATCTGGTATAATGCAAATGTTCCCAGTATCCCAAACGGCAGCATGGTTTCCAGGCAGATCCTGCCGTGGAGATTGAATTTCATGTCATGATAATCCCACCAGCGGGTGTGGAACAGCCGTTCCATGAGTACGCTGACGGTGTATTCCAGTACGCTGCAAAGCAGGATGATGGAGACAAAGACATACCAGAAGCCATGCCTTGTGTTCTGGAACAGCATGGTGATGCCGACGAGTCCGATGCCGTAGATGGGACAGCAGGGTCCCAGCAGAAAGCCCCGGTTCGTGATGCGGCGTTCCCGTACACCCATGTACAGGGTCTCCATACACCAGCCCAGTGTGGAATATGTAAAAAAGAGCAGAACATAGTCTGCCAGGCTCGATACCATAAAATTACACCCTCCTTTTCCGTCCCAGTACCTTGGCATGACGCCAGAAGCCTGAGACCGTCTCCAGCGTAGAGCAATACTTGTCCGCAAGACAGACAATGACCGCTTCACGGGAACGGGGCACCGACCGCAGGGTCAGCGGCCACATGTGCGTGCTGATAATGTGCTGTACTTCCGGGCTGATATGAAACCGCATTGCTGCATTCCGGCAGGCAATACGGGGATGGGCAAAGCCATGGAGCGCACCCTCGTCCTGGTGGGTGTGCCAGTCGTATAAATAAAAGTCGTGCAGCAGTGCGCCTACGGTCAGATTTTCATAGTTGACACGCAGATGCAGACGCTCTGCAATGGCACAGCTGGCAGAAACCACGGAGAGGCAGTGCTCTAAAGTTGTGGTAGTGCCGTGCTGGATGAATTCATCCATGGAACAAACGGCACGGTCTGACAGATAGGCAGACAGATGCTTCTGTACCTTGTCAGTTTGTTTTATATTCTGTAAAGGCATGTGATTCCTCCTGCCATTATAAGCTTGTCTACATTATAGCCGATTTTTCTCGCAATGTCAACGAATTTGGTGTTATTTTTTTCTTATTGTTCCCGAAAAAACGTCATATTTTCTTTGAAAGTTCTTGCAAAATGACGAAAATCCACCACTCCTGTCCATAGTACCCTGTGGGATATCCAACAAAATCCACAAAAATGATTGACTATCTCAAAAAAATATGGTACAATGAAAAGCAGATGTGCACAGACGGTGCCTGTTTCAGGCAGTCCGCAGTGCGGAATTACAGGCAACACCGCACAAAGAGCGCCTGACGGCTTTGTACGGTATTGCCTACAGATTGCAGGAGGAATAAATTTGCTACCTTTTCGTATATTACTCTTTGCCGCAGCAGGCGGCGCAGCCCTTTGTCTGGGCGGAATGACTGCCGCAGCAGAGGAAGTTGTCATAGAAACGCCTCTGGTTGCCACAGCAACGACAGAACTGGAACCGGTGGACACAGTGCCCAATACCTGGGTCAGAAACAGTTCCGGTGCGCTGGTCTATTATGATGCAGCAGGCAATCTCGTCACAGGAGAAGCTGTCATTGACGGCGAGACCTATCTTTTTGCGCCGGACGGCTCACTCCGCACGGGATGGCAGACCGTAGGCGGTGTGCGGCGGTATTATGAGCCGGAGACAGGAACTGTCCGGACAGGCTGGGTCCGTTATGGTGAGGGATACTATTAT
The DNA here is from genome assembly GCA_051893675.1 of Ruminococcus sp. Lineage (GTDB taxonomy): Bacteria > Bacillota > Clostridia > Oscillospirales > Ruminococcaceae > Ruminococcus_C. Next base: position 27,766 of record JBJFHO010000072.1, on the reverse strand, counting down.
ATTGATGCAGATGACGGAAAGCTCACAGGTACCCAGACGGGACTTGTGACGCTCCAGGGCGAGGAAACAGCGCCAGACACCATGTTCCTGCTGGACGAGTATGGCGCATTGCAGCTGGGATTCGTTACGGATGAAAACGAATGCCGCTATTATTCCGGAGAAACCGGTGCGGCAGCGGTAGGCGATGTGCAGATCGACGGCATATGGTATCAGTTCGGAACAGACGGCGTGCAGGTCACCGGCTGGACGGAGATCGGCTGCAATACATATTATTTTGACCCCAAAACCGGTAACAGCCTCACGGGACTGTGTTGGATTCAGGGGAGCCTGTACGAGATCACGTCGGAGGGCGGCGTACAGACCGGTTGGCAGACGGTGTCGGGAGATACCTATTATTTCGATCCCGCCACTGGTGCGGCAGTTATCGGAATGCAGACCATTGACGGGAAAAGCTGCTATTTTTATGGGAATGGTACAATGCTCTGCAATGGCAGCATCCTGATCGACGGTGTGGAATATCAGGCGGCTGCGGATGGTACTCTGACCATCGAAAAAACTGCCATTATGGGCACGTCAAGGGCAACTGTTGCACAGATGACTGCTTATCTGAAATCGGTGAATCCAAATGTACCCCAGAGTGTGCTGAATATGATCCCCTATTATCTCAGCGAGGGGGAAGCGGAAGGCGTCCGGGGTGATGTGGCATTTGCACAGTCTCTTCTGGAAACGGGAAATTTCACCTTCCAGGGCTCAGCAGTCACATTGGATCAGAATAATTTCTGCGGTATGGGCGTCACCAGCTGCGGTATGAAAGGCAATTCCTTTGCCACACCGCAGTTGGGTATCCGTGCACAGATACAGCACCTGAAAGCCTATGCGGATACCGGAGATTTGGTGCAGGCTTGTGTGGATACACGATTCCAGTATGTGCAGCGTGGCTGTGCACCCTATGTGGAATGGCTGGGTATTCAGGAAAATCCCTATGGCAAAGGCTGGGCGGCAGGTGCTGACTACGGCGAAAAAATCCTGCGAATCCTATCGGCAATCCTGAGAATGCCAAAATAAATTAGGAATGAGGCTCTTAAGAATTAGGAATGCGGTGTTCGTACCATTTGGGTACGAACGAATAAAAATATATTCATCGCCGCAGGCGACACCATATAAAAAGTAACCGGACGGTTTCCTTTTGTGCAGGGAACTGTCCGGTTTTTATTCTTGTATCAGTGCGTCGATAATGGTTCTTGCAGCCTGTTCGGGGAGTGCCGTCAGCTTGAACCGCTGCTGCCGGGGGCCGTTGCAGACAAGGTAGAGATGCCCTACGCCGTATTGCTTTTGCAGAGGTGTCTGTCTGAAATCCGCCCGGACGATATGGCTGCGCTGGACGGTAATGGTGTGGAATGTAAACCACTGGCTGAAATGGAACTGAACGGTCTCGCCGTCCATTGCTACAAATTGCGTCATCAGGGAAACGATCCGGATCAGCAGCAGCCATACCAGAGGAATCACCAGCATGACCGAGAAAAAGCGTATCATGGAATCGAATTCCGGTAACAGGCGCAGCAGCAGGAAGCGTACCGGGAGAATGGCGCACAGCCCGATGACCGGCGGCCAGACAAATGACCAGAAAAACCGCAGGCTCGAACGGGCAAGGACACGGGGATTTTTCATGGTCTGGGCGGCATGGAGCTTTTGCAGCAGTGCCTGAGAAGATCTTTTTCGTACCAGAGGAATGAGCACAGGCAGAGTATCCCGGCGGCTGCCGTAGCCCGGACAGCGGATGTGCAGGGAAACCATGCCGCAGATCTTCATGATCAGATTCTGCCGCAGGTCGGGAAAGACAATGGCAGAGTCCCGGAGATGATACCGCCGGCGGGTGATGATCCCCATGTGGACGGAGATGAATTCGCTGCCGAACCGGATGCGGAATCTGGCATAGCGCAGGAGATTCCGTCCGAAGGAAATCAGCCACAGGGTCAGGATCACGATGCCGATGGTAATGGCAATGCGGGGTACGCCGTGAAATGCCGAGGAAGCACGCTCTGTGGCATCCTCCAGTAGCTGCTGCGCCTGGAACTGCTCCAGCAGATCCGAGGTGATCCTGCCGCCCTGGAAAAAGAGGGTGGCGATGTACAGCGCACCGGAAAAGCTGCTGGAGAACAACGCCGAAAACAGCAGCACACGCCATGCCGGCGTATGATATGCCACGGCTTTGGAGCTGTCATTTTGCAGCACGGGAATATGCTGCCGCATACGGTGCAGATCCCGGAGATAGAGAATCAGTTTCATGTCAGACTCCGGGACAGAGCCGGACGCCGTACTGATCTGCAACCGGACGGCACGGATGGGCCGCAGGTAAAAGGGATGTTCTTCTACAGTACAGGTGATACGTTCCAGAGGGATCTCCGTTCCCATTTGCAGCAGCAGACCGCTTTGGGAATGGATGGATACCTCGTCGAAGTAATAGATACAGGACTGCCAGCGCAGTGTACCGATGCCCAGGATCAGCAGGGCGATGAGCAGGTCAAACCATGCACCGGCACCCCAGTCGATGAGATTTTGCAGAGAAAATGGATAAAAGCGCAGACTGCGCAGCAAGGGGAAAATCAGGAGCCAGAGGTTCTTGGCACTGTAGCGCAGGATCTTGATGGGATGCTCCCGATAAACGGCAGTATCCGGCGGTGCATTGATTGCCATGTATTCCTCCTTTCTAACGGCTGTTTTGTGTGAATATGCGCTGTGTCAGGTCTTTTCAACCTGTGTCTGACCGTTCTGATACACGTTTTTTTGCAGGAATGCCTGGATCTCTGCTGCATCGGATTGGCTCAGAAATGCGAGAAAAACGGTGCCGCCGTATGCATGCAGGGGGATGAAGTTCATGCCGGTTTTGTCGGAGCCAGGCATCCGGAAGGTACTGCTGAACTGGAGTGCCTGAGTGCGCATGGTCTGTTCCTGGATAAAGAAAATGCCGCAGCGCTTGGTGATATGGGTATCAGAGACCGTGTAGGAAACGGTGCAGAACCACATGGGCAGGAATAGTGTGGAAAGCAGCGCTGCTGCCGCAGCAAAAACGACAGTCAGCGTCCACAATATCCAGTGGGGCAGAAAGGCTAAAAAATACCACACCAGAATAATCAGAACAACGGCAAGAATGGGCGTTGCAATTTGTAATGTATACTGCGCATGGCGATCGGCACTGTATTGTTTCATGCGTTCCTCCTGTGGGCATACTTTTCTATGTCACTATCATATAATAATATATCAATATTATACCCTATGAATCTGGAAACGTCAAGAAAAATGTGCGAGAATTTTGTTCGTCCGGATTGTAGGGAACGACCTCCGTGTCGTTCCGACTGATACAGATTCTGAGGGAACGACACAGGGGCCGTTCCCTACAAATTGCAAATGGGCATAAGATACAAGGAGATTGCTATGCTGGAACGAATTGCATCTATGGTCTGGGGGCCAGGTCTGCTGGTACTTCTGCTGGGAACAGGGCTGTGGCTGAGTCTGCACAGCCGTTTTTTTCAGCTGCGTGGGTGGAAAACTATTCTACATGAGACATTCGGCGGTCTGCGTCGGGGTTCTGGCGATTCAAAGGAAGGCACACCTGCACTGACTCAGTTCCAGACCTTTTCCGCAGCACTGGCGGCGGCAATGGGGACGGGCAATGTTATCGGCGTGGCAACTGCTCTGTGTATCGGCGGCCCCGGGGCGATTTTCTGGATGTGGATCTCGGCGCTGCTTGGCATGATGCTGACCTATACAGAAAATGTGCTGGCAATGCGCTATGCCAGGGAATTGCCGGACGGTACTTGTGTAGGCGGCCCCATGGCATATCTGCGCTATGGTCTGGGCAGCCGGACGCTGGCGGCGCTGTATGCCATTTTTTGTATTGCCGCCTCTCTGGGGATGGGCAATATGACTCAGAGCAGTGCTATTTCCACGCTGGCGGAGGAGGCTTTTTCAGTGCCGCCCCTTGCTGTAGGCATTGCCGTAGCGGTTTTGCTGGGGTGCATATTGCTCCGTGGCGTGCGTGGTGTGGGCGGTGTGATCCAGTGGCTCATGCCCTTGCTGTCGGCGGTGTATATGCTTTCTGCGCTGGCGGTGATCGTTCGGCACGGGAACGCTCTGCCCCAGGCGTTTCAGTCCATATTCCGGGGTGCATTGGGACTTGATGCAGTAGGCGGCGGCATTTCCGGGGCATTGCTCCGGGAGGCAGTGGGGACAGGACTGCGCCATGGGGTATTTTCCAACGAAGCCGGTCTGGGAAGCAGCGCCCTGGTTCATGCCGGAGGATGTTCCAGGGATGCATCGCTCCAGGGCATGTGGAGCATGGTAGAGGTGGCACTGGATACGCTGGTATGCTGTACGCTGACCGCTCTGGCAGTGCTCACCAGCGGTGCCATGGAACAGGCACAGGATGCCGGCGGTATCATTACAGCGGCGTTTTCCGGTATTTTCGGCAGGACTTCTCCCCAGATCATGGCGATTATCACGGCACTCTTCGCCTTTTGTACCCTCATCGGCTGGTGCTGCTGTGGGGAACAGGCAGTGCGCTATCTCTGGGGAACACGGGGGCTTCAGCCCTATCGCATTCTGTTCTGCCTGGCGGCCGGCATCGGCGCTGTAGTCTCTCTGGGGGCAGTGTGGGCTGTTTCGGATATCGCCAATGGACTTATGGCGATTCCTAATCTTCTGGGACTTCTGCTGCTGTCGGGAAAGGGAAAGCTGCACTGTGCCGAAGGTTTCTAGCGGTTTCGTAGAAATTCCGGAGTGTGAGTCGTGAATAATTGTCCAAAAAGCAAATTTTTCTCAAATTCCATTGACATTGAATTCGGGAAATCGTATAATAAAACTATGTATTGCTGTACGTGGAAATGAAATTGCAGAAACAGACCGCTTTTTTACGGGCGGAAACTGCTTCTGTATTGCAACTGATTGGATGAAAATGCTGCCTGCTGTGCGGACGTTTTATTGCCGGTAGGCCGTATTATATATATCATATTATTTTATACATACGGGAAAGCTGTATTCTTGCGTGATATGGCAGAACCCGGTGAAATCCAGGGCGATGTGTACAGGATGTGCTGTGCAGAATGACTGTTCCCGAAGAGAATGGAACGATGCAAATCCGGCATTTACAGTCGGATCATGGGAACTCTCTGCACCTGAAAAAGCACGGAATTGCAGAACGATCAAACAATGCACGAACCTTGTTAAAAAGAGAATACGGATCTTTTCTGAAAGTGATAGGAAGAACTTTGGAATTCCGTAGGGAATGCTGCAAATTGACACTGCCATCGCCGCCTGGAAGAAAGCGAGGATACTTGATTGGCTACAGAAAAAGAACAGGTACGTGAACCACGCAGCGGTTCACAGACGAGAAAGAGAAATTATGGCGCAAGACCACGTCAGCAGGGCACAGAACGGAAGCCCGCCGGCAGTTATCGCAGCAATGGCAACCGCAGCGGTTCAGCGCAGCAGACAAAAGCGCCCAAACGGGAACAGCAGAAGCGTACACCGGTACGCATCATTCCGCTGGGCGGTCTGAACGAGATCGGCAAGAATATGACTGTGTTCGAGTGCAGCAATGATATGTTCATTCTGGACTGCGGACTGGCATTCCCGGATATGGACATGCCGGGCGTGGATATTGTCATTCCGGATTTCACCTATGTGGAGGGCAACAAGGACCGTGTCCGGGGTATTGTCATTACCCACGGTCACGAGGATCATATCGGCGGTCTGGCATATCTTCTGAAAAAAATCAACGTGCCTATTTACGGTACACGCATGACCCTGGGACTCATCCGGGGCAAGCTGGAAGAACACGGCCTCCTCAAGCAGGCAAAGCTGATCGAGGTGGAACCCCGGAAAACTGTGAAAATGGGCTGTATGGCAGTGGAATTCATCAAGGTGAACCACTCTATCCCCGGCGCAGTGGGCATGGCGATCCATACCCCGGCAGGTATTATTGTGCATACCGGCGACTTCAAGGTGGACTTTTCGCCCATTGACGATGAGATCATTGATCTGGCACGCTTTGGCGAGCTGGGCAGCCGTGGTGTTCTGGCGCTTATGGCAGATTCTACCAATGCGGAACGGACAGGATTTACTTGCTCCGAGCGTACCGTGGGTGGTTCCTTTGAAAAGCTGTTCAAGCGTGCGGAGGGACGGCGTATTATCATCGCCACATTCTCATCCAATGTGCACCGTGTACAGCAGATCATTGATCAGGCGCAGCACTATGACAGGAAAATTGCCGTATTCGGTCGCAGTATGATCCATGTCATTGAAACAGCGACAGAGCTGGGATACCTGACAGTACCCAAGGGCATGATCATTGATATCGACGAAATGAGCCGTTATCCTGATGAGAAGATCGTCCTTGTGACAACGGGAAGTCAGGGCGAACCCCTGTCGGCATTGACACGGATGGCAATGAATAGCCACAAAAAGGTGTCTATTACCCCCAACGACTTTATTATTATTTCGGCAAAGCCTATTCCGGGCAACGAAAAATATGTGACCCGTGTGGTCAACGAACTGATGAAATCCGGGGCAGAGGTGATCTATGAGTCCATGTACGAGGTGCATGTCTCCGGTCACGCCTGTCAGGAAGAACTGAAACTCATTCAGGCACTGACAAAGCCCAAGTTCTTCATTCCGGTGCACGGTGAATATAAGCATCTGGTGAAGCACGCGGAAATTGCGAAATCCATGGGTATGCCGGAAGAACGCATTCTGATTTCCAGCATTGGTGACGTCATCGAAACAGACGGTCAGACCATGCGTGTGGTATCCCAGGTACCCGCAGGCCGTGTTATGGTAGACGGTCTGGGTGTAGGTGATGTGGGCTCCATCGTACTTCGTGACAGAAAGCATCTGGCACAGGATGGTCTCATTATTGTGGTCATCGGCATTGAGCGTATGTCCAATACGCTGGTTGCCGGTCCGGATATTATCTCTCGTGGATTTGTCTATGTCCGGGAATCGGAAGAGCTTATGGACGAGGCACGCCGTGTGATGATAAAGGTGCTGGACGGATGCAGTGCCCACGATCTGAAGGAATGGGGCACGCTGAAAACAAAGCTGCGTGACGTTCTGTCTGACTTTATCTACGAAAAGACCAAGCGCAGTCCCATGATCCTGCCCATCATTATGGAAGTATAACGCCAAGGAGAATGCAGCATGAAACGAAAATATGGGGTGCTCATCGCCACAGGGATTCTGTGGTTCATCAGCGTTCTGGTACCGCTGTTTTTTGCGGTGTTGGGACGGCTACCCCAGCGGTGGCTGGCGATCCAGTTTCTGGTGATCCTGCTGCTCAGCATTGTACTCTGTGCGGAGTGGTTCTGGCTGCGCCGTGCGGAACGGCAGCAGACTACGGCTGTCCGTGGAGAGATCGAAGGCGCCGGTATGGCAGCGCTCCAGAGTCTGGGCGTGCCGGTGATTCTGACAACCCACAGCGGAGAGATCCTCTGGTGCAATGACATGTTCCGCAGCCGCTTTGCGCCCAATCGTTCTGTTCGGGGACGGTCGGTGCAGGATGTGATCCATCTGAATCTGGCGGCACTGGGACAGAACCGGGATCTGCTCATGGAGCACAACGGTCTGAGCTATCGGGTGCACGCTGTTCCCAGTGTGCAGAATCAGCAGGAATTCGTTGCAGTGCAGTTTCTGGAAATTACCGATATTCTGCGGCTGCAAAATGAAAATACCAATTCCAGACCCTGTGTCATGCTGCTGGTCATCGACAGCTACGACGATCTGCTGCAATATGCCAGGGAAAGTGAAAAAGCACAGGTTTCCGCCGAGGTGGAACGTGTACTGGAAAACTTCATGCAGGGCACAGACGGCATCATCCGCAAGGTGGAGAACGATCTGTTCTATGCGGTTATGGAATCCCGGCATCTGCATGAGATCATGAACAACCGCTTTCATGTGCTGGATGAGGCACGGCAGATCCGGGTCAATGACCGGATGCATATCACCTTTTCCATTGGTGTAGGTGACGGGGCTGCATCTCTGGCGGAAAGTGAAAAGTATGCCCGGCAGTCCTTGGATATGGCACTGGGACGAGGCGGCGACCAGGCTGCAGTCAAGACGGAAAACGGCTTCTGCTTCTTCGGCGGCGCATCCAAGGGTGTAGAGAAGAAATCCAAGACCAAGATTCGTTCCATTGCCCTGGCACTCCAGGAACTCATTGAGAATTCCGATCAGGTATTTCTCATGGGACATCGTTTCGGTGATCTGGACTCCATTGGTTCGGCGTGCGGACTTGCCGGTGCAGTGCAGCTCATGCAGAAACCGGCATATGTGGTAGTACACCAGCAGAGTTGCCTTGCCACACAGCTGATTCAGCGGATGAAGCAGTGTAGCGACAGCCCTTGTTTCATTGAACCCATAGACGCTCTGGCACAGGTGACAGAAAACAGTCTGCTCATTGTGGTGGATACCCACAACAAGGACATTCTGGAAAGTCTGGATCTGTACCATGCGGCACGGTATGTGGTGGTTATTGACCACCACCGGAAAAACGTCAATTTCATTGAAAATGCGGTGATTTTTCACCACGAACCCTATGCTTCATCGGCGTCGGAGATGGTGACGGAGATCATACAGTATTTCCGGTTGGATACAGAGATCTCGGCGGCATATGCTGATGCACTTCTGGCAGGTATTATGCTGGATACGAAAAATTTTGTTATGCGTACTGGTGTGCGTACCTTTGAAGCAGCGGCATATCTGCGGAAGATCGGTGCAGATACCATCCAGGTGAAAACCCTGTTTTCCAATACCATTTCCACCTACTCCATGCGGTCGCAGATCGTCTCCCATGCGGAGCTGTACCGCAACAATGCCATTTCTGTCGTGAAAATGCAGGGGCAGGACATGCGTGTCATTGCATCGCAGGCAGCAGACGAACTGCTGAGCATTCAGGGCGTAGAGGCATCCTTTGTGTTGTATCTGGAGGAACACGGCGTAAGCATTTCCGCACGTTCCATGGGAAATGTCAATGTTCAGGTGATCATGGAACAGCTGGGCGGCGGCGGTCACCAGACCATGGCGGCGGCGCAGCTGCCTAAGTGTACCATTCAGGAGGCAAAGGAACAGCTGCTGATGATCCTGGAAGCCCAGGAAATGAAGAAGGATTAGGCATGAGAATTTGGTGCTTTATATAGATTCGTGCTTTATATAGAAAGGATGATTGTAATGAAGGTTATTTTTACACAGGATGTAAAAGGCTCTGGCAAAAAGGGCGAGGTCAAGAATGTTTCTGATGGCTATGCACGGAACATGCTGCTGAAAAAGGGACTTGCAGTAGAGGCAACGGCGAAGAATCTGTCGGAACTGGCAGGCAAGCAGTCCTCTGCGGCGCACAAAATTGATGTGGAAAAGCAGAATGCCCAGGAGACGGCGGATAAACTGAACGGCAAGACCGTAAAGGCTGCGGCAAAGGCAGGAAACGGCGGCAGACTGTTCGGTGCAGTGACTGCGGCGCAGATTGCTGAGTGCATCGAAGCACAGTATCAGTGCAAGATCGACAAGAAGAAGATCAGCCTGAAGTCGGATATCAAGAATTTCGGCACCTACGAGGCGGAGATTCGCCTGTATGCCGGCATTACGGCAAAGGTGACGGTGGAAGTTGTCGAGGGGTAAGTTCTCTCTTTGAAATGGATGGAATGCGGGTCGTGGTTGCGTCCCGCATTCATTATTCTTCGCCGCCTGCGGTGATAAAAAGGAGGTCATGTTATGGCTGAATATACGCCTAACGAAAATGCCGAGCTGCCTTTCAGTCTGGAGGCAGAACAAACGATTCTCGGTGCAATTCTGCTTGATTCCGAGGTACTGCCGGTGGTGCTGGAAACCATCCGTGCGGAATGCTTTTTCAATGAACAGCACCGGACGCTGTTCCAGATCATTATGCAGATGTTTACATCCGGAGAAAAAGCCGATGTCATTACCGTACTCAATGCTGCTGTAGAACAGGGCGTGTTTGAGACGGCATCGGAGGGCAGAGCTTATCTTGCGGCGCTCATCAATATTGTACCGTCTACTGCTAATATTGAAAGCTACTGCCACATTGTGGCGGAAAAATACTACATCCGCTGCCTTGCCTTTGCAGCAAGAGGAATTTTGCAGGATATCCAGTCCGGGGCACAGAATGCCCAGACTCTGATGGATGCCGCAGAACAGCGTATTTTTGATATTCGTCAGGGCAGAGATGTCCAGGGACTGGTGAAGATCGGCGATGCGATCTGCGAAGCGTATGACCGTATCGGTAAGATCTCCGGTCCGGATAAGGAAAAATATCTGGGTGCGAGATCCGGCTTCAAATACCTGGACACAGTGACTTCCGGTCTGAACAAGTCCGACCTGATTCTGATCGCTGCCCGTCCGGGTATGGGTAAAACGTCCTTTGCTCTGAATATTGCCACCAATGTGGCACGGCACAGCGGAAAGGAAGTTGCCGTATTCTCCCTGGAAATGTCCAAGGAACAGCTTGCCACCCGTATGCTCTCTACCGAGGCGTTGGTGGATTCCAATAAGCTGCGAAACGGCTTTCTCACCAACGAGGACTGGGTACGCCTTGCTACAAGTGCCGGCGTGCTCAGCGGTCTGCCCATGTTCATTGACGATACGGCAAGCGTGACAGTACAGCAGATCAAGGCAAAGCTTCGCCGGATGAAAAATCTCGGTCTGGTAGTGATCGACTATCTCCAGCTTATGGGCTCTACCCTGAAAACAGATAACCGTGTGCTGGTTATTTCTGAAATTACCCGGCAGCTGAAAATTATGGCGAAGGAACTGGATATTCCGGTTATCGTACTGTCGCAGCTGTCCCGTGGTCCTGAGGGCCGTAACGACAAGCGTCCTATGCTGTCTGACTTGCGTGAATCCGGTTCTATCGAACAGGATGCGGATATTGTCATGTTCCTCTATCGTGACGCTTATTATAATAAGGACTGTCCCACCCCAAATATTTCCGAGTGTAACGTGGCAAAAAACCGTCACGGCGAGACTGGCGTTGTAAAATTGGTATGGGATGGTCAGTTTACACGGTTCTCCGATGCGGAGATGCGCAGTGAGGGCTGAATCCCTGCCCCGGCAGGTGCTGGCACAGCTCCGGGAACTGGATTGCGTACAGCCGGGAGATACGGTCTGCTGTGCCCTTTCCGGCGGTGCGGACAGCGTCTGTCTGCTCCGGTGTCTGCTGGAATTGCAGGAGACGCTGAGGGTTTCCGTGAAGGCAGTGCATGTAGACCACCAGCTGCGTGGAACAGAAAGCGACCGGGATCGGCAGTTTTGCGAGCAACTCTGTGCGTCGCTGGAGGTGCCTCTGGAGGAATACACCGTGGATGTGGAAACACGTGCCCGGCAGGAACAGCTCTCCACGGAACTCGCCGCCCGTCAGTGCCGCTATGAAGCCTTTTCTCAGGTGCAGGCGGACTGGATCGTCACAGCGCATACGGCTTCGGATAATCTGGAAACGCTGCTGCATCGACTGATCCGGGGCAGCAGTCTCCACGGACTGACAGCAATTCCACCCAAAAACGGCAGGATACTCCGACCCCTTTTGACAGTGACCAGGGAACAGGTAGAGGCGTATCTGGCAGAGATGGGGCAGATATATGTGACAGACAGCACCAATCTGACAGATCTGTATACACGCAACCGGATTCGTCATAAAATCGTGCCGGAGCTGAAACAGCTGAACCCGTCTGTGGAACGTACTGCAGCCCATACCATTGCCGGTCTGTGCCGGGAGGATGACTACATGACACAGCAGGCAACGGCGGCATATGCAAAATGCCATACCAGTGCGGATATGTTGGAACATCTGGAGCAGATGCATCCGGCATTGCAAATGCGCTGTCTGGCGATGCTGCTGGAGGAACACGGACTTTCCTATGATGCGGTACTGCTGGAACGTCTCATGACATTGGCGGTGCATGGGGGCAGGTGGAACTTGTCCCGGCATGTTTATGCGGCGGCAAAACCGGGCACCCTTTGGATAGAGACAGCGCCGCCGGAACCTCTGGCGGAAAAAGTACCGCTGAAATTGGGAGAAAATCAGATTTTTCCGGGCTTTATCCTGTACGCATCCCTGATGGAAGCAGAAAATCATGGGAAAGAAGAAAATGTTCACGAAAAATTTGCAAATAGTTGCCTGGATTATGATAAAATAAAGGGTAACATCTTCCTGCGTCTGCGGCAGCCAGGCGAACGGATTCGTCTGCCTGGCAGAGATTTTACCTCGTCCCTGAAAAAAGTCATTCAGGCACAGGTGCCCCAAGGACGCCGGAAGACCCTGCATATTCTGGCAGATGACGACGGGATCGTATTTGCGGAGTATATCGGTGCAGCTGACCGTGCAGTTCCCGATGAGAACACACGGCGACTGCTGGTTGTCGAAATCAGAAAGGAGCAGAAAGATGTCTGAGCTGGAAGCGAACATTGTACAAGTGCTGCTGACGCAGGCGCAGATACAGACACGGGTGCAGGAACTGGGCGCACAGCTGGCGGCAGATTATGCGGACAAAAATCCGCTGTTTGTGTGCCTGCTGAAAGGCTCCAGCATCTTTTTTGCCGATCTGGTTCGGGCAGTGCCGATTCCTCTGGAGCTGGACTTCATGCGTGTGTCCAGCTACGGAGACGGAACAGTTACTTCCGGTCAGGTGCGCTTTGAAGTACCGCTGTCCCAGTCTCTGACGGGACGGCATGTGGTGCTGGTGGAGGATATTCTGGACACGGGCACAACGCTTCATGCAGTACTTCCGGTGCTGGAAACCCAGAATCCGGCTTCTATGGCAGTCTGTGCGCTGCTGGATAAACCGGAGCGGCGGCTTTTTGAAGTACCGCTGGCATATGGAGGCTTTTCCATTCCCGACGCTTTTGTGGTGGGATATGGACTGGATTATGCAGGACTCTACCGTAATTTGCCGTACATCGGGATTTATGGAAATTCTGACGAACAACAAAAGCATTGAGAAAAAGGCGCAGAGATCGCCGAAACAGAATGGAGTGAATGTGATTTGACACCAAAGAGAGGCAGAGGCATCGGAACTTATCTTGTGATCGTATTGCTGCTCATTGCAGCGCTGGTCTTTTTGCTGCCGAATTTGAAGGGCAACGTCAAGACACCGGAATATTCTGAGATCATCCAGCATTTTGATGATTATGATGTCAAGGAGTATACCCTGGATCTGGGATCCGGCGAGCTGGAAATGGTATTGCAGAATGACGAGAAAATTGCATATGAAGTGCCGAATGTCCAGATTTTCCTGGAGGATACGCAGTATTACCGGGAGAAGTATAACGCCAGAAACGAAGTACCGCTGAAAGAGGACTTCTATAGGATCAAGGATACTTCCTGGCTGCTGACGATCATTCCCACAGTGATCCTTGTGATACTGATGATCGTCCTGTTCGCATTTATGATGCGGCAGGCAAACGGCGGCGGAAAGTACACTACATTCGGAAAGGCGAATATCAAGAATCAGATGAACACCCGGAAGGCAACCTTTGCAGATGTCGCCGGTGCGGATGAGGAAAAGCACGAGCTGGAAGAGATCGTGGACTTTCTGAAAAATCCCCGGAAATATGCGGAGTTGGGTGCAAGAATCCCCAAGGGCGTATTGCTCATGGGACCGCCCGGAACCGGTAAGACCTTGCTGGCAAGAGCTGTTGCCGGAGAAGCGGGATGCCCGTTCTTCTCCATTTCCGGTTCGGATTTTGTGGAAATGTTCGTGGGTGTAGGTGCATCCCGTGTGCGTGACCTGTTCGAACAGGCAAAGAAAAACGCACCGTCCATCATCTTCATTGACGAGATCGACGCTGTGGGACGTCACCGTGGTACGGGCATCGGCGGCGGACATGACGAACGGGAACAGACCCTGAACCAGCTGCTGGTTGAGATGGACGGCTTCACCGGAAAGGACAATGTCATTGTCATTGCGGCAACGAACCGCCGGGATATTCTCGACCCGGCACTGCTGCGTCCGGGACGGTTCGACCGTCAGATCGTGGTAGGTTATCCCGATGTCAAGGGACGTGAAGCCATTCTGAAAGTACACACCAAGTCCAAGAGCGTTGGCCCTGACGTAGACCTGAATACGATTGCAAAGTCCACCGTGGGCTTTACGGGTGCAGATCTGGAGAACCTGGTCAACGAAGCCTGCCTGCTGGCGGCACGGAAGAACAAAAAGGCCATCACCATGGAGGAGATCCAGGAGGCGACCATCAAGGTGATCGCCGGTCCGGAGAAGAAATCTCACAAGGTGACGGAAAAGGAAAAGCGTCTGACGGCATTCCACGAGGCAGGCCACGCTGTCTGCACGTACTACTGCGACCATCAGGATAAGGTGCACCAGGTGTCCATCATTCCCCGGGGTATGGCTGGGGGATATACCATGTCCCTGCCGGAACAGGACAAGAGCTTTGTCTCCAAAAAGGAGATGGAGGAGAATATCATCACCCTGCTGGGCGGCAGAGTTGCGGAGCAGCTGGTGCTGGAGGACATCTCCACCGGCGCATCCAACGACCTGGAGCGTGCCACATCCACGGCACGGAGTATGGTCACACGCTATGGTTTCAGCGAGAAAATGGGACCTGTGGTCTACGGCAATGACCAGAGTGAAGTGTTCCTGGGACGGGATCTGGGTTCGTCCAGAGACTACTCCGACCGTGTAGCGGCGGAGATCGACGACGAAGTGCGTTCCATCATTGAAAAGGCGTATGACAAGGCAAAGGAAATTTTGCAGGCGCACATGGATCAGCTCCACCTGCTGGCGAAGTATCTGATGCTCCACGAGAAGATCGAACGGGAGGATTTCGAGGTGCTCATGCGGGGCGAGATGGATCCGGCGATGTTCGAGGATACACCGGCGAAACCGGAGGAATCTGCACCGGAGACGGCGCAGCCGGCAGAGCCGGAAACAAAAACGGAACCGGCGGCAGATGTGCCGGAGGAGCCGGAAAAAACGGAAGAATAATGGAAAAGGCTGCTGTGCCCCGGTGGGCATGGCGGTCTTTTTATTTACAATGCATCCATAAAATACGCTTTTTTTTTTTTTTTTTTGCATGGTATAATAATTATGTTCAATTAAAATCTTCAGGAAAATAAAGGGAGTGTATTTTATGAGTAATTGGAAACGTATTTTGGCAATATTCACTGCCGGAGTGCTTTGTGCGGTCAGTGTTCCGCTGGTGCAGGAAGCGATGCCGGAAATGATTCCGGTGGTTTCTGCGGCAGAAGCAGGGGACACCGGGACATATGGGGATTTGACGTATCTGGTGTTGGATGATGGGACGGTGGAAATTACAGGTTGTGATGAAGTTGCAACAGAAGTGGAGATTCCGGCGGAGATTGATGGGATGGCGGTGACTAGCATTGGGGAAGCGGCGTTTCATTATTGCGATAATTTAATGGAAATCAGTATTCCAGACAGCGTGACCAGTATTGGATGGTATGCGTTTTCTTATTGCAGTAGTTTAATGGAAATTATCATCCCGAACAGTGTGAGTAGCATTGCAAATGAGGTGTTTTTTTACTGTGAAAGTTTGACGAATATCACCATTCCGGATAGTGTGACCAGCATTGGAGATTATGCGTTTCAGTACTGCACCAGTTTGACGAATATCACCATTCCGGACAGTGTGACCAGCATTGGAGATTGTGCGTTTGATTCAACTCCATGGTTGATGGAAAAACAAGAAGAAAATCCCTTAGTCATCGTCAATAATATTTTGATAGATGGGGTTACATGTGAGGGTGATATTGTTATTCCGGACAGTGTGATAAGCATTGGGGAGAGTGCATTTTCTAACTGCAAAAGTTTGACTGAGATTATCATCCCGGACAGTGTGACCAGCATTGGGTGGAATGCGTTTTCTGACTGTACCTGTTTGACGGAAATCACCATTCCGGATAGTGTGACCAGCATTGGAAGAGGTGCGTTTCAGTACTGCACCAGTTTGACGAATATCGCCATTCCGGACAGTGTGACCAGTATTGGAGATTGTGCGTTTCAGTACTGCACCAGTTTGACGGAAATCACCATTCCGGACAGTGTGACCAGCATTGAAAATTGGGTGTTTTGTGGGTGCACTAGTTTGACGGATATCACCATTCCGGACAGTGTGACAAGCATTGGATATGAAGTGTTTGCGGGTTGTACCAGTTTGACAGATGTTTACTATAGCGGCACCGAAGAAGAATGGAACGCTATTTTCATCGATAACACAGAAGGCAGTAACGATTTACTTTTAAACGCCACAATCCACTTTAACAGCGTCAGTGAAACTACTACAACAACGACAACAGAAACAATCACAGAAACAACTACTACAACAGAAGCCACAGCAACAGAAACTACCACGACAGCAGAAACGACAACAGAAACCACCACAACAACAGAAACGACAACAGACACCACAGAGCTTTCCCAATCCACCGGCGACATCGACGGCGACAATATCATTGACGCCAACGACGCATATTTCTCTCTCCTCGCCTATGCAAAACTATCTGTGGGCAGTGACTCCGGTCTGACCGATGCACAAATTCAGGCAGCAGACGTAGACGGCAACGGAACTGTCGATGCCAATGACGCTTATTACATCCTGCTGTACTACGCAAAACAATCCGTGGGACAGGATGTCTCCTGGGCGGAGCTTCTCGGCTGAACCCCTGTTTCATAATACACCAAACCGGAACGGCACTGACCGCTCCGGTTTTTTGTATGGAAATCAAATTTTATAGGAGAATGAACCCCTCAGTCACGGCTGCGCCGTGCCAGCTCCCCTTTCAGGGGAGCCTCATCTGCCTCCCCTGAAAGGGGAGGGGGACCATTGCGCAGCAATGGTGGAGGGGTGATTGGATCGAAACATAAAATTGATTTCCGTGGCTTTTTTGTATGCGTACTTGACAAGTGCAATGGATGTTTGCTATAATACTATCATGGATTGTTATGTAAATTCGGAGGATTACTATGAAACAGATCACAAGCTTTACCATCAACCATGACCACCTGAAACGGGGCATGTATATTTCCCGTGTGGATGGGGATGTGGTGACATATGATATCCGCATGAAGCTGCCCAATAACCCAGAGGGCGACTATCTGGAGGACAATGCCCTGCATACCTTTGAACATCTCTTTGCCACTTATGTGCGCAATACGCCTCTTTCCGATGACATTGTCTATGTTGGCCCCATGGGATGCCGCACCGGGTTCTATTTCCTGACACGGGATACCATCTCCGGCGCAGATGCCATTCGCCTGGTGCAGGAGTCGTTGCAGTTCGTCCTGGACTTTTCCGGGGAGATCCCCGGCGGAAAACGCTGGGAATGCGGCAATTATCTCGCCCATGACCTGGACGGCGCCAAGGCAGTCGCACGGGAATTTCAGCCTGTCATGGCGGAATGGTCGCCGGAACAGCTGCAATATCCTCAGGACGTGTTGCGCACTGACACTCTGGTCTGACAGAAAGAGGAGGAAATTATTTTGACAAATGTGAAAAGCAAAAAAGCCGTGGCAGCAAAGGCTCCGGCTCCGGAAAAAACGTCCGAAGCGCCCCAGAAAACAAACGCTTTCTGGTTAAATTTCAAAAAAGGTCTGACAATTTTCGGTCCCCCGGCACTGCTGCTGCTTGTGGCAGGAATCGTGGTCTATTACATCCTTTTCCCTAGTAAGGGTGAGTTCCATTCCGACTGTACCGATACGATTTACTGGGCAAAAGCGTCCTATGACAGCGGCACGATTTTCAACTCAGACTTTTCCTATGCCTGCCTGCTGCCTTTCGGCGGAAGTCTGCTTATGCTGATCTTCATGCCCTTTTTCGGCTTGTCTATGACTACCCATACCCTTGGTATGCTGCTGTTCTTCCTGCTGTTCCTGACGGGATTCTGCCTCATGCTCAAGGAAATGCATTGGAATTACCGCTGGATCTGCGCTGCGGCGGCAGTGCTTCTGGCAGTTGTCAGCTCCAGCGAAAAGCTGCGTGAGATCTTCTGGGGACATACCATCTATTATAGCCTGGGCATTCTCTTTCTGTTTTACGGACTGTTCCTGCTGTTCCGGCTGTGGAATCTGCTGGAGAAAAAGGGGACTCTGGATACCCCGGAAAAGGAACGAAAGAGACGGACTCATACATGGATCACATTTGCAGTGCTGCTCATCTTCTTCCTGCTGTGCAGCACGGATCAGATAACAGCCCTGACGATCTTTGCCCTGCCCATTCTGGCGGCAATCTTTCTGGAACGTCTGCTGGATCGCCATACGCCCCTGCTGAGCAACAAAAATTGCAGTGCATTGGTACTGCTCATGATTCTGGGCGTGATGATCCTGTGCGGATTGAAGCTGGGAAAGATCTGGGCAGGAAGTATTACGGCAGGCTATGCGGATGCGTATTCCAGCTTTGCCGCCCAGTCTACCTGGCTGGAACATGTACAGTCATTTCCGCTGGCATGGCTGAGTCTGCTGGGACTGGAGGATATTCCGGGCACAGCTCTTATGGATGGGGACAGCATAAAAAATATCATCCGTATGGCGGCTGCGATCCTGCTGCTGGTACTTCCCATTGTGGCAACCTGCTGCTATCCGAAGTATGAGGGCAAATCGGGCAAGCAGATCCGGATCCTGATCTGGGCGCATTGGATCATGACGGCGCTCATTATGGTGGGCTATATCTGCGGCAACCTGTCTGCTGCAAACTGGCGGCTCAGTCCCATTGTCTGCACTTCAGCCGTGGTATCCATCGTATATGTACAATGGGCGATTTCCAACAGCACTTCCATGAACCGCATTGCGGGAGTACTGTGTATCCCTGTGGTGTGCTTCTGCGGAATGAGTATCTGGAATGTGGCTGCTCTGCCGAAGGATTATTACAAGGAAAATGTACAGTATCAGCTGGTGGAGGCACTGGAGGAGCACGGGCTGACCTATGGTTATGCAACGTTCTGGCGTGCCAACGCCATGACGGTGATCTCTGATTCGGAAATACTGGTGCGCAATGTGAAGGTGGACGAAAGCGGCGTAAGACCTGCGGGATATCAGACAGAAAACAGCTGGTATGAAGATCAGCCGGATCAGGAGGAATATTTCCTGTTGCTGGATCAGGGCGAGTATGACACGCTGGTGAATCGGGCAGATGGTTTGCTGCAGCAGGCACAGCGTTTCTTCTCGATTGCGGATGATAACGGCACGAATTATTGGGTGCTGGTGTTTGCGGAGAATATATTTTAAGAAATGATAGAAAAACCGCATGGGTTCCAGGTGGAACTCATGCGGTTTTTGCTTTTTTGTGTATAGTGTAGTACAAAAGTCTGCTCTATAGAAAAAATCTATGGGAAGCAATTCAAAATTTTCTCTACCAAAAAGGCAACTTTTGTGTTATAATGGAATTATTAAAATAACTCAGGAGGGATTGACCATGTATCCATGCAGTCCAAACGCAAAAATTGAAACCAAATGTCTCCATGCCGGATATACCCCGGAAAACGGCGGCCCCGGCGTGATGCCTATTGTACAGAGCACGACCTATCGCTTTGATTCCACAGAGCATGTTGCAGCACTGTTCGATATGCCAACAGAACCCATGTATTCCCGGTTTGCAAACCCCACCTGTGATGCAGTGGAACAGAAAATTACTGCCATGGAAGGCGGCGTTGGTGCAATGCTCACTACCAGCGGTCAGGCGGCATCTCTGCTGTCTGTTCTGAATCTGTGCAGCGCCGGGGACAGTCTGGTCTCCGTAAGTACCATTTACGGCGGTACTGTGAATCTGTTTAGTGTGACCATGAAGCGCTTCGGCATTGAGTGCATCTGGGTTGATCCCAATGCCAGCGAGGAAGAGATCGAAGCAGCGATCCAGCCCAATACCAAGCTGATTTTTGGTGAGACCATTGCCAATCCTGCGCTGACGGTGTTTGATATCGAAAAGTTTGCCAATGTGGCGCATCGGAATGGTATTCCGCTGGTGGTGGACAATACATTTGCGACACCAGTACTCTGCCGTCCTTTTGAGTTCGGCGCAGATATTGTGGTGCACTCCACTACCAAGTACATGGATGGCCATGCTGTACAAGGCGGCGGCGTTATTGTTGACAGCGGTAATTTCGATTGGGCTGCCAGCGGAAAGTTCCCGGACTTCACCGAACCGGATGAGAGTTACCACGGCGTTGTCTATACCAGAGATTTCGGCAAAATGGCGTATATTATCAAGGCGAGAATGCAGCTCATGCGTGATTTCGGCTGCTATCCGGCGGCAAATTCCGCATTTTTGCTGAATCTGGGATTGGAAACACTGCCTGTGCGGATGCGGCAGTATTGTGCAAACGCCATGGCAGTTGCCGAGATGCTGAAGTCGTCTGACAAGATCGCATCTGTGACTTATCCGGGGCTGCCGGATGATCCGTGTCATGCTCTGGCGGAAAAATATCTCCCGGAAGGCACCAGCGGTGTGATTTCCATCTCCATTAAGGGCGGCAGGGAAGCGGCAGTCCGCTTTATGGATGCGCTCCGGCTGGCATCCATTGAGGTGCACGTGGCAGATATCCGTACTTGTGTACTGCACCCGGCTTCTGCCACTCACCGCCAGCTGACGGAGGAACAGCTTGTGGCTGCCGGTATTGACGGCGGTCTGATCCGGATCTCTGTGGGACTGGAAAATGTAGAGGATATTATTGCCGATCTGGAACAGGCGTTGGATAAAGTGTAAATGTTATACTGTTGTAATTGAAACATGTTTCTTTCCCATTTTTAAAAAGGTTGCCCAGGCTGCTGGTCCAGCTGTTCAACGAAACTTGCGGGCGACCAATGGTCGCCCCTACAATGGGGGTTCTCTTAGATTCTTTGGGAACGGCGGGAGCCCTCGCCCTACGTCTTTCAGCCAAAGATTTGCAACAGCATTCATACATGAAAAAAGCACTCTCTGCATTGCAAAAGAGTGCTTTTTTCTGTTTTAAGGAAGAAGCTTTATCACAAGAAGTTGTCACAAGTAAATCGGTGTAACTTTAGTTCTCGTCGTCATAATACCCGGTATCAAAGTTCTCATTCACCCGTGTATCCGAGAAGAAATCGTCACTGAGCGGCAGGATAACATAGATCTCGCTGTATGTTTCATCATCCGATGTGACGTAGGGATAGAGCCAGACTTCCGCATATGCCTCGCCAACCTGGACAGGTCTGTCCTCTGCATATTCCAGAAGCAGCTGATAGCATTCCAGTTCGCTGAGCGGCTGGCTGTCTGCTTCTTCGTAACAGTCAGCGTATTTGTAAGAATCATTGACGGTTCTACCATAGGCATTGATGTTCAAAGATGCGTTTATATTGGCGTTATGCAGCAATGTGTCACGGGAATCCGCCTGGGAATCGTAGAGCATGTCGTAGTATTTCTGGAGCGTTTCCGGCATCAGGTCGGCATAGATCGGACAGCTGATAGTCAGATTATAACCGTTTGCACGGAAAGTATAGCCGAAGCTGACGGAAGAATAGATATATGCAGTCTGCTTTTCGTAGAATTTTTCAAAGGGAACAGTTTTCAGCTCTTCAATATAGGATTCATACAGCGCCTCAACATCAAAATCATCATCGCCGATATAGGTTTCCAGGAACATCGTATTCTCAACGGGTTCCGGCGGCGTCATCCATGCCTTGACAAATTCCTCGTTGCTCTGTAACGACTCAATGAGTGTGTTGGCCTCGGAATTCGGAATCATGATGGAACGATACAGCGTATCCTTCTTGGTGCGGATGGTAACGATGTAATCCGTATATGCCTGTGCGCCGGAATAGTTGTAGTATTTGTTGAAGTAGTTTTCCTGTCCCTTTTCCCATGTCTCAATGTTCTCATTCAGATAGTAGGACACCAGAGAAATGACGGTGGGATCGGTGATCTCGATCTTCTGGCTCTCCAGATCCACGTACTGTCCATATTCCAGATAGGCTCCCTGATAAACGGTATTGCTGCTGCTGCGGAAGGATACGCTTTCGATCTCCTGTACTGACGGACGCTGATCCAGAATCCTTTCCTGTGCCACATGCATCCCCAGCAGGATACCGCCGTTCAGGACAGCCAATACTGCCAGACCCGGCATTGCCCGGAGCAGATTGCGCCATTTCTTTGTGGTGATCAGCTCATAGGTGAAGTAGATCAGGAGCGCAATGATGTACAGAATCAGGAATACAAACCAGTCATCGCCGCTCAGACCCAGTTCCAGACAAGAGTGCAGTGCCGCAGTGACAAAGATACAATAGGTCATAGTTACCACGATGCGGTAGACATTCTGGAGCATCCGGCTGGGTGCAGACTGTCCGGCAGCTTCACTGCGGCGGCGGCAGAACAGCCATGCACCTACAGCAAAGTAGATCAGTGCCAGCAGCAGGGTGTAGACCATCGCCTGCCAGCCGGGTTTGAATACATTGATAACACTGTTGCTGATGTCAATGTCCAGAATCGTGGAGATCAGGGAGAACAACAGGTTGTTGCTGCTGCGGAAAAAACTGTTGGATTCACTTGCACCGGCAATAAATGGCATACTGCCTGTGACAGCTTCACTCAGGAAATAAATGCAGAGCCGAGGCAGAAACAGCAGAATGGCTGAAAACAGTACGTTTGTGAATGCCGTTCCCGTCAGACTCATGGCAATGAGAATGCCGGAGATGGTCAGAGCGCAGATCAGGAAAATACTGCACAGATAGGGCAGAATGGTGTCGTACAACAGTATGATATACTGGTGGGTGATGGCGCAGGAGATGAGAGAAACCACGGTGCTCACTGCCATCAGCAGTACGACCCACAGGAGAATTGCCCCGGCATAGCTGAGATAGAGGGTAATGCGCTTGTGGGGCATGGCGTGGTACAAGTCAGAAGCGGCACGGTTGTCCAGGAAGTGGAACAATGTCAGCGTCATAAGCGGTGCAGCCAACAGTACGATAAGCAGCAGGGGATTTGCACCCCAGGCATCCCATGCCTCTGTCACATAGTAGGGATCATTCGACACATTGATTACACACCCAATGGGAATGAACAGGGCACCCAGTACCATAATTACCATGGAGAGAATGCCGATCATCTGGCACTGCCGGAATCCCTCCCGCAGCAGTCCCAGGGAAAATATGGATTGCTTTTTATTCATCTTACAAATCCTCCTCTTGCATGAAAATAGGTCACTGCACAAACTGCCGCCAATCCCAGCACCAGCAGCAGGATGACCAGATTGGTCAGAAACTGACGGCGCATTTCCTGTTTGTCATGGTGCCGGTAGGAATAGCGTTTCTCAAGATTTTGCATTTGCAGCACCCTCCTCGTTCATTTCGTCGATCTGGAACGTATAGCCCAGGGTTTCCATTTCATAGGTGAAGATCTCCTCCAGCGACAGGGGCAGTACATCCAGGAGAATGGGCTGCATGGCACGGAGCTTCTCCACAATATCGGTACGGTCACCGCCTACGATCATATTTGCTACGCTGCCGCTCTTTTCAAAGTGGGAGATCTGGATGCCGTCGAATTTGGACTTGTCATATTCTTCCCGGAATGCGATCTGAATCTTGAACTGGGAGGTCTTGAGGTTTTCGATGTCGCTTTCCAGTACCAGACCGCCCTTGTGGAGCAGTGCCAGCTGGTCGCAGATATCCTCTAGCTCCCGGAGCGAGTGGGAGGTGATAATTGCCGATGCCCCTCGCTCCAGAACGTCCTCGCAGATGAGCCGCTTCACGAAATTCCGCATGACCGGATCCAGACCGTCAAATGTTTCATCGAAGAAGAGATAGTCCGGCTTGCAGGACAGTGCCAGAATGGTCGCTGCCTGACGGCGCATTCCCTTGGAGAACTGTCCCAGAGATTTATTCCGGGGCAGCTGGAGCTGGTCGCAGAGCCTGTGGAACTGTTCCGGATCAAAATCCGGGTATGTATTGCGGTACATCCGTTCCATGCGGTTCAGATTGGCGCCGGAGAGGAAGTACAGCTCATCGGGCACATAGGCAATGCGGCGCTTTACGGATGGATTATCCCAGACAGGCTTTCCGTCAATGAGGATTCGTCCGCCGTCCGGCTGGTATACACCGGTGAGCGCACGCAGAAATGTGGATTTTCCGGCACCGTTGGAGCCGACCATGCCGTAGATACAGCCGGAACCGATGGTGCAGGTGACATTTTCCAGTGCGGTGAAATCCTGAAACCGCTTTGTGAGATTTTTTACTTCGATCATACTGTAGTCCCTCCCTGTTGGTGCTGCTTTTCAGCATCTGCAAATGCCTGTTCTACACAGGCGCTGATTTCCTCTTTGGTCACGCCGGCAATCGCCAGCTCTGTCAGCAATTCTGTCAGATCTTTCATCTTTGCACGCCCTTTCTGCAGTAGCTTCTCCTGTGCGTCCGCACAGACAAAATAGCCCTTTCCCGGTACAGACTGGATCAGCCCACGGGCGTCCAGATCTGTATATGCCTTTAAAATCGTACGGGGATTGATGGAATTGGTCATCGAAACGTTTCGCACCGATGGGATCTGGCTCCCCGGCTGCAGCACGTCTGTCAAAATAAAGCGTTCTACCTGTGCAATGATCTGCTCATAGACAGGCTCTCGTGACATGGGATCAATTTGAAACATGGCAAAACCTCCATTCCTGTTCTCATATATACATGTCATAGTTTTTATGCGTTGTATGCGTTATATGTGTTGTACACTTCATGCAACACATACAGTATAGCATATTCCAAAGACGTTGTCAAGGGGGGATTGGAAAAATTTTTTCAATCGTAGGGAAAGACCCCCGTGTCGTTCCATTCAACATGAAGCATCTGACGGCATAACAAAAATTATTTCGTTCGATATGGAACATCTGGCGGAATGACACGGGGGTCGTTCCCTACGAGAATCTGCTTTGATTCGTGAAAATTTCCCTCTTGACATCCCATATCGAATCTGCTATAATATGAATATGAAAACCATTTTCAAATTGAAGCTGAACGGGGGACGTAAAGTACCCCTGTTTTTCTGCCTTATGAAAGGAAGCATATGAGACGAAAATTGGCGCTTATACTTGCTGTATGCCTGGGGTGGTGTTTTCTGCTGACGGGATGCGGTGAGTTTGTGGAATCTACGGGACAGGTGCAGGTGGTCTGCACGATCTTTCCGGAATATGACTGGACACGCCGGATTGTTGGCGATGTGGATGGGGTGGATGTGACGCTGCTGGTGAAAGGCGGCACAGATCTGCACAGCTATCAGCCATCTGTAAAGGACATTGCTGCCATTTCCCAGGCAGACGTATTCTGCTACGTGGGCGGTGCATCAGATCAGTGGGTGACGGATGTGCTGGAAACAGCGGAAAATGACACCGTCCGGGTCGTTTCCATGATGGAGGCGGCAGATGCTGACGAGGAAGTGATTGTGGAGGGCATGCAGGAAGAGGAGCACCACCACGAACATGATGACCACGATGACCATGATGACGAAGATCACGACCACGAAGAGGAGGAAGAACTGGACGAGCATGTCTGGCTTTCCCTGCGCCGGGCGCAGCCTGCCTGCGAAGCCATCCGGGATGCCCTTTGCGAAGCTGACCCGGCACATGCAGCGGAATATCAGGAAAACTGCGCTGCCTATATCAGAGAATTACAGGCACTGGATGGGAAATATCAGGAGATGTTGGCGGAGGCTGTGCGCAGTACCATTCTGGTGGCAGACCGGTTCCCATTCCGTTATCTGGCAGAGGATTATGACCTGACGTATTATGCGGCATTTCCGGGCTGCTCCGCAGAGACGGAGGCAAGCTTTGAGACCATTGCTTTTCTGAGCCGGAAACTGAAAGAACTAGAACTGCCCTGTATTCTGACAGTGGAAGGCAATAATCAATCCCTTGCCCGAACGGTGCTGGAAAATGCAGATTCTGACGGGGAAATATTGGTGCTCAATTCTCTGCAATCTGTGACTCAGGAGGAACTGGATAGCGGCGTGACCTACTTGTCACGAATGGAGGAAAATCTGGAGGTATTGCGCAAGGCTTTGACAGTAGACTGATATGTTATACTAATCCATCGCCGCAGGCGATACCACCATTCCTCATTCCTAACTCCTAATTCCTAATTTTAAATAGTTTCAAACAGAAAGTATGGTGAAAGATATGGCACAGCTGACTTGTACTGACCTGACTCTGGGATATGAGGGGGTAGCGGTGACGGAGCATTTGTCTTTCTCGGTAAATGCCGGGGATTATTTGTATATTGTAGGGGAGAACGGTTCCGGAAAAAGTACGCTCATTAAGGCGTTGCTCCGGCTGAAAGAGCCTATGGCAGGGACAATTACAACTGGTGACGGCTTGCAGCCGGATGAGATCGGTTATCTGCCTCAGCAGACGGCAGTACAGCGGGATTTTCCGGCGTCAGTGCAGGAGATCGTCCGTTCGGGCTGTCTGAACCGCAGCGGATTCCGTCCCTTTTACACGAAACAGGAAAAACAGCTTGCCCAGGAGAACATGGAACGTCTGGGAATTGCCCATCTGGCAAAGCGGTGCTATCGGGAATTGTCCGGCGGACAGCAGCAGCGTGTCCTTCTGGCACGTGCACTGGGTGCGACGCAGAAAATGCTGCTGCTGGATGAGCCGGTGACGGGACTGGATCCCAAGGCACAGACGGAGCTGTATGAGCTGATCCAGCAGCTGAACCAGCGGGACGGCATTACCATACTTATGGTATCCCACGATATGGAGGCGGCAGTGCGGTATGCCACCCATGTGCTGCATATCAGCAAAACGCCGCTGTTTTTCGGGACAAAAGCGGATTATCTCAAGAGCAAGATCGGGCAGGCGTATACCGGGGAAGGGACGGTGTGAACATGGGACTCTGGGAACAACTGACAGGTTATCTGTCCTTTACATTTGTACAGTATGCGCTGATTGCCGGGGTACTCATTGCCCTCTGCTCCTCGCTGCTGGGTGTAACACTGGTATTGAAACGGTTTTCTGTCATTGGCGACGGACTGTCCCATGTGGCATTTGGTGCCCTGGCAATTGCGACAGTATTGCGGCTGGACAATGAGATGATTCTGGTCATGCCGGTGACAGTGGCATGTGCAGTGCTGCTGCTGTGCGCCAATCAGAGTGCGAAGATCAAGGGGGACGCTGCTATCGCCATGCTTTCAGTAAGCGCTCTAGCCATAGGCTATCTGGTGCAGAATCTGTTTTCCGCTTCGGCGAATGTTTCCGGGGATGTGTGCAGTACCCTGTTCGGTTCCACGATGATTCTGACTCTGTCGGAAACAGATGTATGGCTGTGTGTGGCTATGTCCGTAGTGGTGATGGCGATCTTTTTCCTGTGCTATCACAAGATCTTTGCTGTGACTTTCGATGAGACATTTGCAGCGGCAACGGGTATCCGTGCGAGAATGTACAATTTCCTCATTGCCGTGGTGACGGCAGTGATTATTGTCCTTGCTATGAATCTGGTGGGGTCTCTGTTGACTTCGGCGTTAATTGTTTTCCCCGCACTGTCGGCAATGCGGCTGTTCCGGAGCTTCCGGGGTGTCATCGTGTGTGCGGCGGTGATCTCAGTGGTATGCGCTGTAGGCGGACTGCTGATCTCCATTCTGGCATCCACACCTGTGGGAGCTACCATTGTAGCAGTAGATCTGGTAGTATTTTTGGGATGCTGCGGCGTGGGAGCGCTGGTGCGGCGGAAGTGATATGAAAATGAAAGGGGCTGTAAAAAAGTCTCCAACAAAAAAGACTGCAATCTCGAAAAAAACGAGACAGCAGTCT
>JBJFHO010000071.1:0-3437 GCA_051893675.1 Ruminococcus sp. | reverse complement strand
GCTCGTCGACATAGTGGATGCCCTTGCCCTTATACGGCTCCGGCGGACGCTTTTCACGTACTTCTGCTGCAAACTGGCCGACCTTCTGCTTGTCGATACCGCTGACAACGATGGTGTTCGGCTGGGGTACATCCAGCTTGATGTCGTCGTTCTCAGTCACGGTTACCTGGTGAGAATAGCCCAGGTTCATGACAACGTCCTTGCCCTTCTTTGCGGCACGATAGCCGACGCCCTCGATGATGAGGGTCTTGGAGTAACCGTTGGTTACGCCCTCGATCATATTTGCGATCAGTGTTCTGGTCAGACCGTGCAGGGATCTGTGCTCCTTGTCGTCAGACGGGCGGGTTACATTGATCACGCCGTCTGCGATTTCGATGCCCAGTTCCTTGGAGAACTGTCTGGTCAGAGTGCCCTTTGCGCCCTTAACGGTAACGAAATTGTCTTCGCACTTTACTTCTACGCCGGCAGGAACACTGATCGGTTTTTTTCCTATTCTTGACATAATCCCGTGTCCTCCTTACCAAACAAATGCTAAAACTTCGCCGCCGACATTCAGCTCACGAGCCTTCTTGTCTGTCATAATGCCCTTTGAGGTAGAAACGATTGCAATACCCAGTCCCTTACGTACCTTCGGCATATCCTCACAGCTGGAATAGATCCGCAGACCCGGCTTGGAAACCCGGCGCAGACCGGTGATAACCGGCGAACGGTTTTCTGTATACTTCAGTGTGATGCGGATCACGCCCTGCTTGCCATCCTCAATGACCTGAAAGCCCTTGATATAGCCTTCGTCCAACAGAATCTGTGTAATAGCCTTCTTTACGTTGGAAGCAGGAACGTCAACCGTGGCGTGCCGTGCGGAACTCGCATTACGAATTCTTGTCAGAATATCTGCTATTGTATCTGTAATCTGCATGCCAATGACCTCCTTTTCGTAACTCCTCTTTACCAGCTTGCTTTCTTCACGCCCGGAATCTTGCCCTCATGCGCCAATTCACGGAAGCATACACGGCAGATGCCGTACTTTCTCAGATAAGCATGGGGTCTTCCGCAGATCTTACAACGGGTGTAAGCACGTGTGGAAAACTTGGGAGTCTTTTGCTGCTTTAATTTCATTGCCTTTTTTGCCATGATGTGTTTCCTCCCTGATTACTTCGCAAACGGTGCGCCGAGCAGAGTCAGCAGTTCCTTTGCTTCTTCGTCGGTCTGAGCCGTGGTAATGAAGTTAATATCCATACCTCTTACCTTGTCGATCTTATCGTACTCGATTTCCGGGAAAATGAGCTGTTCCTTGATACCGGTAGAGTAGTTGCCCTTACCATCGAAGGAGTTGCCGTTGATACCACGGAAGTCACGTACACGGGGGAAGCTTACATTAAACAGCTTGTATACAAATTCATACATCTTTTCGCCGCGGAGAGTTACTTTTACGCCAATGGGCATACCCTCACGGAGCTTAAAGTTAGCTACCGACTTCTTTGCTCTGCAAACCACCGGCTTCTGACCAGTGATTGCTGCGAGATCTGTCATGATCGCATCGATCACCTTTGCGTTATCCTTTGCTTCGCCGGCTGCCACGTTGACAACAACCTTGTCGAGCTTCGGGATCTGCATGACATTCTCATAGCCGAACTTCTTCATCATTGCAGGAGCAACGGTGCTATTGTAGTAATCTTTTAACGTAGACATATCGTTTCTCCTTTACTCAAAAGATTTGCCGCAATCTTTGTTCTTGCAGACACGGAGCTTCTTGCCATCCTCAATGACGTGACCCACTCTGGTGGGCTGACCGCACTTGGGGCAAACCAGCTGTACCTTGCAGGCATACAGCGGAGCTTCGGTTTCTACAATGCCGCCGACCTGACCCATACGGGTAGGCTTTACGTGCTTGGTCACAACGTTGAAGCCTTCTACGATGACCTTGCCTTCCTTAGGGCTGACTGCTACGACCTTACCGGTCTTTCTGCCCTTGTCCTTCTTTTCCGGATCGTTATACTGGTACTTATCCTTACCGGTCAGCAGGATAACGGTGTCGCCTGTTTTTACATGAACCTTACTCATCTTGACACCTCCAACTTACAGTACTTCCGGAGCGAGGCTCAGGATCTTCATATAATCCTTATCACGAAGCTCTCTTGCTACCGGCCCAAAGATACGAGTGCCCTTCGGGTTTTTATCTTCACGGATAATAACAGCAGCGTTTTCATCGAAACGGATATAGGTCCCGTCTTCTCTGCGCAGACCCTTTACCGAACGAACGATCACTGCCTTGACTACGTCGCCCTTCTTTACAACGCCGCCGGGTGTTGCTTTCTTAACAGATGCTACCACGACATCGCCGATATTTGCATATCTTCTGCGAGTGCCGCCCAGAACTCTGATGCACATCAGTTCTTTCGCACCGGTGTTATCTGCAACTTTCAAATAAGACTGCATCTGAATCACAGCGAGTTCCTCCTTTCAGAACGTCTCTGGCACATCCAAAGACCGATTCTGGTTTCTCTATTGATGATGTTTACTTTGCCTTTTCGATGATCTCTACGACACGCCATCTCTTGTCCTTAGACAGCGGGCGGGTCTCCATCACTTCAACACGATCGCCAACCTTGCAAGCGTTGTTTTCGTCGTGTGCCTTCAGGCGGACGGTTCTCTTAACGATCTTCTTATACAGCGGGTGTTTTACATTATCGACGATTGCAACAACGACGGTCTTATCCATCTTATCGCTGACAACTCTGCCGACTCTGGTTTTTCTCAAATTTCTCTCAGCCACAGTAAAACCCTCCTACTCACTGCTGTGCAGACAGTTCCGCAGAACGGAGCGCAGTCTTCACACGTGCGATATCTTTTTTAACTGCCTTGATGCGGGCAGTGTTTTCCAGCTGATTTGCTGCGAGCTGAAAGCGAAGTGCAAAGAGCTCTTCCTTCAGGCTGTCCAGCTTTGCGTTCAGCTCATCTACCGGCATGTTATTAACTTCGGTTGCTTTCATTACTGCTCGCCTCCTTTTTCAGCCTTTACAAACTTACACTTGATCGGCAGCTTGTGCATTGCGAGACGCATTGCCTCACGAGCGGTCTCTTCCGGCACGCCTGCGATCTCGAACATGACTCTGCCCGGCTTAACAACAGCTACCCAGTATTCCGGAGCGCCCTTACCGGAACCCATTCGAGTGCCGGCCGGCTTCTTGGTCACCGGCTTATCCGGGAAGATCTTGATCCAAACCTGACCGCCACGCTTGATGTAACGAGTCATTGCGATACGAGCTGCCTCGATCTGGTTGGAGGTGATCCATGCCGGTTCCAGTGCCTGGATACCATACTCACCGTTGCTTACATAATTACCTCTGGTTGCTTTACCCGTCATA
This sequence comes from Ruminococcus sp., assembly GCA_051893675.1. Classification (GTDB taxonomy): domain Bacteria; phylum Bacillota; class Clostridia; order Oscillospirales; family Ruminococcaceae; genus Ruminococcus_C. Next base: position 72 of record JBJFHO010000071.1, on the reverse strand, counting down.
CGTCCTCTGTGAACACGACGGTATTTTACTCTCTTAGGAAGCAGCATTACTGGTTACCTCCTTCTCTTCTGG
>JBJFHO010000070.1:0-3461 GCA_051893675.1 Ruminococcus sp. | reverse complement strand
CGCAGCTGAAAAAATTGAAAAGGCTGGCGGAAAAGCAGAGGTGATGTAACGTGTTCAAGACGTTAAGAGATGCCTGGAGTATCCCGGAAATCCGGAAAAAGCTCCTGTATACATTGCTCATGCTCCTGATCTTCCGTCTGGGAAGCGCTGTTGTGGTACCGTTCCTGGATACCGCTACAGTCAGCACCTGGATGACAGAAAACGCAACCGGCGGTAACTTCCTGGAATACCTGGATATCATCACCGGTGGTGCCCTTTCTCAGGCAACCGTATTCTCTCTGTCCATTACCCCGTATATCAACGCATCCATCATTATGCAGCTGCTGACATATGCGCTGCCGCCGTTGGAGCGTCTGCGTGACGAGGGCGAAGAGGGACAGAAAAAACTCAATAAAATCACTGCTGCCGTTTCTCTGGCATTGTCAGCATTTATGTCCTTTGCATATTATCTGACACTGAAAAACCAGATGGGTGCAGTGACAGACGGCGGCTCCAAGGCAGCCAATGTCTTTATCGCATTCGTTATCGTCGGCTCCTTTATCGCCGGTACATCCATCGTTGTATGGATGGGCAACCGGATCAACGACAAGGGTATCGGAAACGGTATCTCCATGCTCCTCTTTGCCGGTATCCTGGCACGGTTCCCGGTTATGGCAGGAACACTGGCTGAGCTGACCAAGAGCGAACCGCAGCGGTATTTCTTCGAATCCCTGGGCGTTCTGGTTCTCTTTATCATCATGATTGCATTCATCGTTTTCATGAATGCATCCGAGCGCCGGATTCCCATCCAGTACGCAAAGCGTGTTGTGGGTAGAAAACAGTATGGCGGTCAGTCCACGCATATTCCGATCAAGGTATGCATGAGCGGCGTTATGCCCATCATCTTCGCCATGTCCTTTATGTCTCTGCCCAGCACCATCAGCCTGTTCAAGCCGGTCTATGATGATCCGGTTGGATTCTGGCAGAAATTCTATAATGGATTTATTAACTTCTTCAGTACACAGTCCCTGAGCTATGCGGTGATTTATTTCATTCTGATTATTGCATTCAACTACTTCTATGTATCCATGCAGTATAATCCCATTGAAATCGCCAATAATCTCCGTCAGAACAACGGCGGTATCCCGGGCATCCGTCCCGGAAAGCCTACGTCGGATTACATCCAGCGTGTACTGTCGAAGATCACATTGGTTGGTGCGTTCTTCCTGGGTATCATTGCGATCTTCCCGATTGCGCTGACCTGGTTTGACCACAACCTCAGCTCCCTGGCAATGGGCGGTACTACCATCCTCATCGTTGTCAGCGTAGCACTGGAAACTGTCCGCACGCTGGAGTCCGAAATGATGATGCGTCATCATAAGGGCTTCCTCGAATAAACAAGGAGGCATATTCCTATGAATCTGATTCTTTTGGGCGCACCGGGTGCCGGCAAGGGTACCCAGGCAGAAAAGATCTCTGATGCACTGAACATTCCGCAGATTTCCACCGGTAATATGCTGCGTGAGGCAGTCCGCACCGGTACGGAATACGGCGTAAAGGCAAAGGCCGCTATGGACGCTGGTGCTCTGGTTTCCGATGATATTGTTATCGGCATCCTGAAAGAGCGTATCGCACAGGACGACTGCAAGGCAGGCTTCATCCTCGACGGTTTCCCCCGCAGTGTACCTCAGGCAGAGGCACTGGATGAAATGGGTGTCCGCATCGACAAGGTGCTGGAGATCTATGTTCCGGACGAGACCATCAAGGAGCGTGTCTCCGGCAGAAGAGTCTGCGAGATGTGCGGCGCAACCTATCACATTCAGTTCAAGCCCAGCAAGGTAGAGGGCGTCTGCGATAAGTGCGGCGGAAAGACCATCATCCGTAAGGATGACCAGCCGGAAACGGTTCTGGATCGTCTCGCAACTTATCACAAGACCACTGAGCCGCTGAAGGCGTACTATGAAAAGCAGGGTAAACTCGAAACCGTCATCGGTCAGGAAGAAGTTGCAGATACCACTGCACTGACTCTGAAGGCTGTGGGCGTAAAATGAGTGTTACCATCAAATCGAAATCTGATTTGCTGAAAATGCGGGAAGCGGGCAGAATCGCAGCCCGTGCGCTGGAACATGCCGGAAAGGTAATCCACCCCGGTATGACCACAAAACAGCTGGATAAGTCCATTCACGATTTTATCGTCAGCTGCGGTGCTGTACCGACATTCCTCGGCTACGGCGGATTTCCGGCAAGCGCCTGCATTTCAATTAACGAAGAAGTGATTCACGGCATCCCCAGTCCCAAGCGGATCATCCGTGAGGGCGATATTGTCAGCGTGGACGTTGGCGCAACTTTCGATGGATTCGTCGGCGATACGGCATATACCTTTGCTGTCGGCGATATCTCCGAGGAAGCGGCAGATCTTCTGCGTGTGACAGAGGCTAGCCTTTATGCAGCGATCGAAGCGGCAAAGGTGGGTGCACGCCTGGGTGACGTGTCTCATACGGTGGAAGAGTATTGCGGTTCCCGTGGATACGGTATCGTGCGGGAATACTGCGGTCACGGAATCGGACACGAGATGCATGAGGATCCGGAGGTGCCGAACTACGGCAAGCCCGGCCACGGCATCCGGCTGATGCCCGGCATGACGTTCTGCATCGAGCCGATGATCAACGGCAAGGGCGACGACGTCCGTGTGCTGAAGGACGGGTGGACGGTCGTGACCCGCAGCGGTTCTCCTGCGGCGCATTTCGAACACGAGATCGCAGTAACGCAGGAAGGCCCGGTGATTCTGACCAGACCATAAGCGGAGGATCGTTTTTATGGAACTGACAAGAGGTCTGGTGGTTCGTGCGCTTGCCGGCAGAGATCGGGGCGGCTACTTTGTGGTACTGTCTGTGGAAAACGGCTATGCCACCATCGCAGACGGAAAACGCCGCAGACTGGACGCACCGAAACGGAAAAACGTACGGCATCTTCAAATGACAGCTACACTCGTCGATTTGGAGGGTGTCACGGACAAAAAGCTCAGAAATGTGTTGAAGCAGTATCAGTGAGAACATGCGTTCCGCTGATCATCAAGATACCCGTCGGGGAGGTTATCAGTTTGTCAAAGCAAGATGTAATTGAGGTCGAAGGGATCGTTCTCGAATCTCTGCCCAATGCAATGTTTAAGGTGGAGCTGCAGAATAAGCATATCATCCTTGCGCACGTGTCCGGAAAGCTGCGGATGAACTACATCCGTATCGTGCCGGGCGATAAGGTGACTGTCGAGATGTCGCCCTATGATCTGACCAAAGGCAGAATCACTTGGAGAGCCAAGTAACTTAACCTGTTTTCCGGAACTGCACAAAGGCAGTTTCCGTGAAAATGGTTTCAGGGGACACCGTGTTTCCGGTTGTAACCATCGTTTCCAATTCATCGCAGACGGCAGATGGCCGGCTGCACAGTTGTTCCGAGAAGGAGGACAGTTGCAATGAAAGTAAGAC
>JBJFHO010000069.1:0-3470 GCA_051893675.1 Ruminococcus sp. | reverse complement strand
TGAGAAAAGCGACAGCTTTTCGAGGGGAAAGCGAACAAGACCGCTTTCCCCTTGTAAACCCTTTTCAATAAGTGAAATTTTGCAAACGTCCCGGTGGGACGTTTGCAATGGAATAAATTTTTAGATGTGACAGGGTACTAGTACGCTTATGCAAATATGATCTGTTATCTCAGAAAGGAGCGATTTGTTTGCTGCAAATCAAGGATATTGTCAAACAGTACAAAACTGGTGATCTGGTACAAACTGCGCTGGATCACGTCAGTCTGAATTTCCGGGACAACGAGTTTGTCGCAATTCTGGGTCCCAGCGGTTCCGGTAAGACCACGATGCTGAACATCATCGGCGGACTGGACCGGTACGACAGCGGTGACCTGATTATCGGCGGCGTTTCAACGCAAAAATACAAAGACAGAGACTGGGATTCCTACCGAAACCACACCATCGGCTTTGTGTTCCAGAGCTATAACCTGATTCCCCATCAGACAGTACTTGCAAATGTGGAATTGGCGCTAACTATTTCCGGTATTTCCCGAAGTGAACGGCGTGCCCGTGCCAAGGAAGCTCTGGAGCAGGTGGGCTTAGGCGATCAGCTGCACAAAAAGCCGAATCAGATGTCCGGCGGACAGATGCAGCGTGTTGCCATTGCACGTGCACTGGTCAATAATCCAGATATTCTGCTGGCAGACGAGCCAACTGGTGCCCTGGATACAGAAACCAGTGTTCAGGTCATGGATCTGCTGAAAAAGGTTGCCAAAGACCGGCTGGTCATTATGGTAACCCACAATCCGGAGCTGGCAGAGACCTATGCCACACGTATCGTAAAACTGCGTGACGGCAAGATTCTGGATGATTCCGATCCCTTTGCAATACCGGAGACCAAGGAAGCACCGGTACACAAGAATATGGGAAAATCCTCCATGTCATTCCTGACGGCGCTGTCCCTGAGCTTTAACAATCTGCGCACCAAGAAAGCCAGAACCATTCTGACTTCCTTTGCAGGCAGTATCGGTATCATCGGCATTGCCATGGTACTGTCCCTGTCCAACGGTATCAGCCAGTATATTGAGACAGTACAGAAAGACACGCTGTCCACTTATCCGCTGACCATCGAAAAGGAAAGCATGGATCTGACCTCTATGATGACAGATATGATGTCGCAGAATGTGGACGAAGAAAGTGGGCATGAAAAGGACAAGGTCTACTCCAACAACATTGCAGGCAGTATGCTCTCCACCATGAGCCAGGAATCCAAGGCAAATGATCTGGGCGCATTCAAGAGTTATCTGGAAAGCGATGAGAGCGATATTGACAATTATATTTCAGATATTCAGTACAGCTATGATCTGGATCTGCAATTGTACAGTACAGACACTTCTGACGGCGTAGTACAGGTCAATCCCAGTACGCTGAACAGTACCACAAGCGGCAGTGCTGCCGGTTCGGAAATGCCCACCTCTGCCAGCGATATGACAGCATACATGTCTTTCGGAAACGTATTCTCGGAGATGCTGGACAACCGTGAGCTGGTGGAATCCCAGTATGATGTTCTTGCCGGAAGAATGCCCGATGCGGACGCTTACAACGAACTAGTTCTCGTGGTGGACGAAAACAATGAGATCAGTGACGTTGCACTGTACACTCTGGGGCTGATGGATCAGGATGAATTCCGTGACATGATGCAAAAGGTCATGCAGGGTGAGACGGTGGAAGAGACGGAAAATGTTTCCTTCACCTATAACGATCTGCTGAACACATCCTTCAAGCTGGTGCTGAATACGGATTATTATCAGTATAACGAGACCTCCGGCGTATGGGAGGACAAGCGTGACGATGATACATACATGAAGCAGCTGGTGGAAGATGCACCGGAGCTGAAAATCGTGGGCATTATCCGTCCCAATGAAGAAGCAACTGCAACTTCCATCAACGGCTCTATTGCCTACAATTCCGCACTGACGGATTATGTGATCAACCACATCAATGACAGTGAAATTGCAAAGGCACAGGTGGCTGACCCGGACACCAATGTCCTGACCGGTACGCCTTTCAATATCGACGAATATGTCAACAGCCTGACCATGGAAGATTTACAGGCAGATGTGGCACAGATGAGCCCGGAAGAGCAGGCACAGTTCCAGCAGATGGCTGCTGTCATGAGCGAAGAGGAACTGCTGGAATCCTACCGGAAATCCATCCGGGAAAACTCTACGGACACCTATGACGGCGTTCTGGCACAGCTGGGCGTGGTTGATCTGGAGCAGCCCTCTGCCATCAGCATTTATCCCAAGGACTTTGATGCAAAGGATTCCATCGTCTCCATTATTGACGACTACAATGATGCGCAGATCGACGACGGACACGAGGAAATGACCATCACCTACACAGACTACGTGGGACTTATGATGACCTCAGTCACTACGATCGTCAACATGATCAGCTATGTTCTCATTGCCTTTGTTTCCATTTCTCTGGTCGTCTCCTCCATCATGATCGGCATTATTACATACATCTCCGTTCTGGAACGTACCAAGGAAATCGGTATCCTGCGTGGTATCGGTGCTTCTAAGCGGAATATTTCCAGCATCTTCAATGCGGAGACACTGATTATCGGCACCTGTGCCGGTCTGATCGGTATCGGCGTAACGCTGGTGCTGCTGGTTCCGGCAAATGCCATTATCGGTGCACTGACGGATATCTCCAATCTGGCTAAGCTGCCGTGGAAGGGCGCTGTGATCCTGGTACTCATCAGCATGTTCCTGACAGTGATCGCCGGTCTGATCCCCTCGAAAAAAGCAGCGAAAAAAGACCCGGTAACTGCACTGCGGACGGAATAATGTTGAGAAATTTGTTGCAAAATATCCACTTGACACGATAATCAGAATTTGCTATACTGATATAGCAATGCCTGACAGGCGAAAATGTCTGTCAGGCAATTTTTTTATATTTGGAGGTAGTTTTATGCCAAAAACAAAATTTCAAAGCCTTATTTTTACCATCCTCATGGTGTTCGTCATGGTATTCTGCATGACCGTCTACACCATCGCACGGAAAAACGGCGAACTGACATACGCTGTATTTCTGACTGCCATTCAGGAAATGTGGGTGGAATATGTACTGGTATTCCTGCTTGTGTTCTTTATAGTATCCAAAGTTGCTCTGATACTGAGCCGCAGAATCGTGGATCCGCAGAAAGATAATCCGTTTTTCTTCACCATTATGATGCAGTCCCTTACGGTTGCCTTTGTTGTCCCGACCATTACCCTTTTCGCAACATTCCTTCACAACGGTTTTACGGGAAATTGGTTTGTACAGTGGATTACTCTGGCGGTACAGTGCTTCCCTATGGCTTTTTTCTTACAGATTTTTTTCGCCGGTCCCCTTGTGCGATTCCTCTTCCGGAACATCTTCCGGGAAAGAAGTTTGAAAAATAAAATACCCCTCTAAAAAGTTAAAAAGGGCGCACTAAAGAA
>JBJFHO010000068.1:0-3502 GCA_051893675.1 Ruminococcus sp. | reverse complement strand
TTTTTCGAGGAGGGGCGAACAAGACCGCCCCTCCTTGTGAAACCTTTTCAACAAGTAAAGCCTTGCAAACATCCCGGTGGGATGTTTGCAACAAATTGTAAGTTAACCTCGTTGAAAACGTCCCACCGGGACGTTTTCAAAATTTTGCTTTACAAGACGGTTTACAAAGGGGAAAGCGGTCTTGTTCGCTTTCCCCTCGAAAAGCTGTCGCTTTTCTCACCCCTTTTCTCCGTGGCGCAAAAGGATGCGCCGGGGTGTTTCGCCGTCTGCGGACGGCGACAAGGGGCTTTGCCCCTTGACCCCACCAGCATTTTTTGAAAAAATTGCTGGATCAAAAAAACTTCATTGCCTGTGCTTCGCACAGATATTTTGTTCTCGTTAAAACTCAGGAAATTCTGATACACTATCATTGACTTTTTCTGCCTGGCGTGCTATAATAGGCTTTGAAATTTGTCGGGAAAATGACTTTGCAATGATGTAGGGTGAAACGAACATGAAAATTGTAATTATTGGTAACGGAAAGGTCGGCAGCAACCTGTCCTCCGCCCTGGTGCGGGAAGGACATGATGTCACCGTTGTAGATAACGAGGAAGCACACCTGCGCAAGTCCCAGAACATGCTGGATGTCATGTGTATTGAGGGAAACGGTGCGACTTCTGAAACCCAGCTGGAGGCAGGCGTCAACAAAGCAGGGCTTCTGATCGCAGCAACGCCCTATGACGAGCTGAATATCCTCTGCTGCCTTATTGGCAAGCGCCTTGGAGCAAAAAAAACCATCTCTCGTGTGCGTATGCCGGAGTATTATCAGCAGATGCACCTCATCCGGGAAGATCTGGGCTTGTCCATGGTCATCAATCCGGAATTTGCCACCGCAGATGAAATCATGCGTGTACTGGTGTTCCCGTCTGCGGCAAAGGTCGAGGTGTTCGGCAAGGGGAAACTGGAACTTGTGGAATACCGCCTGCCCCAGTTTCAGTGGCTGGACGGGCTGAGTTTCCGGGAACTGTACAAAAAAGTCAAGACGAAATTCCTGATCTGCGCCGTACAGCGTGAGGATGAGGTCTATATCCCAGGCGGTGATTTTACCCTGCGTCCCGGCGACCGGATCCATGTGGCTGCTTCCCATAAAAATATCGAACGCTTTTTCCGTGCCAGCGGCTTTATGAAAAATAAGGTCAAAACTGTCATGATCGTAGGCGGCGGCAGTGTGTGCTACTATCTGTCAAGGCAGCTGCTGAATATGGGCATGAAGGTCAAGATCGTGGAAAAAGACCGCCAGCGAAGCATGAAACTGGCAGAACTGCTGCCCAGAGCCATTGTCATCTGGGGCGACGGTACAGATCAGGATCTGCTGGTGGAAGAGGGCGTGCTGGATGTGGACGCTTTTGTGGCACTTACAGGCATTGATGAGGAAAACATGGTCATTTCCCTGTTCGCAAAGGACTGCACCAATGCCAAGGTAGTGACAAAGATCAACCGGGATAATTATGTTGCCCTTGCATCGGAACTGGGACTGGACTGCGTGATCTCCCCGAAATATCTGACCACCAGCAATGTGGTCAGCTATGTGCGTTCTCTGGCAAACGCCGCCGGCAGCGAAATCGAATCCCTGTATCATCTGGTGGGGAATCAGGTGGAGGCAATCGAGTTCCGTGTCAAAGACCGGATTCCCGGTCTGGTAGGCGTACCGCTTCATGCAGTGCAGCTGAAAAAGAATATTCTCCTGTGCGCCATTATCCGCAAACGTGAAATTATCATACCGGACGGCAACGATGCCATTGAAATGGGAGATTCCGTTGTCATTGTCTCCAAAGGACATCGGTTCTCCGGTCTCAAGGATATTTTGAATTAGGGCGGTACGAGATGAACAAAGGAATTGTACTTCATTACTTATCCAGAGCAATGCTGATCGGTTCGGCACTGTTTCTGATCCCGGCGGCAGTGAGCTTGTATTTCCGGGAATATTTCTGCGCCGGTGTATTTCTGCTTGTGGGCATCTGTGTTGCAGCTGTTTCCCTGCCCTTTTCCCTGAAACGCCCCAAAAATAAGAACATGTTCGCCCGGGAGGGCATGGTTATTGCGGCGCTGCTGTGGGTGCTTTACTCCATTGCCGGAGGACTGCCCTTCTATCTGAGCGGCTGTATCCCCAGCTTCTGCGATGCTGTATTTGAAAGTGTTTCCGGGTTCACTACAACCGGCTCCACTATTCTGACGGATATCGAAGCCCTGCCAAAGGGTATGCTGTTCTGGCGAAGCTTTACCCACTGGGTAGGCGGTATGGGTGTACTGGTGCTGGCTGTCGCCATTATGCCGTCCTCCAGCCATGCCCTCTATCTCATGCGTGCAGAATGCCCCGGCCCTCAGGTGAGCAAGCTGGTACCCAAGGGAAAAAATTCGGCAGTATATCTGTACCTGATTTACACCGGGCTGACCATTGTGACTATGATACTGCTGGCTGCCGGAGGAATGCCCCTGTTCGACAGCGTCTGCCACGCCATGGGGATTGCCGGAACAGGCGGTTTCAGCATCAAAAATACCGGCATTGCCTACTACAATTCTCCCTACCTGGAGGGCGTTGTAACAGTAACCATGCTGCTCTTCGGCATCAATTTCAGTTTGTATTACTTCATGCTCATCCGGCGGTTCCGGGAAGTACGCAAAAACACGGAACTCAAGGTGTACCTGAGTATCTTTGCCATATTCACCATATTGATCATGATCAATACCCAGTCCGTTTATCATACCGTGGGAAAAGCATTCCGGTATGCGGTATTCCAGGTTGCGTCCATTATGACCTCCACCGGTTTCGCCACAGCGGATTATAATCAATGGCCCATGTTCTCCCAGATGCTGCTATTGATCCTGATGTATATCGGTGCATGCGGCGGTTCCACCGGCGGCGGATTCAAGGTGCAGCGGTTTGTGATCCTCTGCAAAAGCGGTGCGCTGTCCATGCGGAAGATGATGCATCCCAACTCCGTCAACTCTGTCAAATCCGATGACAAGACCATGAACGAGGAAACGGTTTACAGCGTCATGCATTACCTGATCCTGTATCTGGGGATTGTGCTGGCATCCATGCTCCTGCTGTCCCTGAATGATCTGGATTTCGGGACGACGCTCTCGGCAGTTTCCACCTGTGTGAACAATATCGGCCCCGGTATGAACCAGGTGGGACCTATGGAGAATTTCGCCTTTTTATCGAATTTTTCCAAGGTCGTGCTGACGGCGGATATGCTCCTGGGACGTCTGGAATGTCTGCCCCTGTTGATTCTGTTTGCACCGTCTGTGTGGCGGAAGAATTTTTAAGGGAATAAATAGAAAAGGCAGACTGGATGTCTACCTTACTGTGGAATTATGTCATTTTCTGCTCCTTAAACGCTACGCCTAATCCATATAAAACGCTGCTTCAGAAAGTGGAAGTGCGGGCGACCAATGGTCGCCCCTACATCTAAAAATGTATCTTACCCGCTTTCAAAAAGGTTGCTCAGGCTGCTGGTCC
>JBJFHO010000067.1:0-3512 GCA_051893675.1 Ruminococcus sp. | reverse complement strand
GCGTCCCTGGTCGCCGCCCGCAGGCGGCGAAACACCCTGCGCCGTATTCCGGCGCGCGGAGAGGGTGGTGAGAAAAAGCGACAGCTTTTTCGAGGCGGGGCGAACAAGACCGCCCCGCCTTGTGAGACCTTTTCAGTAAGTAAAGCCTTGTAAACGTCCCGGTGGGACGTTTACAACGAATATAGCTTAAGGCAACACCGCACAAAGAGCGCCTGACGGCTTTGCACGGTATTGCCTTAAAATACACAAATATCCAAGAATACGCAAATTATGCTGTTTGTTTTTTAGATTTTTTGCATGAAAGGAATCCCTGTTATGAAAATTACGGATGAACAATTGGCTCTTGTCAACAGCCGCATTCAGGCACTGCTCCGTTCCAACAGCTTCTACGGAAAAAAGCTGGAGGATGCTGGTGTCTCTGCGGTACATTCCCCGGAAGAATTCGAAAAGCTCCCCTTTTCCGAAAAGAAAGATCTGCGTGATGCCTACCCTCTGGGACTGATGACTGCCCCGGAAGAGGAAATCGTCCGCATCCATTCTTCCTCCGGTACTACGGGCACCCCGGTCATTATCCCTTACACGGCAAAGGACGTGGACGACTGGGCAATCCAGTTCAAGCGCTGCTACGAAATGGCAGGTATTACGCCCATGGATCGTATCCAGGTAACACCGGGCTATGGTCTCTGGACAGCCGGCATCGGTTTCCAGAACGGTGCGGAAAAGCTGGGCGCAATGGTTATTCCCATGGGTCCCGGCAATACGGACAAGCAGCTCCAGATGATGATGGACATGAAGAGCACCGTGCTCTGTTCCACCTCCTCCTACGCCCTGCTGCTGGCAGAAGAAATCCAGAAGCGTGGCATCAAGGATAAGATTCACCTGAAAAAGGGCGTCATCGGTTCGGAACGCTGGAGCGAGAAAATGCGGGAACGTATCTCCACGGAGCTTGGCATCGAACTGTACGATATCTACGGACTGACGGAGATCTACGGCCCCGGCATCGGCATCAGCTGTCCGGAAAACTGCGGTATGCACTACTGGGATGATTTCATCTATCTGGAGATCATCGACCCGGTTACCGGCAAGAATCTGCCGGACGGCGAGATCGGCGAGATCGTCATCACCACCCTGGTGAAAGAGGGTGCGCCGCTTATCCGCTACAGAACCCACGACCTGTCCAGAATTATCCCCGGCGACTGTCCCTGCGGCAGCAAATTCCCGAGAATCGACACCATTATGGGCAGAACGGACGATATGATGAAGATCAAGGGTGTCAATGTATTCCCCAGCCAGATCGAGGAAGTACTGGGTACATTCCCGGAGATTTCCAGTGAATACCAGATTCGCATCTCCCATCTGGATGGAAAGGATACCATGCGTATCTACGTGGAAACCACCGGCTCTGTGGACTTCGAAGACCTGAGCCGGCGCATTGCCGAAAAGGTAAAGAGCCGCATCGGATTTACGCCTATTGTAAAGGTAGTTGAGATCGGTCTGCTCCCCCGGAGTACCAAGAAAACCGCACGTGTCATTGACGAACGCTACGATTGATTATTTTGTGGATACATACAGAACCGCCGCCTGTTCCGGGATTATACCGGACAAGCGGCGGTTTTTTGTGATATGGTTCATGCCATTCGCAGGGACAGGTGGTGTGTCATGGAACAGGTGAAGCCATGACAACTGTAGGGGCGAACATTGTTCGCCCGCTGTTGTTGCATGTATATTCGTTTTGGGTTACGATGGAAAGGATATGGGTGATTCTCCCCCCCAATGCTGCATCTCCCCATCAGAGCTTCTCCCGGATACACCCCAGAAAGTCGTGGAGACGCTGTTCGTAATCCGCCAGAGTCTCTTCCCATTGTTTCAGGCAGTGCCTGCCCTCCTCGGTGATATGATAAACCGTCTTGGACGGCGCACCCTCCTGTTCTTTTTTCTGGGATGTCAGCAGTCCGTTCTGCTCCATCTTTTTCAGATAGCGGTACAGCCCCGTGGGGTCGGGATATGTCCCGGTGAACATGGGGGATTCGCTCAAATGCTGGAGCAGCAGAAACCCGTGCATATCGTGATCGCACAGGATCATGAGGATCGCCGGCTGCAGCAGTCGATCCATATTCTTCCCCGTACAAGAACAGGTTGTTGTCATTGTCACACACCTCCAGTGTCATCTCAGTCGTCATAGTAGCACAGTGCTGCACTGCCGAAAGCTGCCTCCCATGCCTTTTGTACGGCATCCGCATAAGGCGCTGCATCCTTTCCGATGAGTACCAGCTTCTTCATTTTTTCCGTCAGGGGCACCAGATCCGGGGCTTCTTTCAGTACCACGTCTGTGCCCACGTTATCCACATGCACCGCCATACCCTCAGGGGTCATGAAAAAGCCCTTACACCGCAGCACCTGACTGCTGAGTGCCCTGCAGAACTGTTCCATAGCTGCCATGGGATAGGTCTCCTGCATCTCCAGAATGTATGTCTCGGGACGATTCCAGGCAGTATTGCTGCTTTCACCGGCATAGGATTCCGGCGTCACCATGGTCTGCATCAGTGCAAGAGGTACTTCCCCATATGCGGTATCATAACAATACGCCGCCGGGTTCAGCTCTCTCAGCTTTTCGTGTACCTCCTCCAGCACCTGAGCGGATACCTCATCCGTCTTGTTCACCACGTGGAACATACTCTTCATGACCTGATTCTGGGTGGGTGTGAAGAGGTCGCAGAAATCCAGAAAGCGTCCGGCATCTATGAGACAGACGGCACCCCGATAGTCATAGCGGCGCTTTGTCTGTACCTTTTTCGAAGCCAGGAACTCCATCTGTTCCAGCAGATGTTCCATGCTGGAGGGATCCGCCATGCCGGAGGCTTCAATGAAGAGCACGTCCACAGGCTGTTCCAGAAATGCCACCAGCGTCTTGACAAAGCCATCCTTCAGACAGGCGCAGAAGATGGAGCCGTTGTTGATCTCCACCATTTTCAAGCCGTCCTTTTGCAACACCTTTCCGTCAATGCCGATGCTGCCGAATTCGTTCACGATGACGCCCACACGTATCCCGGCGCTCTGCATGAGAATGTTCCGCAGGAACGTGGTTTTCCCCGAACCCAAAAAGCCGGAGACCAGATAGAGCTGGATGTTCTGTTCCATGTTATGCTTCCCCCTCTGTTTCGATATAGCCCAGGGTGATGCCGGCAGTGAACTCGTCATCATCCCCGATGCACTGTTCCGCCAGCACGCCGTCACAGGGTGCTGTGAATTCCAGGGCTTTCTTTTCCACCTCGCCCTCGCAGACCACCTCGCCGGCTGCGACAGGCTCTCCCACTTCCTTGCGCCATGTCATGGTGCAGATCTTGTAGTGGAGCTTCACCGGCTTTGTCATACACGGACAGAGATTGACAGCGTCCGGATCCTTTTTGGGCATCGCCTGATCCGGGACAACGATGGGTACTCTCATGGCACCTCACACTCCTTTACTCGGCAGTATAGAACGGACATGCGTTCTTTTTGCAGGTGGGGTTACG